>NZ_JBWBYV010000123.1:0-15525 GCF_056174685.1 Janthinobacterium sp. BHSEK
ACGACTCCACGCCTAGCGTCAATACAGCGCTGCTGCCATTGAGCGATCTCCTCTGCGTCCCAGGCGATGGACTTGGGGCCAATGGGAATAGGCGCTGGCAACACGCCTGCCTTCACCTTGCGCCAAATAGTGGCGCGGGACCAGCCGGTGGCCTCGATGACCGCAGGCAAGCGGAGGAATTTTTTAGTTGTGGTCATAAGATTCTCCTTCGATTGATGAACAGCAAACAATGGAGAGTCATGCCGACTCTCCGCGATAATTCCGGCAGCGCCAGGGCTGCCCCTTCTGCATCTCGTCTACTCCATGCGCTGCGCCCCTGATACAAGTGGGCGGTCATCTGCCCAGATAGATGGAAGTCACCTGTTCACGCCCATGCCCCATCTCCATCGAAATCTTTAACCTTGCAGCGTTATCCGCCAACTTTTGTGAAGCATCCAGCTGTCTGGACGTCGGGCCGCCACTGGCTGGACAAGGTCGGCCGGTCAACTCGGCGTATCGGCGCTGCGCGTACTCATGGCGCAGTCCATGCACGCCATGGAGGCCAGCCTTGTCGCACTGCGCACGAAAGCGGTTCAACTGGTCCCGATACCGCAACTGCGCCGGAATCAAGCTGCCTTTTCCCGCCAGCGCCTTGGCCGCTTCCAACACGGCACGCTGCTGCATGGTGGTAATCGGCACTTCCCGGTATTTGCCACCCTTGGTCCAGCTATCCTTCAGCCGCAGGATGTTCCCGCCATCGGCCCATCCCGGCTTGATCTTGATGCTTTCCTCGCGTCGTAAACCAAACGCCGCCTGCAACTGCAGGGACATGCGCGTATACGGATCATTCACGCGGGCCAGCGTGTCAGCGTCGAGCACCTTCGCCTTGGAGACATTGGTGACAAACACCCGCTCCGCGATGCCGTATTCGCCGTTGGTGCGCGCGATGATGTTCTCCTTGCCGATCTTCTCGGCCCACCAGCGCAGGGCGCTCATGCGATTCTTGATCGTTCCGGTACTGACGCCATCCTGCTTCCACTTGTCGAGCAGCGCCGCCACATGCTTCGGCTTCAGACTGTCCACGCTCATATGCTGGAAGCCTCGTTCCGCCAGGTCCTTGGCGCACAGGTTTAATAGGCGCTCGCGGTCGGCCTGCGTCGCAAAGCTGCCATCCCGGTTGCGGTGACAGAGTTGCTTGAGCTGGTAGTTCAAGTCGCGCATGGCAAAGTCATCCTTCCGATCATTGGTTTTCACATCGATGCCGCGTGGTGTAATCCTGTCAGGTAAGTGTTTCTGGCCACCCTCGCTGCCTCAGCAGAAAAGGTTGAATGAAGGGCCTCGGGACACCACTCCCGTGTATGCGGTTGCTGTTAATGCCTGCCCGCGCCGCATGCGCGTGTGGCACCGCTGCGCGCTCCCGGAGGGAGCTGCCGCAGCGGGGACCAATCACCCAGGGTCCATGGAGTGCACATCGTGCACGGATCAACTTCAACTAATCAGCCCGTAGCGGGCGAAGGAAATCGCAAGGCTAGCCTGCGATGGAGAGGCATCTGGCCTCGTCACTGAGCACCGTCACGCGGATGCTCTGTACTTGCCGCCTGGGCCTATGCCGTCGGCGGCGCGTCGTCACTGGCAGCACGCCGCCAGTAACGACGCGCGCACGTAGCCATGGCATGTGACGGCATACATGCCAGCATCGCACTCGCGGTGACGATACTGGCGACTCTGAATCACATGCGCTGGCGGCAGCCGCGATGGCGTCGCATCGCTGGCATTTCTGCTGACGGTGCGGCTTGCGGCATAGCCATGCTGTACTTCATAGGGTGCGCTACCTCGCGGGGCATGCGAACCAATCGGGGCAGGAGTCTTGCTCCTGTTTGAGGAAGCGCCCAACGGGCGCAATCATCCAGGCAATCCGTCTTGCGGACTGTGGGATATGTAGACGCTGAAGGCAGCGCTTTATCGTGCCGAGATGTGCATGCTTCTGCATGGCCCGGCGATATATCTAGCAGAAACTGCTAAGTATCATGGTGGCGGGTGACGACCGCAACGCCTATGCCGCTAAGCATAGGGACATGCTCGATGCATGCCCTCGTGGGAGCGATTCCCACATAAGAGAGCTTCATTCTATGCCTGATATCGACGTTTGCAAGTGGTTCGTTTCGTCAAGTGCGCTTTTCGTAGTACGCAGAATTGGAACCGGCGCGGGCTGGACTGGTGCCACTGGCATTGACCGGCAGCGTTGCAGCCCGGACAAAGGCTCCGATAGCTAGTTTATGTAATTTTTCCTTGGAAGCGGTCTGCTTGATAAGCGCATCCGTGAGGCGCAATACATACTTAGACATGGTGCCCTCCTGTTCCGCCATCCCGGCTGAATTCACCGCTGACCAGCGTTAATCTAGGCGCCTGCGGCGGCGCTCCCTTGCCGCTGACGGCATCGATATAGTCGGCCCAATCCTGCATCATCCGGCGCCGCTCCGCCAGGAACTGGGCGCGGTCATAGGCGCTGGCCACCTTATCCTTCGGTGCATGTGCCAGCTGCCGGTCCACGACTTCATGCCGGTAGCCCAGGCGCTCCTTGATGGTGCTCATGGCCAGCGCCCGGAAGCCATGGCCGGTCATCTTGCCCTTGTATCCCATGCGTCCAAGCGCCACCAGTATCGTGTTATTGCTGATCGGCTTTTCGTGGTCGCGCTGATTCGGGAACAGGTACTTGCTGCGGCCCGTGATCGCGTGCAGTTCGCGCAGCAGCTCCAGCGCCTGGCGCGACAGGCAGACGTGATGGTTGGTCATATCCGGATTGACGGTCAGCTTGCCGCGCTTCATGCGCTGCCATGGAATGATCCACTCGCCGCGCTCCAGGTCAATTTCACTCCAGGGCGTTTCGATCAACTCGCTGGTGCGCACAAAGCACAGCAGCATCAGCCGCAGCGCAATGCGGGTCGGCGCGAACATGCGTGCTTCGTTGCGGTCCAGAATGGCCAGAAACTGCGGTAGTTCGTCAGCGTTGATAGCGGCGAAGTGTCCGGCGCGGACGGTCTTCAACACATCCTTCATATCGGTGACCAGATTACTCTCTGTGAATCCGCATTGAATCGCGTAGCTGAAAATTGACGCACATACCGCTTTCTGGCGATGGGCGATTTCGCTTGCGCCGCGCTCCTCGATCTTGCGCAGTGCAGCGATTACATCGAGGTGCTTGAGTTCATCGATGGGCCTGCGGCCAATGGCCGGGAAGATATCTGCCTCCAGCCGTTGCAGGACGTTCTTGGCGGTGCGCTCGCTCCAGGTCGGCACCTTGTTGGCGTGCCACTCGCGGGCAATCTTTTCAAATGTGTTGGCGGCGCGCTCCTTCAATCGCCGCTTGGCGTCATCGCGGTGCTTGCCGGGATCGATCCCTTGCAGAATCAGGCGGCGGGTCTCCAGGCGCTTTTCGCGAGCATGCTGCAGCGTGATTTCCGGATATGGGCCGAAGGTCAGCAGGTTGTCCTTGCCGTTGGCCTGTCGGAACTTGAAGCGCCAGATGCGCGAACCGCTTGGTGTCACCTCGATGTACAAGCCGTCGCCATCAAACAGTTTGTACAACTTCTCGCGTGGCTTGGCGTTCCTGATCCGAGCGTCAGTCAGCGGAGCAATGATCTTGGGCATGATGCACCTCCACGTCAACGTGTTGAAAGAACACTATAGACAAGATGGTGCAAATTAAAAGAGTAGACGATCAAGGGTATGCCGCCGATTCCACATCACCTACCCTAAAAAAAGCGCGATGCATTGAAATGGGCTGACACGACCTGAGACGCCGAAAAACGAAAAAACCGCTTAGAATCAAGGCTCTAAGCGGTTTTTGAGGGACTTCCTGAGACGTCCTGATCTTACTTAATTACTATCCGTGGCGGAGAGAGGGGGATTCGAACCCCCGATAGGCTATGAACCTATACACGCTTTCCAGGCGTGCGACTTCAACCACTCATCCACCTCTCCTGCAGGCAATGCGTCGACTTGCTCGCATTGCGTACTATTTCTCGCTTGTCGCGAAGCCGCAGATTATAGCAAAGATTCTACGGACTGCCAAAGTTATTTACCGTGGGATAAAAGTTAAAGCTGGCAACGACAAGCAGCAGCCCAACAAAGGCCGTGGTCGGCCCCCGTAGGAACCGACCTTTCATTACGACGCTTCCTTCAGCTGATCCAGAATCGCCGGGTTTTCCAAGGTCGAGACATCTTGCGTGATCGTCTCGCCCTTGGCCAGCACGCGCAGCAGGCGGCGCATGATTTTGCCGGAGCGGGTTTTTGGCAGGTTGTCGCCGAAACGGATTTCCTTCGGTTTCGCAATCGGGCCGATTTCCTTGCCGACCCAGTTGCGCAGCTCCAGGGCCAGCTTCTTCGCTTCCTCGCCCGTCGGACGCGCTTGCTTCAACACCACGAAGGCGCAGATCGATTCGCCTGTCGTGTCGTCCGGACGGCCCACCACGGCCGCTTCGGCCACCAGCGGGTTGGCCACCAGGGCCGATTCGATTTCCATCGTGCCCATGCGGTGGCCCGATACGTTCAAGACGTCATCGATGCGGCCCGTGATGGTGAAGTAGCCGGTGTCCTTGTTGCGGATGGCACCGTCGCCTGCCAGGTACATCTTGCCGCCCAGTTCTTCCGGGAAATAGCTGGACTTGAAACGCTCGGGGTTGTTCCAGATCGTGCGGATCATCGATGGCCATGGGCGTTTTACCACCAGAATGCCGCCCTGGCCGTTCGGCACGTCCTGGCCCGCCTCGTCGACGATGGCGGCCATGATGCCCGGCAATGGCAGGGTGCAGGAACCGGGGACCATCGGCGTGGCGCCCGGCAACGGGGTGATCATGTGGCCGCCCGTTTCCGTTTGCCAGAAGGTATCGACGATCGGGCATTTCTCGCCGCCAATATTTTTGTAGTACCACATCCACGCTTCCGGATTGATCGGTTCGCCGACCGTGCCCAGCAAACGCAGGCTGCTCAGGTCGTAGTGGCTTGGATGCACTTTCGGGTCCACGTCGGCCGCCTTGATCAGCGAACGAATGGCCGTGGGCGCCGTGTAGAAGATGCTGACCTTGTGTTTCTTGATGGTTTCCCAGAAACGGCCCGCGTTCGGGTAGGTCGGGATGCCTTCGAACACCACTTGCGTGGCGCCCACGGCCATCGGGCCGTACGCGATGTAGCTGTGGCCCGTCACCCAGCCGATGTCGGCCGTGCACCAGAACACGTCGTCCGGCTTGATGTCGAAACTCCATTTCATCGTCAGCGCGGCCCACAGCAGGTAGCCGCCGCTCGAATGCTGCACGCCCTTCGGCGTGCCGGTGGAACCCGAGGTGTAGAGGATGAACAGTGGATGCTCGGCATCGACCCATTCCGGTTCGCATTGCGCGCTCTGGCCTTCGACCAGGTCGTGCAGCCACGTGTCGCGGCCGGCCACCATCGGCAGGTCGCTGCCTGTGCGTTGGTAGACGATGACGTTTTTCACGGAGTCGCAGCCACCCAGCGCCAGCGCTTCGTCGACGATGGATTTCAATGGCAGCTTCTTGCCGCCGCGCAATTGCTCGTCGCCCGTGATGACGGCCACGGCGCCCGCGTCGATGATGCGTTCCTGCAAGGACTTGGCCGAAAAGCCGCCGAACACGACGGAATGGGTGGCGCCGATGCGCGCGCAGGCTTGCATGGCGGCCACGCCTTCGACGGACATCGACATGTAGATGATGACGCGGTCGCCCTTGGCGATGCCCTTGGCTTTCAGGCCGTTGGCGAACTTGCAGACTTTTTCGTGCAGTTCTTTATAGGTTGCCTTGGTAACGGTGCCGTCGTCCGCTTCGAAGATGATGGCCGTCTTGTCGCCCAGACCATTTTCGATGTTGCGATCCAGGCAGTTGTACGACACGTTCAGCTGGCCGTCTTCGAACCATTTGTAGAACGGGGCGTTGTCTTCGTTCAAGGTGCGGGTGAACGGCTTTTTCCAGCTCAGGTTCTCGCGCGCCAGCTTGGCCCAGAAGCCTTCGTAGTCGCGTTCGGCGTCGGCCACCATGGCGCGATAGGCGTCCATGCCGGAAATCGTTGCCTGTGCAGCAAACGCTGCCGACGGTTCAAATACGCGCGACTCCTCCGGTCCCTGCTGTTCCGTGCCCTGCCCTTGGTTTTCTGTAGCGCTCATGCTTGTCTCCAGTGTAGTAATTGTTTGCTAACACGATAGACCCCGTGTCTTACGGACGCCTTACATGTCGCGTTTATGCAGCGTTTTACCCCTATCAAGGCTAACCATAAGCGCCTTCGGCAATGGGAGTCAAGGGGACGCCGTACAGTATTTTCACTGGGAAAATGCATGCTGCACCGAAGGTTCAATACCACTTCATGTTTCATCAAACCTAATAATCAGGAGCAAGGCCATGCGCAGTAATCAGCAGCAAGTGTAAAATGTCGGGCATACCAAAAATTGGTATTTACTCCCCCAGGAAACCCCACATGATCGACCACCTACCACCGTCATCCAAACATACCAAGCTGCACCCGCTGTCCTCCTTCATCTTCATGTCGCGCTGGCTGCAGTTGCCGCTATACCTGGGCCTGATCCTCGCACAATGCGTGTATGTCTTCCATTTCTGGGTGGAATTGTCCGACCTGATCGGTGCCGTGTTCGGCAATGACGCGGCCCTGCAGCACGTGCTGACGGCCGTCGCCGTACCGGGTAGCGCCCTGCCGACCAAGCTCAATGAAGCCACCATCATGCTGGTGGTATTAGGCCTGATCGACGTGGTCATGATTTCGAACCTGCTGATCATGGTCATTATTGGCGGCTACGAAACCTTCGTTTCGCGCATGCACCTCGATGACCACCCAGACCAGCCGGAATGGTTGTCGCATGTGAATGCTTCCGTGCTGAAGACGAAATTGGCGATGGCCATCATCGGCATCTCGTCGATCCACCTGTTGAAGACATTTATCAATGCCAATTCCTACAAGATGGAAGTGATCATTGCGCAAACGGTGATCCACATGGTCTTCATCATTTCGGCCATGGCCATTGCGTACACCGACCGCATCATGACCGTGACCCAGAATCAAGCAAGAGCGCCACACTAAAGAAAGAAGCCCATGACTGCCAGCGGCGGCCATGGGCTTTGTCATTTTCGATGCCGCAACCAGTAACTATTAATTAGTAAAAGTCTTACCCTTCTTATCCACCGCGAGAACACCATGACTGTCATAAAGCAAGAAGACCTGATCGAATCCGTCGCCGCAGCGTTGCAGTACATTAGCTACTACCACCCTGCTGATTACATCGAGCACCTGGCGCGCGCCTACGCGGCCGAGCAAAGCCCGGCGGCAAAAGATGCGATCGCGCAAATCCTGACCAACTCGCGCATGTGCGCGGAAGGCAAGCGTCCTATCTGCCAGGACACGGGTATCGTCAACGTCTTCCTGAAAATCGGCATGGGCGTGCGCTTCGAAGGCTTCTCCGGCACGGTCACCGACGCCGTCAACGAAGGCGTGCGCCGCGCGTACAACTTCGACGACAACAAGCTGCGCGCCTCCATCGTGGCCGACCCGCATTTCGACCGCAAGAACACCAAGGACAACACGCCAGCCGTGGTGCACATGGAACTGGTCGAAGGCAATACCGTCGACGTGAAAGTGGCAGCCAAGGGCGGCGGCTCGGAAAACAAATCGAAGATGATCATGATGAACCCGTCCGATTCGCTGGTGGACTGGGTCATGAAGACGGTGCCGACCATGGGCGCCGGCTGGTGCCCGCCTGGCATGCTGGGCATCGGCATCGGCGGCACGGCCGAAAAAGCCATGCTGATGGCCAAGGAAGTGTTGATGGACGACATCGACATGTTTGAGCTGAAACAACGCGGCCCGCAAAATAAACTGGAAGAATTGCGCATCGAGCTGTGCGACAAGATCAACTCGCTGGGTATCGGCGCGCAAGGCCTGGGTGGCCTGACGACCGTGCTCGACGTGAAAATCATGATGCACCCGACGCACGCCGCGTCGAAGCCGGTCGCCATGATCCCGAACTGCGCCGCCACGCGCCACGGCCACTTCGTGCTGGATGGCTCCGGCCCGGCCTACATGACGCCGCCATCGCTGTCGTCGTGGCCGGAAGTGCACTGGACGCCGGACACGGAAAAATCCAAGCGCGTCGACCTGAACACCCTGACGAAGGAAGAAGTCGCTTCGTGGACGCCGGGCCAGACCTTGCTGTTGAACGGCAAGATGCTGACGGGCCGCGACGCCGCGCATAAGCGCATCCAGGACATGCTGGCCAAGGGCGAAGAATTGCCGGTCGATTTTAAAAACCGCGTGATCTACTACGTCGGTCCCGTCGACCCCGTGCGCGACGAAGCCGTCGGCCCGGCCGGTCCGACGACCGCCACGCGCATGGACAAGTTCACCGACATGATGCTGGAAAAGACGGGCCTGATCGCCATGATCGGCAAGGCCGAGCGTGGCCCGGTCGCCATCGAATCGATCCAGAAGCACCAGTCGGCCTATTTGATGGCCGTGGGCGGCGCCGCCTACCTGGTGTCGAAAGCCATCAAACACGCCAAGGTGCTGGGCTTTGCCGACATGGGCATGGAAGCGATCTACGAATTCGACGTGGTCGACATGCCGGTGACGGTGGCCGTCGATGCGAAGGGCACGTCGGTGCACAACACGGGCCCGAAAGAGTGGCAGGCGAAGATCGAGCAACTCAATAGCGTCAGCAAGATTCCCGTGACGGTCGCTTAAACAAGCTCTACCATAGACGCCGCGCGGCAACACCAGCGCGGCGTTTTTTTATCTTCTTCGGCTTTATATGACTTCTATTGCAAGCACTGCCCGCCCAGACGCGCCCATCGGCATTTTTGACTCCGGCGTGGGCGGCCTGTCGGTGCTGCGCCATATCCGCGCGCAGCTGCCGCAGGAAGATTTGATTTATTTTGCCGATTCCGCCTACGCCCCGTATGGCGACAAGACGGAACAGCAGGTGGTCGACCGTTCGCTGGCGATCACCGCCTTTCTATTGCAGCAAGGCGCCAAGGCACTGGTGGTGGCGTGCAACACGGCCACCATCGCCGCCATCAAGGCCCTGCGCGCGCGCTATCCGGAACTGCCCATCGTCGGCGTCGAGCCGGGACTGAAACCGGCGGCCGCCATCAGCCGCAACGGCAAGATCGGCGTGCTGGCCACCGAGCGCACCTTGCGCGGCGACAAGCTGCTGGCCCTGCGCGAGCAGGTCAGCAACGCCACCGGCGCCAGCTTCATCTTGCAACCGTGCATAGGCCTGGCCGACCGCATCGAGCAGTGCGAGCTCGGCAACGACGCGCTGGACGCCACCAGCGCCATGCTGGAGCGCTACATCGCGCCCGTGCTGGCGCAAGGCGTCGACACATTGGTACTCGGCTGCACGCACTACCCCTTCGTGCAGGACGCTATCGAACGCACGGTGCGCGCGCATACGCAGGAAACGATCACCCTGGTGGACACCGGGGAGGCCGTGGCGCGCCAGCTGGCCCGTTTGCTCGACGCTGCCAGCCTGCGCCGCACCGGCAACGATGCGCCCCAGCTGCAAGGCTACACGACGGCCAAGGTCGAGTCCCTGGCGCAAGCCTTCTCCGGTTTGCTGGACTTGCAGCCGCCCGTCGCGCACCTGTCCGTGTGAGCGAAAACAGGCGTTTTCATGCAATCTTTCGATTCTTTAAAAAAGACTGCATTTAGATTTGCCACTTTGCCGAGTTCTTTGTATAATTCGGCACCTGTTCAGCAAAACAGCTAAACAGGTAAGTAAGACAGTGGTGGCTGTAGCTCAGTTGGTAGAGTCCAGGATTGTGATTCCTGTTGTCGTGGGTTCGAGCCCCATCAGCCACCCCATAGAATTAGCGGTAAATAAAAGGGTTACATGCTTCGGCTTGTAACCCTTTTTTCATTTCCGCGCTCGTGCATGAGGCAGCTGCAGCCCTCGCCTGCGCAGCAGGCCAGGCAAACGCATCAGCTAACAAAGCCAGCCTGCGCGCGGCAGTCAAACTTGATGCATACGCTTGATTTTCCGTATCCCAAAGAATACACTGGTATATGTGAAAAGCATCCATACCACCGCCACGTTCGATGACTGGTTCAGCAAGCTGAAGGATCGGAAAGCTTTTTTCCGCATTCAGGCACGTATTGATCGTGCCGAAGATGGCAACTTCGGTGATTGCAAGCCTGTCGGTGGCGGTGTTTCGGAAATGCAAATTGACTGTGGTCCCGGCTATCGCGTTTATTTTACTCAGCGCGGCATGGAAATCATTATCCTGCTCGCTGGCGGCGACAAGTCAACGCAGGCGAAAGATATCAAAACGGCGCAGCAGCTCGCGCAAGCACTCCAGGAGGTCTGATGGTACAAAAACTCAACAAATGGGATAGCGCACAGCACCTCAAAACCGAAGAGGATATCGTCGCCTACTTTGAAGCTTGCCTGGAAGAAGCTGGCGACGATGCATCCTTCATCGCCAAAGCGCTAGGCAATATTGCCAAGGCACGCGGCATGACACAACTTGCCAAAGACACGGGACTGGGACGGGAAAGTTTGTACAAGGCGCTGTCCGGCGAAGGCAACCCGAGCTTTGACACCATTTTGAAGGTGACGCATGCACTCGGCTTGCAATTTCGCGCCGCGGCGCTGAACACTTGAGCAGCCATCAGCCGGGGTAGCGGAAAGGCTACCCCGCCAGCACCGACTGCACCGTCGTCGCCAGGTCGTCCAGGCGCACGGGCTTGACGAGGAAGTGGCGGAAGCCCACGGCCAGCGCGTCGTCCATGTACATGGGCAGGCTGTGGCCCGTGACGGCGATCAGCACGGCGTTGGCCGTCTCGGGATTGTGGTGCAGGCGGCGGCCGATTTCGATGCCGCTGATGCCGGGCATCTCGATGTCGAGGTAGACGGCGTCGGGCACGCACAGCTTGACTTGCTCGACGGCCATCTGCCAGTTGCGCACCACCACCGCGTGGTGGCCCAGCGCTTCAAGCAGCATGGCCAGCGATTCGCCCACTTCCTGGTTGTCGTCGACCACCAGCAGATTCAATTTGCGCGCAGCACTTGCCGGCTGGTCGCCCTGGCGGCGTTCCACGGAGGAACTGCCTGGTGTCGTTTCAGTTGTCTGGCTCATTGTACGTTCACGTCTGACGGCTGCAAAAGCGGCAGTATACAAGAAGCACGCAGAATGCCGCCGCACCCGAGCAATGGTGCCATGCGGCAATCCAGAAGCTTCGCTGTACCGCGCCAGCAACACTTCCCGCCTTTCTCCGGGCAAAGCCTATCCTACGCAGTTTGCCCAATTGACGGATAAAATGAGAATCATTATCATTCCTATCCCCTTGCGCCGGATATCCACGCCACGATGTTGTCGCGCCGCCCGATTGCCCGCGCAACCATTGTCATTACGGAGATCCATGCATGGCTGCCACACCTGTCACATTGCCCTTTTCGCTGCGCCCGTGCGCGCTGGCCATCGCCCTCGCCTGCCTGGGCGCCCCGCTTGCCGCGCAGGCGCAGGACGCCAACAGCGCCGAGAATGCCGGTCCCATCCTGGAATCGATCCAGGTCAGCAGCAACCTGCTGGGCACCAGCATGACGGCCAGCACGAAGAACTTTGCCGGCGCGCGCACCGTGGTGCAAAAGGACGACATCGAGAACTCGGGCGCGACCAGCCTCAGCGACGTGATGCGCCGGATTCCCGGCGTGCAGATCAGCGACAACTCGGGCAGCGCCGGCAGCGCCATCTCGCTCAATATCGGCGTGCGCGGACTGGCCGGGCGCTATTCGCCGCGCAGCACGGTATTGCTCGACGGCATTCCGATGTCGGTGGCGCCCTACGGCCAGCCGCAGCTGTCGTTCGCGCCCGTCAGCCTGGCCAATGTCGAGACGGTCGACGTGGTGCGCGGCGGCGGTGCCGTGCGCTTCGGCCCGCAAAACGTGGGCGGCATCATCAATTTCAAGACGCGCCGCGTACCCACCACACAAGGCATCACGGGCGACGCCAGCGTGCGCTACAACGCGTACAGCGAAGTGGGCCACAACACGCAGGCCAGCGTGTTTGCCGGCACCCAGCTCGACAGCGGCCTGGGCCTGGCGGTGCTGTATTCCGGCATCCGCGGCAGCGACTGGCGCGTGGGCAGCGATGAGAAGGTCAACGATTTCGCCCTGAAGTTCCGCTACGATCTGAGCCCGACGGCCGAGGTGTACGGCAAGCTGTCCTACTACGACGTGACGTCGCGCACGCCGGGCGGCCTGACCGCCGCGCAATACAAGCAGGACCCGTTCCAGAACACGCGCCCGACCGATTTCTGGAGCGGCGAGCGCAAGGCCTTCGACATCGGCTACCTGAATGCCCTGTCCGACACGCAGGAATTCGAGGTGCGCGCCTATTACAACAAGAGCTCGCGCGAAAGCACCTTGATCAACGCCGGTCGCACGGGCCTGGGCCACCAGCCGCGCAACTATGAAACGACGGCCATCGAGCCGCGCTACACGCAGCGCTTTATTACCGGCAAGGTCACACAGGACGTCACCGTCGGCTACCGCTACCTGGCCGAGCGGGCCGACGAGGCCATCTATAACGTCGTCATCGCCAGCGGCGTGCGGCAGGCGCCGACGCGCTTCGCCGACAATGCCACCGATGCGCAAGCCGTGTATATCGACGACAAGATCGCCATCGACGCCTGGCGCATCACGCCGGGCGTGCGCTATGAACACATCAAGACGGAACGCTTCAACCACTTGCCGGTCGACCAGAAGATCGAGTTGCTCAACAACAAGGCCCTGCCGTCGCTGAACGTGGCCTACTTGCTCAATAACAACGTGACCCTGTTCGGCAACTACAACAGCTCGTTTGGCGCCGTGCAAAATACGCAGCTCAATGCGCAGTCGAGCAAGAACCCGCTGCAACCGGAACTGGCGAAAACAGCCGAGCTGGGCGCGCGCTGGAAAAGCGGCCAGCTGTCGGCCGAAGCGACCTTGTTCAACATCAAGTTCGACAACCAGATCCAGTCCGTGGGCAGCGGCGAGAACGTCGTCTTCTACAACGTGGGCGCCACGCATCACCGGGGCCTGGAATCGGCCATCGACTACCACTTCGACAAGTCCGGCCCGCTGGCCGGCTTGAACGCCTACGCCACCTACACCTATACCAAAGCGACCTTGCAGGATGGCGCGAATGCGGGCAACGACGTGCCCTTCTACTCGCGCAACACGGATACCGTCGGCGCCCACTACCAGCTGGGCGCCTGGGGTGTTGATTTGTCGAGCAGCCACCAGAGCCGCCAGTTCGCCGACGAAGCCAATACCGTGACGGAAAACGCGGCCGGCAGCCTGGGCGTGATACCCGGCTTCCGTACCTGGAATACGCAAGTGAAATGGACAGTGCCGGGCCAGAAGGGCCTGGAACTGGTCGCCGGCGTCAACAATCTCGCCGACAAGCGCTACTTCACGCGCACCTCGGACGGCAACCTGGGCAAGTTGGTGGGCGCGCCGCGCATGCTCTACCTGCAGGGCCGCCTGGCGTTCTGATGCCTGCGCGCGCGGGTGCCTATCGAATCGATATGCCGCTGCGCACGGCAGCTATCTAAAAAAACCTGCATCGTTGTTGTTACGATGCAGGTTTTTTTACGTCCCGATGTCACAAAAATACCGTGACGCAAGTAACTTCAAGCTCGCGTTCGCCTTGGAGCTTCACAGCAATTCATTCACCATGGAAATTAGTTTCTATGTGGACATCAATGATTTCACAATTGCAAATATTTTTAGCGAGCGCTTGTTCTGCGTGTGAGTTTTGGTGATATTCTTTAAATGTCATTTAAGAAATCAAATTATCTTTTAACCAACCAAACGAGAACCCATGAAAACGCCAGCCACCCTCCTGAAGATCGCCGCACTGGCCACCCTGGTCACCGCTGGCGCCGCCAACGCCGCGACCGAACTGGTGGTCAACGGCAGTTTCGAAAACAATGTCATCGCCTCGGCCTGGGCCCCGCTCAGCAGCGTCACCGGCTGGACTTCCTCGGCCGGCGGCAATTCGGCCTTTGAAATCCAGAAAGGCGCCACGCAAGGCGGCCAGGGCGGATTCAATCCCGTCGCCGCCAGCGGCACGCAATACCTGGAACTCAATACCGACCGGCTGACCTCCGTATCGCAAGCCATCGCCACCACGGCTGGCAGCACCTATGCACTGTCGTTCGCCTACTCGGGCCGTCCCGACACGGCTGGCGGCGCGAACAGCCTGATGAATGTCTACTGGGGTTCGACCCTGCTGACGCCAACGGCACTGGTCGGCAATACGAGCGGCGTGTGGCAAACCTACAGCCAGAACGTGACCGCGCTCGGCTCGTCGAGCCTGCTGCGCTTCGAATCGATCGGTCCCGTCTCCGTACCGACCTATGGTTCCTACCTGGACAACGTCTCGGTGATGGCTGCCGTACCGGAGCCGGAAACCTACACCATGCTGCTGCTGGGCCTGGGCTTGCTGGGTTTCATGGCACGCCGTAAGACAGCCGCCTGAGCCCGGATAGTCGCCGCGCAACAGCCGCCCCGCCACCTGGCCGGGCGGCTTTTTCATGGAAAAACTGTTGCATTATCCCAGCAAGTGTTGCCAAGGAGAATTAAATTAGCGCTACAATAGCAGGGTATCAAGCAATGCCAAGCATCGCTCCGCCAGGGCCCCTACCCCGCCCTGATCATCAGCACGCATTTTTTGAACAGGATGACTGGCGCTGCCGGGCCCGATTGCGCTCCCGGCACGGCCACCACACACGCACCATGTCCGCAGAAAAAACCATTACTGAAACCAGTTCCTACGGCAAGGAAACGCCCGTGGGACGTCCCGACGTCGATGGCCGCGCCGGCATTTTCGTGCCCACGGCGGAATTTGACATCGATAACACCACCACCATCCGCAAGGGCGCGGGCATTGTCGGCTTCGGCAACCTCGATGGCACCCTGACCGTATATTTCGAAGCGAACCGCTTCGACGAAAGCAATCTGCACAAGTGGGAACACAAGGCGCGCAAGGCGTATGACCGCATGGTCATGGGCGCGCCCACGGTGTCGAAGGCGAAGATCGACGCGCGCATGCTGGAACAGGTAGGCATCATCGACGGCATGGGCATCAATCTCAAGCATCCGGAACGCCTGACGCACTGGCTGGCGATCTCGAACGTGCCGGACACGGCGCCGGAAGAGCCGGTGCTGCGCTGGAAGAACCGCTAAACGGCCGGAGAGCGAGGCAGGGTGCCAGGCACGAGGTGTTGTCCTACATCGTGGCGGACATTCATCCGATGCCCAAAAGCATCAACTCAACCTATGATGAAAGCCTGACCACCCACCTCACACCACTCAGGAGTACGACATGTCCCGCCTCATCCCGATCAGCTTTGGCGCCTTGCAAATAGGTCTGGCAGCGGCGGCGATGTATATCCTGTGCTCGGCGGACGTGCTGCACCAGAGTTCGGTATATTTCCACTGATTCCGCTGCGCGGCGCTGCTTGTCATCGCCAATGAGAAAGCGCGCC
>NZ_JBWBYV010000124.1:0-3533 GCF_056174685.1 Janthinobacterium sp. BHSEK
TTGCGCGTTGCGCTCGCCGGCCGATTCCGGGTAGAGGGTATCGTTGATGAATTTCATCTTCGACATGGTGGGCAGGGCCATTTCGGCGTGGTGGCCATCGGCAAAGATCGAGATGGAATCGCGGATCATTTCCGTCTTTTCCAGCTGACTGACGCCGTACGTCTTGAGTTCTTTGGCAAAGGCAATCGCGTGCTCTTTTTCTTTGGCCGTGCGCGTGCCCAGCGCACGGATGCGCGCCGTTTCGATTTCGTAGTGTTTCGCTTCGTGCAAGCCCTTGATGACCGGCGCAGCGACCACGGCGCCGGTGGCGGTTGCGCCGGCCCCCGCCATGGCAATGCTACCTGCCTTGCCGCGCAGTTTGTCAGCATGCTGGGTGGCGTTGGTGACGCGCTGCTGCTTGGCGGCAGAGGCGGCCAGGCGCTTTTGTTGCGACGCCAGCTCAACGTTCGTCAACTGGATACTGTTTTTAAGCCACTCCTGCGCCTTGCCCAGTTGGCGCGTGTCGATGCCGGCCTCCTTGAGGCTGGCGCGCAGGGCGCGGAATTGCTGGCTCTGTTCGCGGCCTTTCAGCGTCAATGCCTGCGTGACTTTGACTGCCGCGTTAAATTCGCGCGTCAGGGCGCGCGTGGGCGTCGTGGTCTGCTTCATTTTCGCAGCAAGATCATTCAGTTTGTCCTGCGCTTCCTTGAGCTTGGTACGCGTCGCATTGATACCGCTATGCAGTTCGCGGAATTTCCCCAGGTTTCTCTGCTGGGTGTTCAGCTCGCGCAAGCGGTCACTGGTGGCCTTCAATGCCTTGGCCGTGTCGCTGGAACCGCCCATGATCTTTTTCAGCGGGCCGGTAATCTTGTCCAGCGCTGCAAACACTACCTGTAACTTCAAATCCCGACCAGCCATCTATTCCGCTCCGCTTCGTTGCCTGGCGCGTTCGCGCCAGGCCATCAGTTCATCTATCGTAAAACCGTCCATCGCTGCCGGCGTCCAGTGGAAGACGCCGGCAATGTCGGCCATGGCGTCTTCTACTTCGCCGGGGATACCGAAAGGCGATCGGCTTTGCTCGCCAAAAAACCGGCAACCTCGGCGCCCACTGCCAGCAGGTCGGCCGGGTCCATGTTGGCGATGTCGTGCGCGGTCAAGGTCGGCTCGGTGATGCGCGGCAGCACGATCTGCAGGGCCGACACGTTCAGGTTGGCCAGCTCGATCAGTGAAATGCCGCGCAGGGCGCCTGCCTTGGGTTTGCGCACGGTCAGCGAGGTGATGAAGCCGTCGCCGCGCTTGATGGGGTCGTCCAGTTCGATGACGGCGCTGTTTTGGGTATCGTTGTGCATGGTGGTTTCCTTGTTGTGGTGTGTTTAAAAAAGGGGATTACAGGCCGATGGCCTTGCGGATGGCCGCATTCGTGTCGCCGCCGCCGAAGTTCTCGGTGCCGCTCATGAAGTCCAGTTCGATGACCGTGGCGCCGTCGATCATCAGCTTGTAATAGCTGCAAGCCATGGTGTATTTGTGGGTGGTGTCGTCGCCCATCTTGGCGCCGCCCATATCGATTTCCTTGTAACGGCCGCGCACGACGACCTCGACGGCGGCGACCGTGCCGTCATCGTCTTCCTGGTAGGCGCCGGCAAAGCGCAGTTGCACGGCGCCGTGCGAGTGCGCACCGTACTGTTTCAGGGCTTCGGCGATCAGGCCGCCGGCGCTCCATTCCAGCGACAGCGCCTCATTGCCGAAGTCGACGGACACGGGGCCGCTCATGCCGCCGGCGCGGTACTCTTCCATCTTGCGGCTGAGCTTGGGCAAGGTGACTTCGGGCACCATGCCCATGAAGGACACGCCGTTCTGGAACAAGTTAAAATTTTTCAGTTTGCGGGGCAGGCCCATGGTGTTCTCCAGTATTTCAATGCGCCCGCGCAGGCGCGGGCAGGGTGGTGATGGTGACGCCGGTACGACTACGCGGCGATGCGCGAGGCGAAGTCGGCCAGGTAGCGGTCGGTAATACGCTGCTGGAATTTCAGGTTTTCCAGCGGCGGCACGGGCGTGTAGTCATAGTCGATGGCCAGCTTGCCCGCCTTGAGCGTGTCCTTGTCGTTGAACTGCTCGTCATACCAGGCATGGCCGTCGATGATGTAGCCCTGCAGTTTCAAGTCGCGGAACTTGGCATTGATGCTTTCCAGCAGATCGCGCACCAAGGACGGATGCAAGGGCAGGTCGACAAAGGCGAAATGCGCCTCGGCGATGGTGTCGGCCAGCACCTGGGCCGTGCGCGTGTAGCTTTCGAAATAGAAGAAGCCGCCCGGCGCCTCGCAGGTGCGCGAACCCCAGAAGCGGTAGCCGCCCATGTTGATCAGGGTCGTGACTTCCTTGGCGTTGAGCACGCCCGCATCGGTGGCCGGGTCTTGCAGGTCGAAAAACACGTCCTTGCTGATGCCGGTCGGGCCGTTGACGACCACGTTCGACAAGGTCTTGTGCCAGCCCGTCTCCTCGTCGATCTTGGCGCGCAAGCCCATGGCGTAGGCGACGGCGGACATGCTGGCCTCGGCGCTGGTGGCGGTATCCCAGCTGACAAAATCAGGCCAGATGAGCATGACCTCGCGCTGGCCGAACTGGCCGCGGTAGGTGGTGGCTGCCACGGCGTTGCTGCAGCCGTAGGCCGACGCATACACGAAGCCGCGCAGCCGCTGCGCCACGCTGGCCATGGCCGTGGTGACGGCCTTGGTGTCCAGGCCAGGCGCGCCCAGGATGCGCGGCTTGACGCCGAGCCTGCTTTGCGCGGCCAGCAGCGCCTGGGCGCCCAGGTACTTGCCATCGGGCGAGACGCCGCCTACCACATTGCTGGTCGTTTCCACTTCCGTCTTGCCTTCGCTCACGCGCACCACGACGGTCAGGGGCTTGGTTTGCGCGGCGATGGCTTCCAGCACGCGGTACAAGGTGCCTTTCTTGCCGGCCTTTGCCATGGCCGCTTTCACGTTGGTGACGAGCACGGGCGTGTTGAGCGGGAAGGCTAGCGCGTCGGCATCGTCGGCCGTGGCGATCAGTCCCAGCACGGCCGTGGAGACAGTGCGGATGGGGCGCGAACCTTCGTTGATTTCAATGACGCGCACGCCATGGTGGTAGTCGGTGGCCATGTTGTTCTCCTGGTAGGTGGTAAATGTCGGGGTGTTACTGCGTGATGGCTGCTTCATCGAAGGCGCGCCGCGCCTCTTGCGGCAGCGTGTCCGCGATGCGCTGGAACTCGGCGCTGACGGCCGCCTGCAGCTCGTCCAGATCGCGCGCGGCGGTCACGCTTGGGCAGATCGTGATGTCGAGCAGGCAGGTGCGCGCCGCGATGATCGTTTGCACGGTGTCCGTGTCGCCGCTGGCCACGGCGGCAAAGCCGATGCCGGCCAGGCGGTTGAGGATGCCGTCGCGTGTTTTTCTGACGCCGACCAGGAAGGTGTCGCACTGCACCAGCAGCGGCGTGGGCGTCGGTGCGGTAATGACCAGCCGGCCGTTCTCAAATTGAAAGGCATGGCCTGCGGGCCTGCCCATCGCCGCCGCAT
>NZ_JBWBYV010000125.1:0-8961 GCF_056174685.1 Janthinobacterium sp. BHSEK
TTGCAGGACAAAACGGATCAAGCGGCATGCAGGCATTGCCAGCATGAACACCTAGCGAGAACACACCATGAAAAAATTCAGCACCACCATCCAGCTATCCCTGATCACCGCCGCATTGGCATTGAGTGCGGGCTACGCGCGCGCGCAAGCGGCGGCACCGGCGGCAACCGACGACAAGCGCTGCGAAGCAAGCAGCACCGGAACCAATGGCAGTGCCAATGAAGCCGACATGAACAGCACTTACAGTGCCTGCCGCTTGGCCAATGGCGCCGTCGGCATGGGCTGGCGCACCAATGACGGCAAGGGCTCGCTACCCGAATTCGGCGACACGGAATCGTCGCAAGTGCTGCGCAAGCCGCATTTCGACAGTCGCGGCCATGATTTGAGCCAGTTTGATACGAACGGCCGTGCCAGTCGCAACGGCCTGGGGACAGGCATCAAGCAAGATGGCTTTGACTACAGTGCAGGCACGCGCGACTTTGTTGCGCAAGAAACCAGTGAAGCGATTACCGGCAGCGAAGGCTATCGCGGAGTGGGCCGCGCAGCCTCCGCCATGTATGAACCGCTGATGGTATCGTCCGACGGCGGCCGGCCTGCACCTGCAGGCAATGGCGGAGTCGGCTCCGGTGGCTCCGGTGGCGGCATCGACGGACGCAACGCTCCCAACCCCATCTTGCCGCCAGTAGTCGCCGTGCCTGAACCAGAAACCTACGCCATGCTGCTCGTTGGTCTGGGCATGGCCGCCTTGGCCGCGCGCCGCAAGCGCCGCAGCAGCATGCAGGCATAGACAAAGGGCTCGCAAGAGCCTTTTTTTATGTCTGCGGCGGAACGCGTTGGGGGCCTAGCGGCGCCGGAACGCGGCATACGGCGCCGCCAGGGGATCTCCGATAAACAGGCCTTGCGCTGGCCACGCCACGCTGCCCCAGTACGCTTCCAGCGCCGTCATCCCTGTCAGGTAGCGCCGCAGCAAGACAGTCGAATTCGGGAATTTCTGCCAATAGTTACACGGCTCGCTGACGGTCCCGTAGCTGGCCGTCGCGCCCGCCTCCAGCCAGCGCTGGCTGCTCATTTGCGCCGTTCCCTGCAGATCGCCGCCGAACGAAGTCAGGTGATCCGCCAGGGCGCCGGGCAGGAAACGCAGGGTATCGAGCTTGGCGACCTTGGCCATGCCCGTCTGGTACACCATGATGTCCTGCGCGCCATCGAGCACATCGGCCTTCATGTTCTTGACCGTTAGCTTGCGCTGGCGCACGATCCCGGCAGGCGGAAAAAAGGCGGCACGGCTGTTGCGCGCATTTTCGCTGGTGGTCAGATAATACGCGCTGGCGGCGGGCACGGAAAAACCGCTGACCGTCCCGCGGTCCACCACGGCCTTGGCCTCTTCCACATAGTCGACGGGCAGCAGCATGGAAAGGCGCATGCCCATCTGCGTAAACGGTTGCGGCACATTGCTGTTGAAATACGTGCTGGGCTTGCCGGCGTCACACGTCTTCGCGCACTGCCCCGCATCGTAGCCCAGGGTATAGGCGGAAGTGATGGAATTGCATTCGACCGCGTAGGGCGCGCTCCACACCATCAGCACGGCCTGGATATGGGGCTTCAATTGGGCATCGATACGCTCCTTCAACTGCGCAAACTGCTCCGCACTGAGCTTGCGCGGGCGATTCGGGATATTCACGTGCACCACGTTTGCAGGAGGAATGCCATGCGCCTGGCGGTAATATTCGCCCACCGCGATGCTGTTCGGCTCGGCGTCATTGATTACGACAGCCAATTGCGCGGCATGCAATCCCAGGGGCATGGACGGCGCATCGGCACGTGCGATGCCGGCGGCCAGCGCCAGCGAAAGGAAGAGAGATTTATGCAAGGTCAATATCGTCGTTGAGGAAGATCGAAGCAGCCATGCCGCAGCCACCCACTGTGCGTGACGATTATAGCTCCACATCAGCCTGCGAAAAAAAAACGGAGGCCTCAGCCTCCGTTTTTTACATGCAAAATTAAATCTTTCAGACTTGCAACTTGCGGCGGCGCGCCATGAAGCCGACCAAAGCCAAGCCCGCCAGCAACATGCCGTAGGTTTCCGGTTCCGGTACCGGCGTGACGGCCAGGATGCCGCTATAGCTGCCGCCAGTTGGCGACGCGACATAACCGTCAATTTGCAGGAAGTAATTGCCAGCAGCCAAAGGCGTGGAGCCGGACTGCAGCGACCACGCCTGGTCCTGCGCCGTGAAATTGATCAGGTCTAGCGCGCCATGAAACAGAATGCCGCTGGCGTTGCCCAGGCTGAAACCGGTCAGCGTCAGGCCGGAGTTGGCGCTCGGCTTGAGCGACGTCGCCAGCGCGCTCAGGTCATTCAAACCGGTCACGCTGAACGTGAATTTGTCGCTGAAAAAGTTATTGCCCGCGCCGGCCAACTGACCGGATGCCAGCGAAAACGAGCCCAGCAGGTCACTGCTGGAATAATCGAGCAAGTCTTGCGTCAGATCCACCGTGGCGTGGCTGATGTCAACCGGCGCCGCATGGGCGGCCAGGCTGCTGCCGGCAAACATGGCGGCCACAAACAGGGATTTCAGGAATTTTTTCATACTTTTCACCAAGATGACTGCAACCGGCTCATGCCAGTTGCGGGATGGAAACGCAAACGAGGATGCCAATCAGCCAGGCAGGGCTCAAGCCGCCTTCTGGCGACGGCGTGCCATGAAGCCCAGCAGACCCAGGCCCGCCAGCAACATCGCATACGTGCCAGGTTCCGGTACGGCCGATATCAGGCTGCCATTCGCGCTGAAAGCCGCGCCCGTGTTCGACACCACGTTGCCGCTGACTTTCAGATAGTAGGAACCGGCAGCCAGATTGGCATACGACAGGGTCCACTTGTCATTAATGCCGGTCAACAACTGATCGCCGCCCAGCAGCAAGGTATTGCCAACACTGCTGTACAAGCCGAAACCCGTCAGGTTCAGGCCATTCGCAGCGCTGCTGCTGCGCGAGTTCAGTACCACGCTCAGGTCGCTGGCCTGTGCCACGTTGAACGTGAACAGGTCATTGAAAAAATTGCTCTTTTGATTGTTTTTGAACTTGTCGCCAAAGGTCAGCGAACCGCCCGCTGCCAGATTGACGGCGCCAGGCGTGGAGCTGATGTCGACGGGCGCGGCACAGGCTGCCTGCGCGAATAAAGCTGAACCGGCAAAGGCCAGCGCGGCCAGCACCGAATACGTATTTTTCTTCATGCGATTCCACTCAACGTGAATGCGGAAGCGCCAGCGCTTCCGCATGAGTTATCTGATCAAACCAGGCAGAATCATAGCATAAAGCAATTTTTTATGTTAACTATTGTTTAATTAAAAGTTACTTTATAGCATCATTCCTTAAGCCAATAGTTTCGCTGCGCGGATATCGTCAACAAGGTAATCAGACGCGCCGGTAGACATCCTCCAGCCGCACGATGTCGTCCTCGCCCAGATAACTGCCCGACTGCACTTCGATCAGGTGCAAGGGCAGCTTGCCCGGGTTTTCCAGCCGGTGCGTCATGCCGATGGGGATGTACGTTGATTCGTTTTCCGTCAGCAAGGTCACCTTGTCGCCGCACGTGACTTGCGCCGTGCCGCTGACGACGACCCAATGCTCGGCACGGTGGTGGTGCATCTGCAGCGACAGCTTGCCGCCCGGATTGACGGTGATGCGCTTGACCTGGAAGCGTTCGCCGATATCGATGCCTTCATAACTGCCCCATGGGCGGTACACCTTACGGTGCTGCACGTGTTCGCTGCGTCCCGCCTGCTTCAAGTGGTCGACCACCTGTTTCACGCGCTGCACCTGGTCCTTGTGCGCCACCAGGATGGCGTCGTCCGTTTCCACCACGACCAGGTCCTGCACGCCCAGCACGGCCACCATGCGGCGCTCGGCGCGCACCAGGCAATTGCTCACGCCATCGAGATACACGTCGCCGCGCACGACGTTGCCGTCGGCATCGCCCTGCTGCACTTCCCACAAGGCTGACCAGGAGCCGACATCACTCCAGCCAATGGCGGCAGGCAGCACCACCGCATGCGCCGTATGTTCCATGACGGCATAGTCAATCGAATCGGATGGGCAGGCGGCGAAGGCCTTCTCTTCCAGGCGGCAGAAATCGAGGTCGCGGTAGCCGTCGCGCACGGCCGTCTCGCAGGCGGCAAGCATGGCGGGCTGGAATTGCCCCAGCTCGCCCAGGTAGCGTTCGGCGCGGAACAGGAACATGCCGCTGTTCCAGAAATAATTACCAGCGGCAAGGAACGACTGCGCCGTGGCCAAGTCCGGCTTTTCCACGAAACGCTCGACCTTGCAACCCGCGGCCCCCGGGCTCACGGGCGCGCCGCTACGGATGTAGCCATAACCCGTTTCCGGCGCCGTCGGCACGATGCCGAAGGTAGCCAGGGCGCCGTCGGCCGCCAGCAGGGCCGCTTCGGCGATGGCCTGGTGAAACGCGGCCACGTCCGTGATGACATGGTCGGCCGGCAAGACCAGCATCAGCGCCTGCGGGTCGATGGCCAGCAGGTATTGCGCCGCCACGGCCACGGCCGGCGCCGTGTTGCGCCCCACCGGTTCGAGCAAAATACCCAGCGGCGGCAAGCCGATTTCGCGCAATTGCTCGGCCACCATGAAGCGGTGCTCATTGCCGCACACTACCAGTGGCGGCATGACGTCAAAACCGGCCAGCCCGCTATCGCCGGCGCGGCGGTTGGGCAGGCTCTGCACGCGCAGCGCCGTTTCCTGCAACATGGTCTTGTCCGTTACCAGCGGCAACAGTTGTTTGGGCAATACGGCGCGCGACAGCGGCCATAAACGGGTGCCCGAACCGCCGGACAGGATAACTGGATAAATTTTCATAGCTTCACTTCACAAACATTTTATTGGGCAGCATACAGGGCCGGCGACGTTTCCGCGCGGCGCAAGCTGCGCCGGTCACGCGCATTGCCCCAGGCATGGGCTTGCGCATCGGAAACATGGCGCATCCGGCCGACGCGGTCGACACTATAATCTTTGAAGACGATCATTTCATCGAGCACCACATCAGGCAGCACGCGCGTGTATTCGAACAGCACGCTGCGCACCACTTCGGCGCCGGCGCAGACATGACTGCCATGGCCGATCCACGTGGGCCCGACGATGACGGCACCCGCATCGATGCGGCAACCCGAGCCGATGTAGACGGGGCCCTCGATGCGCGTCCCGCCACTCCAGTCGATGCGGGTATTCAAGCCCGCCCATACCCCATCGGCAATCTGCGTGCCAGGCACATGCAATTGGGCAACCTCCCCCATCAGCACGCTTTGCAGCACTTCCCAGTAATCCTTGACGCTGCCGATGTCGATCCAGTTGTACTGGCGCTTTTGCGCATAGAACGGCAAGCCCTTTTCCACCAGCAAGGGAAACAGTTCCGAACCAATATCGAAGGGGCGGTCGCAGGGAATCAGGTCCAGCACTTCCGGCTCGAAAATATAGATACCGGTACTGACGCAATTGGACAGCGCATCGGCCTGGGCCGGCTTTTCCTGGAAGGCGCGGATGCGTCCGGCGGCGTCGCTGACCACCACGCCGTAGCTCGATACCTTGTCCCACGGCACTTCCAGGGTGACGACGGAGGCCAGCGCCCCCGTGCGGCGGTGCTCAAGCAGGGCCGATTCCAGGTCGAGGTCGATCAAGGCGTCGCCGCACAGCACGATCGTCGTGTCGTCAAAAAAGCCGCCAAACTCCTGGATCTTCTTCATGCCGCCGGCCGAACCCAGCGGTTGCGGCACGACCTCGCCCGCATCGTTCGTATAGCCTTCGAAGGAATAGCCGATCTGCACGCCGAACTGGTGTCCTTCGCCGAAATACTCCTCGATCTTTTCATGCAGGTAGCTGACGTTGACCATGATGTCGGTCACGCCATGCTGCGCCAGATGTTCCACCAGGTACGCCATCACGGGTTTACCCAAGATAGGGATCATCGGCTTGGGCAAATCGTAGGTCAGGGGCTGCACGCGCGTACCTTTGCCTGCTGCCAGTATCATTGCTTTCATTGTCGGGCTTGCTCCATCAGGATTGGGGATGGCTGATTGGGCGGCCCATGTCAGCGGCCATCCTTGCTCAGCGTTACCGACGCCGCGGTCACGGCAGCGGGAAACAGGCGCGCATACGCGGCCAGCAGCTTGGGCGCCTCATATTCCCATTCCAGCTCATTGATCACGCGATGACGGCCGAACGCGCCCATCTGCTCGCGGCGGGCAGGGTCGTCCAGCAACTCGACGATCTTGCGTGCCATGTCGATGGGATCGTTCTTCAAGGCATACAGCGATGCCTGCTGTGCGGAAACCTTGCCCTCGACCAGGTCGAACTGCACGATCGGCTTGCCAAGGGCCATGTATTCCATGATCTTGTTCATGGTCGACTTGTCGTTCATGTCGTTGGCCACGTCGGGATTCACGCACACATCCGAGGTATTGAGCATTTCCAGCAATTGCTGGTCCGGCACGCGCCCCGTGAAAGTCACGTAGTCGCCGATGCCCATGTCCTGCGCCATCTGCTTCATCTGTTCCAGCGAGGTGCCGCCGCCCACCAGGCCGAACTGCACGTCTTCGCGCTTCAAGGTCTGCACGATGTATTGCGCCGCCTGCAGCAGGAGATCGATGCCTTCCTGCGCGCCCATCACGCCCACGTAGCCGACCAGGTAAGTGCGGCCCTTCTTGAGTTCCGGCACGGGCGGCAGCACGCGCAGGCGGTCCAGCTTGGGTCCGCTGCGCACCACATAGACATCCTCGGGCTTCATGCCGCCCCGCTCGATGGCGATCTTCTTGTACGACTCGTTGGTGGCGATCGACACGTCGGCGCTCTGGAACGACCAGCGCTCGAACAGCACCATCAGCTTGTAGAAGAAATCGCGGCGGCCGAACTTCGCTTCGTACAGTTCCGGATTGATGTCATGGTGGTCGAACAGGAAACGCTTGCCCATCGTCAGCTTGAAGAAGCCGCCGATGAGGAACAGCAAATCGGGCGGATTGCAGGCGTGAATCACATCGAATCCGCGCGCGAAATGCACTTTCCACGCCAGGCGGAAAGTATGGAACAGCGCCAGCGAATATTCCACCAGGTAGCCCTTCGCCCCTTCCGCTTCCAGCGGCAGATGGTAGCGGTAGATATGGATGCCGTCGATGGCTTCGTAGCGCGACTCGTAGCCCTTGCCCGTCGGGCAGATGATCGACACGTCATAGCCATTCGCATGCAGGGTGGTCGCTTCCTGCCACACGCGCCGGTCGAAGGGCGACGGCAGGTTTTCCACCAGGATCAGCACCCGCCTTGCTTGGGCAGCCACGGGCTTACCAGCAGATGCCGTCATATTGCTCTCCACTTTGATCCTTGCTGATGCGCACCAGATCGACGATGTGCTGGTGCGGCCGCAGGCTGGCGGGCACGGTCTTGAATTCGGCCGCGCCATTGCCGATGACGATGGTATCGGCGAAATCGAGCACGTCCTGCATGCTCGTCACCATCAGCTTGGAGATGTGCGGGATGTGATTGAGGATGTAATCCTGGTTGGCGCCCGTCAGGGCGGCCAGGTTGACGTTCTTGTCGTACAGCTTCAGTTCGTAGCCCTTGCCCAGCAGATACTCGATCACGTCGACCAGCGGCGACTCGCGCAAGTCATCCGTGCCGGCCTTGAACGAGAAGCCCAGGATGCCCACCTTGCGCGCCCCCTTGTCGACGATCATCTTGATGCCCTTTTCCACTTGCCGCTGGTTCGACGGCAGAATGGAGTTAAGCAAGGGCAAATCGAGGTCCAGGCTGCGCGCCTTGTAGGTCAGCGCGCGCACGTCTTTCGGCAGGCAGGATCCGCCGAAGGCAAAGCCCGGCTTCATGTAGTACGGCGACAGGTTCAGCTTGGTGTCCTGGCAGAAGATTTCCATCACCTTGTGGCCATCGATGCCGACGGCCTTGCAGATATTGCCGATCTCGTTGGCGAACGCCACTTTGACGGCGTGCCAGGTGTTGTCCGTGTATTTCACCATTTCGGCCGTCTCGACGTCCGTGCGCACGAGCGGCGCATCCATCTTTTCATACAGCTGCACCAGCAGCGCGCCCGCCTTTTCATCGGATTCGCCGATGACCGTCTTCGGCGGATTGTAGTAATCGTAGACGGCCGTGCCTTCGCGCAGGAATTCCGGGTTGTTGCACACGCCGAAATCGACGCCGGCCACCTTGCCCGATGCCGCTTCCAGGGTCGGAATGACGAGCGCGCGCATGGAGCCGGGCAGCATGGTCGAGCGCGCCACGACAACGTGGAAGCTGTCCTTCTCGGCGATGGCGGCGCCGATTTCCTGGCACACCTTGCGCACGTGGCTCAGGTCCAGGTTGCCATTGAGCTGCGAGGGCGTACCCACGCAGATCAGCGACATGTCCGAGCCGAAGACGGCGTCGCGCACGTCCGCCGTGGCGCGCAAATGGCCGCTCTTCACGGTGGCGGCGATCATCTCGCCGATATCCTTCTCGATGATGGGCGTGGTGCCCTGGTTGATCAGGTCGACCTTGGTCTTGTTCGGATCGACGCCGATCACTTCATGCCCATCCGTTGCCAGGCAACCGGCAGAGACCGCACCCACGTAGCCGAGGCCAAAAATACTGATTTTCAAAATATGCTCCCTTAATGATTAGCCGGCGAATTAGCCGGCGACGTCTGCGGCATCAGCTCGATGTACGTCACGATTTCAGTTGTCCCCTGCACCCGCATGCGCCAGGCGGCGCTGGCAATCGGTGATTTCTCGTCGAAGCGGCGCGATATCCAGCCGCCAGGCGGCGTCTCGCTGCCGCGCAATACCTCCAGCGTTCCATGCGAACAGCGCATGCGCAAGCAGGACCGCTGGCCCTGTGCCTGCAATTGCCCGTCGTTGACGGTGACCAGGCAATGTTCGCCGAACTGCCAATGCACGGAAATATCATGTACATTTGTAC
>NZ_JBWBYV010000126.1:0-348 GCF_056174685.1 Janthinobacterium sp. BHSEK
TTCGTGCAAACTCTAGAAAGGAGGTGATCCAGCCGCACCTTCCGATACGGCTACCTTGTTACGACTTCACCCCAGTCACGAATCCTACCGTGGTAAGCGCCCTCCTTGCGGTTAAGCTACCTACTTCTGGTAAAACCCGCTCCCATGGTGTGACGGGCGGTGTGTACAAGACCCGGGAACGTATTCACCGCGACATGCTGATCCGCGATTACTAGCGATTCCAACTTCATGCAGTCGAGTTGCAGACTACAATCCGGACTACGATACACTTTCTGCGATTAGCTCCCCCTCGCGGGTTGGCGGCGCTCTGTATGTACCATTGTATGACGTGTGAAGCCCTACCCATAA
>NZ_JBWBYV010000127.1:0-748 GCF_056174685.1 Janthinobacterium sp. BHSEK
GTATTTGGATTGCGCCGCCGGCCATGCCGGGCACAGGTCCTTTTAGAAAAGGTTTGCATCATGCCCAATGATTTCCAACAAACGTTTCCTCTTTCGTCGGTGCAGAAGGTGATCTGGCTGGACCAGGCGCTGCATCCGGATTTGCCGATCTATAACGTCGGTATGGCATGGCAAATCCGCGGTGCTGTGGATGCCGCATTGCTGCGCCAGGCGATCAATCAGGTCGCCAATGCCAATGACGCGTTGCGCATGGTGCTGGACGACGAAGACGGCTTGCCGGTACAGCGCTTCCGTGACACGGTCGATGTGGCGTTGCCGGTCATCGATTTCTCCGGCCAGCCGGATGCCGATGCCCGGGCACGCGTCTATCTGGCGCAGGCATTCCGCCGCCCATTCGACCTGGCGCGCGGCGCGCTGTGGGAGGTGGAACTGGTGCGCACAGACGACTGCTGTTACTGGCTCAAGCGCTACCATCACCTGGTTACCGATGGTACTGGTTTGATCAATTTCCTGCACGCCGTAGCCGATGTTTACAACCGCCTGCTGGTGGACCCGCTGGCGGCAGCCGGCCCGGCCCCGTCCTACAGTGAATTTATCGCTGACGACTGCGCCTATCTGGACTCGCCCCGTTATGAACGCGACCGCCAGTTCTGGTGCGGACGTTATGCGCGCCTGCCGGAACCGCTGTTCGCGCGCCACGAGACCGAGATCACGGTCGATCTCGCCACAAGCGAACAGGTGCGCTGGA
>NZ_JBWBYV010000128.1:0-14341 GCF_056174685.1 Janthinobacterium sp. BHSEK
CAGCAGCAGCCCGGCCATCAGGCCAGCCATCGTACGAATTTTCATGGTTTTTTCCTTTGCGTGATTTTCACGCCAGTGTCTTCCTTCTGGATGCCGACAGCGGCCAGTTGCAAGCCCTGGCGTGGCGCGCGCGCCACCAGCGATGCCGCCGGCACCTGAAGATCGAGGCGCTGGACGGCAGCCTCATGAGTCCAGCTGGCGCCGGGAATCGACGCCAGCACCTGTTGGCACGGCAGCAGCAACTGCTCTTTGGACAGCTGCACGCCATACGCCTGCAAATCCACCGTACTCATGCACGGCGAGGGACGGCTTTCTCCAGCCACCGGCATGAAGGCCACATCGCGCTGTTCCATGCGCTGGCCATTGACGAAAATATCGACCGTATGCGTGCCGCCTAGCACTTCGGCGCTGCGTTCACCGGCGGGCGCCGCCTTGGCATTGATGAGTTCAGGCACGCACACGGCATCGGCCTGCTGCAGCTTGCCGCCCTCGCCATGCAGCAGCGAAGCAGCGATGGGCATGCTGCAACGCTCATGCGCCTTGCCGCCCCAGGAAATCGACAGTTGCCGATTGTTTTCCTGCAGGCGCGCATACAACTGGCCATCCTGCCCCACCATGCCCACGACCTGCCCTTGCTCATCCTTGACGGTGGCGCCAAACGGCAGAGCGTCGCCGCCGGCCAGACGCACCTGAAACAGGATCGCGCGGCCCGTGCTGCTGCCATACTTCAAAAACACGACAGCGCCATCGCGCGGTGCCACCTGCTGGCTTGTTTCGCTCAGCTCGACATCCATCGACGTGCCCTGCGGATCAATCGCCACTTCATTCAATTCATACGGACGCAAATAGGGCAGGACCGCATTGCCACTGGCGTCGAGCCTGAGGCCAGGATAGCCGGCCACCTTGGCGCCGGCGGCACCAGGTGCATGCACGACGGCCATGGTTTCGCCACGCAGTGGCGTCAGGGTCACACCACCAGGATGGGCCACCACGCTGCCGCTCATGCTGACCGAGGCACTGCTATAGCCGGTGCCGCGCCCCGCGGCGGCGCCAACCATCGCCTGCGCCCCGGTATACTGGCCGTTGAGGGAGCTGCTGGTGCTGCTGCCATTGCGGCTCACTGATGCGCCATAGCCAAATTGCCGTTCTTCTCCCGCGCTGCCGCTCAGCGTTGCCAGCTGGCTGTAGCGACCATCCGTGTCGCGCGATACCTGCGCCGACATTTGCGGAGCAGACAGGCTGTCATTGCCACCCAGCGGCATGCTCAAGGTCAGTTGTATCCTGCTTTCCATGCCGCCATAAGATAATTTGCTGCGATTGGCATTGATGCCGTAGCTCACGCGCCCCACCTGCTTGTTGTAACTGAGCTGGTATTGCAAGTCCTGGCCAGGCCGGTTCCAGTAATTCTGTGCATAACCACTGATGCTGACCTGCCCCCACGCACCCAGGCGCTGGTCGGCGGTCAAGGACACGCGGTTGCGGGGCCTATACTGCATATTGGAATCGTAACCCCTGCGTTCGGCGTCGATTATTTGCGTAGCATTGGCAAAATCCAGATAGCCGCTGGTGGAAAAGCGGTAAGCAGCCATCGAAAAATTACTGCCAGTGCTCAAGACATTCTTGCTGTATGACAAGCGCAGACTTTGGCCCTTGGCCGTGTCTGCGGCAAGTTTCGTCTGCGCGTGACTCAGATCGATGGATACGGCACCTATCGGTAATGCAAAGGCCACGCCGCCGAGCAAGGACAAATAGTCCTCACTGGCCTGCAAGCCACCGTAACCCGTCAGGCTATTGTTCAAACCATACTGCAAAGTCCCCTGCAGGACGCGCGCCTGCTTACTCAAGAAATTATTGCGCGTTACGCCAGCCGCCGTGCTGAAACGCAGCGAACCCGGACGCAGCAACTGGCTGACGGCCGCATACGGCACGACAAAGCGCTGTTCGCTACCGTCCGCTTCGGACACCGTCACGTTCAAGTCGCCACCGTAACCCGTGGCATACATGTCATCGATGACAAAGGCGCCTGGCGCCACCGTCGTTTCAAGCAAGAGATTGCCCGCCTGACGTATGCTCACGCGAGCGTTAGTGCGGGCAATGCCGCGCACCACGGGCGCATAGCCGCGCAAGGAATTGGGTAACATGCGGTCATCGCTGGCCAATTGCACACCCCGGAAGGATAAGGTATCGAAAATCTCCCCGCTGGTATTCGCATCACCCAGGGTCAGCTGGCTTTTCAGCGCCGTAATGTCGCGCCGCGCATAGGTATCGAGCACCTGATAACGACTGCCTCCCTGCTGCTGCTGCCAGCTGAGTGCGCCATTATGGCGAAAACGCCAGCTTCCCATATTGAAGCCGCCATTGAGGCCCAGATAGGCGGAGTCGAATGAAGAACCGCCACTCCTATTGTGATAGCTGTTAAAGTTGTAACCCAACATGCCCGAAGTGACACCGCTATCCCATAGCTCCGGGCTGACATAACCACGCGCATTGCGCCGCAGCGACGCCTGAGGAATGCTGATATTGACCTGCTGCATCTCCGGCAAAAACACGGCCGTGGCATTCGCTATCAGTTTACCCAATTCTACACACTGCCCCTCCTCCAGCAAGGTCATGGATTCCGGCGACAGCATTGACATATTCACGCCCAGCAATTCAAGCATCTTGCGCGATACGCACACGACGGGATTGCTGCCGTCATCGTTGGCATTGATGCGGATATCCTGACGCGTATTCAGCTGGCCGTTGAGGGCGATATCGGCGCGGTAAGTGCCCGGCAAGACAGGATTGCCTTTCTGATAAATGGCGAGATCCAGGCTGCGCGAGCCTTCCGGCAGGAACGCGCTATTGAAATCGACCTCGTCCGCATGCGCAGCTGGCATGACCATGGCACATGAACTGAACGCCACCGCCTTGAGCATGCTGCCAACGAGCGCATTGACGCCCAGACTAGGCTTTGCTTGAGGATAATAGCGGACATGGCGATGAGTACTCATGATTCAAACCTTAAGGAGCGGGCCGGGCGGCCGGCGCAGAAAGGCTACGCCGTGTCGGCACTGGTACACCGTAATCATTGATGGCGTTAAATTCCACCTGCGCGCCGGCGGCCGGAAAGGCATGCAGGGAGGGCAGTGCAAATTGTTTGGTCTCGCCTGGCGCCACCATGCCGCCATCACTCTCACTGCGCTGGGCGCCGGCCACCAGCGACAGCGACGCCATCGATACGTGAAAGGCGGACGGGTTATATGCTTCCAGGGCAAAGCCCTTGCCACTGCTGGCATGAACGGCACGCCATTGCACTTGTTCGATCGCGTCGACAGGATTGCCAGCGAGCCCTTCGGGGCGATAAAAAATCTTGACGCGCGAGCGGAACGCCATCTGCAGGCTGTTCACATCTGCCTCTTGAGACTTGGGTGGGATCTCCAGCATATTCAGCCAGAACACCGATTCTTTCGTTGCAGGCAAAGCCGGACCGACAAACATCAGGCGCAGACTCTGCCCCTTTCCCGGATCGATGCGGGCCAGCGGCGGGGTCAGCACGAAAGGTACTTTGGACGTGGCGGGCGTCGATGCGACATCGCCAGCATCGATCCATGTCTGGACCAGCGCCGGCACTGCGCCATCGTTATTGACCTTGATGGTGATTTCTTTTTGCTTCGCCGGATAAATCTGCCGCGTGCCCGTGATCACGACGCTGGCCATTGAGGAAGAACAAAACAGCAAGGCCAGGCTGAGCAATAACGATCTTTGCAATGAATGATAGGGGGACATGGAAGACCTCAGGATGGTTGCTGGAAGCGCGCCCTCGCCAAAGCGGCGAGAACGTGCTTCCCTGGCGAGCAAATTACTCGTAAGTGATGGAATAGGTAACGGCACCCTTAACCAGACCGGCGCTGGCAACGCCGGTGGAGATGTATTGCACGGCATACGGCAAAATCGTATTGCCGGCAGCGTTCTTCGTGACCTTGGAGGTATTCGCAGTTTGCGAGAAATCACCAGCCTTGATCACATTACCGTTAGTGGCATCGACCAGTTGCAGTTCCACAAACTTGGCGCCCTTAGGGCTGAGGTCGCTATTTTTCACATTGGCGGTCAGTGGGTTAACACCGCTACCCGATTCGAAAAATGCGGCAGCCTTGGTGGTGGTACCGGTACACGCACTCAGCGTAATATTAAAACCTGTCTGGCCTGCAACGTCTGTAGCCTTTTTCAGCTGGGCAGCCGACACTTTTGGCAATGTCACGGTCGCAGGCGCAGGGCCAACCACACCGTTGACAGTAACGGTACAAGTCGAATCGAGCAGTTCACCTTCGAAATTGATCGTGCCATCGGAAGCGAAAGCGGATTGGGTTGCAGCGGCGGCCAGCAGAACGGCGAAGATACGGGCTTGGGATTTCATTGAGACTACTCCTGAAAGATAAAGGTAAATGCGCGCCAGTTAATGTAGGAACGCGGCTGTTGATGCAGATTCGTACTTTACAGAGCCGCGACAGTTGTCGATATGAGAATGGTCTTAAAAATCCGCGTCGTCGGATGTGACGTGCTTTTATACGAATCTGCGACAGCACACACGCAAGACGCAAGCAAGCTGTAGTTGCGGCAGGGTTAGACCGAATGGGGAGGTAATGCGAGGATAAAAGCCAGGAGGATGGCGCTGCAAGACAGGCGAACGCCCGGTATTACCGGGCGTACAGGTGGGTGCAAGAGCGCCTGCAAGGCGGTGCTTCGATGCGGGTGGCTGCTGGCCAATCAGCCCGGAAGCACAGCCTTGTCGGCCGGCGTCAGTATTCTCTGCGCCAGCCAGACGAGAACGGTCGCCAGCACCAGGGGGAAGACAAGTTGCACCAAAACCAACGCCGTCCACCCAAGCATCTCTCTCAGGTAGGCAAAAAGGACACCCGTGACAGGAATGCCCAGGTTGAACGCGCAGTAGAATAAACCCGCAGCCCGCATGTTCTGCATGGGCGCCACCGATTGAATCAGGGCCGCCAGCATATTGACATAGAACACCGCAGTCAGGCCCAGTCCCATCAGAAACACCTGGAAAGTGAGGACACTCAAGGGCATACGCCATCCCAAAAATATCAGGCCGCCGACAGCCGCCGTGACGGGCAGCGTCAGCAACAGCGTTTTCATGGCGCCATAACGGTCCCCCAGCCACCCGGCCAGCGGCGACAGCAAGGTTGAAATCCCGGCAATGCCCATCGCCATCTGCGCCGTCTTGATGGGCAATTCCAGTATCTCGCGCAGGTAGGTGCTGTAAAGGTAGTCAAAGTTGGCAGTACTTAATGGCATGCAGAAGGCGGTCAAAAACAGCAGCAGCGGGCCGCGTGACCAGACCGACCCCACCGGACTTTTGGCTTCAGGACGGATGAACCGCCGCTCGCCGGCGGCGCTGATTTGCTGAAAAAAATGCCAGATCAGGATATACAGAAGAATCAGGATGAGCATGCCGGCCATGGCCGGTAACAGGGGCAGTTTCCCCTGTTCATTGAAGGCATGCTGAATGGCACTGAGTTTGGCGGCGACGATGCTACTGGCCACGGCAAGGCAATTCATGAGCCCCACCACCAGCGCGCAATGGCGCGGAAAATATGTGACCCCGATACTGATCCAGGCACAGATATTCATCGTACATCCGATGCCGCCCAGCAAGCTCCAGCAGCACAGCTCAAATGGCGAACGGGAAAACAGGCCCATGAACGCCGCCAGCGCCAGCAGCAGGAATCCGGACAGCAAGGTTTTCTTGCGCGACAGGGTTGCCGGCAGAAGTGCCAGCACCAGCCCCGTCAACCCCATGCTGATGTAAAGGATCGCGGCGGCTATCGGCAAATTGCCGAGCGTTGCAGGCAAGCCGAATGGCAAGGGCCGGGATGCCGACGGCAATGTCGTCGGATCCATGCCGGACAGCACCAGGAACAGCAAGGTGGTCGGCAACATCAACGCCAGCATCCCCATTGCCTCTTTCTTATTCTTGTTCATCCTACGCAACATGATGCTCCTTTCGATTGAAATCAATGCTGGTCACGGGTACGCCAGGCTGCCACGACTTCCTGCAGGGGCTGACTGCAACACGCATCGGTCGACTCCGCCACGCTGCGCAACAGGCTTTCCAGCTTCCCCGCCGGCTGCGCCATCTCTGCCCATTGCATGGCCAGGGCCGCGCCATGCAGGCGGTGCGCGGCGCGCAAGGCGGTATCATGTTCATGCATGGCCATGGCCTGCAGCAACTCATCCATATCGTTGGCGAACGCGGCGCGCACTTGCGGCATATCAAATACCGCCAGGGACTCCATCGGCGGCGCTTGCAGCACCAGCGTCACGTCGCACCACAGTTCGACGATATCCTGCAGTTTCGCCAAACGGATCGGCTTGCTCAATATGCCATCCATGCCAGCCTCGAAGCAGCGTTCGGCATGATCCGTTCCCGTCGAGGCGGAAATCGCGATCACCGGGCAGCGCGCCTGTTCCAGGTCCGCTTCACGCCTGCGCCACTCAACCGTCAGGCTGTAGCCGTCGATGTCAGGCAAGTCGCAATCCATCAGTACCAGGTCATATTCGCGCAGGCTGAAGCAAGCCAATGCGCTGGCGCCATTCTCGGCAATATCCGCATCGCAGCCGAGGCTGGCAAGCTGGGCCCGCAACACGGCCTGGTTGGCCGGCACATCCTCGACCACCAGAATGGAGAGGCGCTGCGCCGCCATGCCGCCCGCCGGACCGGGCCGGGCAACAGCTACATCCACCGCCGGAGGCGACCCGGTCGCCAACGCCACAGGCAAGGAAATCACCATGCGCGTGCCCCTGCCCATCTCGCTGTCGATGGTGATCGTGCCCTGCATCAGATTCACCAGTTCGCGGCAAATGACCAGGCCCAAGCCGGTACCGCCCGAGCGCTTGTAGGTGCCCTCCACCTGCACATACGGCCGGAACAGTGTTGCCTGCATGGCGGTGCCGATGCCGATGCCCGTATCGGCAACGGCAATTTCCAGCCGCGCCTGCTCCGTTCCCTCATCCAGCATGGCGATCTGTATCTCGACGCCGCCTGTCGCCGTAAATTTGATGGCGTTCGACACCAGATTGTGCAGCACCTGCAGCAGCCTGGCCTCGTCCAGCATCAGCCGCGGCACGGTCTGGTGCGCCGTCACATCGAGCGTAATGCCCTTCTCGCGCGCCCGCAGCTGCTGCAGGGCCGCCACATCGCTGGCCAAAGCTGCGACATCTACCGGATCAAGGCTGAGCGTGAGCTGTCCCGCCTCCAGCTTGGAGACGTCGAGCACGTCGTCAAGCAAACGCAGCAGGATGTTCCCGCCGTTGCTGGCCAGGTCGACAAAGTGACGCTGCTCCGCATTCATGGGCGTGGAGCGCAGCAACTCCACCGCGGCCAGCACGGCATTCATGGGCGAGCGGATTTCATGGCTCATCACGGCCAGGAACATGGCCGCCCGGCGCTCGTTGCGCAAGGCCCGCCGGTGCGCGCTGTAGGCCTGATACGCCAGGCCCGCCAGGATCAGCAGCAAAGCGGCCGCCAGGCCCACATGCTCGCCAAAGTGGTCCACCGCGAACAGCATGTTCGAGTGATTACCGGCCTCTCCCCCCAGCCAATCCTGGCGTACCAGCCTGATTTGGGCCGGGGTCATCGCGGCCAGCGACTTGTTTACGATCGACACCAGCATGGGGTCGCTGTCGCGCAGCGCCATGCGTACGTCGGACGTCATCGCCACGGGCAGTTCCGTAAAATGCAGGTCAGCGCCTTCCTCGCGCATCAAATCCGGTAACAGCTGCGCCTTGCTGCCGATGGCGACATCGGCGCCGCCCTTCGACAGCAGCGCCAGCGCCTGCCGCATGGTGGGGCTGACGACGATGCGCATGCCGTCGTAGCGCTGGCGCAGAAAGGGACCGAACAGGCCAGCTTCCGCGGCCGGCAGCACCACTGTCTTGCCATCGAATGCGATGCCATCGGCAACGGTGCCAACCTGTCCACGCGTGACGGCGATAGCCTTGGTCGAGAGGTAAGGCAAGCTGTAGCTGACACCGGGCACCTTGGGCGGTGTGCCGATACTGCGCACCGTGGGAAGACAATCGACCCTACTTTCTCGCAACAGGACAAAGCCGCTGTCCGTGTCGGCCAAGGTCACTATGTCAAAGGTCAGGCCGCTATGCCGCTCAATGACTTTCATGTAATCCGGGCCGATGCCAACCCCGATCGCCCCGCGCTGGATGGTTTCGAATGGTGGACGGTTCTGCATCATGCCCAGCTTCAGCACAGGATGCGCGCGCACCCAGGCTTGTTCCGCGGCGCTGAGCGGATAGGTCCCCTCCTGTCCCTGCGCCGCCATGCAGCAGGCGGCCAGCAGGAACGCGGCGACGCCAGCTCGCCAGCGCCTCATGCGTCCCCTATGCTATGCCGGATCTTGAACAGTTCATTATTCGACGTCACGCCCAGCTTGCGGAAGGCGGTGGTCTTTTGCGAGCTGATGGTCTTGATGCTGCGCTTGAATTTTTCCGCGATTTCCGTCACCGTCATGCCCGCCAGATAGCAGCGGATCACCTCGCGCTCGCGCGCCGACAATGCCGCGCCCAGCAGCAGCGCGTCCGCGCCGTCATCGCCTTCCCGCGCATCGAAGGTGGTGCTGGCTTCCGCCACCCGGTAGGACATCTCGGCACTCAGATACACGGCGCCGGACACCACCTTGCGCAATGCCTTGACCAGCTCCGCCATGTCCTCGCCCTTGCCGACGAAACCGCGGGCGCCGACGCGCAAGGCCAGCGCCACCGTGGCCGGCTCATGGTGCGTGGACAATACGAGTATCGGGCAATCGGGGAATTTGGCGCGCAGTGCGCGGATCAGCGACACGCCATCGAGTTCGTCCGGACCCAGCGCATAGTCGAGCAACAGGACGTCTGCCGGGGCCCGGATCAGCCCGGCCATCAGTTGGCGGCTGGTACTGTAAGCACCCACGACGTCAATATCGGGTTCAGCCGTAAGGCGGGCGACGAGGCCATGCCGCACCACCGCGTGATCATCGAGCAAGGCAATACGTAAGTGTTTCATAGGCAGGGGCTAGGAGCAGGCACTGCATGGGAAGGATTTCCTTTGATGAGATTACTCCTATTTGCGCCATTAGCGCCATCCAAGATGTTATTTATCAACATAAGTGCCCTTGTGCAACAAAAATGCTCCGATTCGCCATACAACAGATAAATGATCAAGAGAATTATCTTTATATTAACTTTACAGCCATTTCACTCCTTGTTGCTGACGCTGTTAAAAAAATCGCGCAGTTCCATGGGACGCGCCAATGCATAGCCTTGCCCCGTAGGGCAGCCAAGGCAGGCCAGTGCCTCGATACATGACGCCTCTTCGATCCCTTCCGCCACTACCTTCAGATTCATCAGCCGCGCCAGGCTCACCGTCGCGGCAATCACGGCCTGGGCGGAAGCGCTGGTTTTCATGTCGCGCACAAACGCCCCATCGATCTTGACCTCATCGAAAGACATTTTTGCCAGGAGATTCAGGGTCGATGTGCCTTGTCCAAAATCATCGAGCGAAACGGGGAAGCCTTTTGCCCGCAGTGTATTGAGCGATGCAGACAGGAGCAGTTCATCGGCGACCGGCAGATCGCCGGTCAGTTCAATTTTCAGCAAGTGCGGCGACAGGCCCGCCCGCTGCATTTTCTCGGCCAGCCGCTGCGCCAGACCGGGCGTGCACACGGTTTCGGCCGAGGCATTCAAGGCGATGGGCAGCGCCACCTGGCGGCTCTTGAGCACAAGCAATACATCGATAACGCGCGTTTCGATATAGCTGAACAGCAGCAGATGCAGGCCAAGGCGGTCGACCATCGGAATCAGCACGGACGGCGGCACTTCGCCTACGCCGGGAAGGCGCCACCGCAGCAGCGCCTCGGCACCGATGATGCGCCGCGTGCGCAAATCAAATTGCGGCTGCAGCATCATGCGCAGGTTCTTTCCTGTCGTCAACGCCTCGATCACATCGACCTCGGTGGGAGCATCGGCGGGGGCGGAGCACGATGCATGCCGGTTGTTCGACGGCGCCAGCAGCAAATCGCGCAAGGCCTCGGTGAATGCGGCCTTGCCGCCACCATACACCATGCCGACATTGATGCCGGCCCGGTGCGCCAGGCGTGCATGCGCCAGCAAGGCCGTCACCGGCAGGCCGCCGACGCGGCGGACTGCCGGGGGCTCCGCCAGGGCCGGCCATGGCGCAGGCAGCAGATTGACGGGCGGTGGCTGCCCCACCCATAAAATACGCGGGAAACGCGGCATCGGGGTCGCCGCATCGAGCGTCTTCAGCAAACTGGGGAGCATCAGTCCACCATGCGCGACATCCGCGACGATCACGTCGATATCCCCTTCGCGCAGGAGCGCGGGCACCATGCTCAAGGCCCGGACATTTTTTACATTGGCAATATCGATGGTATTCAGCATCGAGCCCAGCCAGCGTGCGCCCTCCTCCGAATCAGGCGTCAAGGTCAGCACGCGCAGGGAATGAAATTCGCTACGCATGAGGGAACTGATGGTTTTCACGGCATTTTTCCTAGGGTTAGGTCATATGGAGAGACAAGGCTTGGGTCTGCTACCAGAGGAGCCGCCGCGCGCCAGTAGGATGGCGGGCGGCAAGCCTCCTATTTTCTTTCGCCCTCGTCGAACATGCCGAAATTGGCGCGATGATCGCCCATGCATGCCCGCAGTTCAAGAATACTCAGCCCGCTCACTTCGTGCATGCGTATGAGTATGGCGGCGCTGACGGGCAATGCCCCATGCCGGATTTTGGAAAGGATGGGAGCCGACACCCGCAGCTCGCGCCCCAGGGCCGCATCATTCTTCAATCCCAGGAAATCGATGAGCACGTCGAGCAGGTCGGCGCTGCGAAAGCTGTTCGCCCCACTCCGGGGGAGGCGATTGCGCAAGCCCGTCATGCGTGCCGAATGCTGCTGCGGATGCTGTTGTATTTGCTTTGTCATTACCGCTACTTTCAAATAAGGGAGATCAGGGACCGGGCTTGCCACGCGCATATTGGCTGGCGGGGTCCGGTGACTTATTGAAGTCTAGCAACGGAGTTTCTTGAACGAAATCAGAACAGTCCTAAAATGATTCGAGAATGTCAGGCCGGGGGCGCTGCTGAGATGCGTCAGCGAGCGGATTGAAAAGGATTTACAGGCGCAAGCTCGCGGCAATGGCCAGCAGCAGCGCGCCGGCGGCCGCCAGCAGCGAACTGTTGAAACTGTGCGACTGCGCATACAGGCTGCCCGCCAGCACCGGGCCGATGATCTGGCCCACGCCATACACCAGCGTCATGATGGCCGTCATGTTGGTCCCCGCCTTGACGGCGGCCCGCTGCGCGGCCGGCATGGCGATCGTGACCGTGCCGACGAACGTGCCGCCGACGAGGATGGCGCTGAGCAGGTAGCCGGCGGCCGAGGGCGCCAGCACGGGCAAGGCCACGCCCAGCGCCTGAAACAGCAAATTGAGCCGCAGCGCCTGGCGCGTGCCCAGGCGCCCGTGCAGCCGGTGCCACAGGAAGCACGAAGGCGCCGCACCGAGGCCGAACACGGCCCACACGTGGGCCGAATTGAGCCCGGGCAAGGCCGCGCCCACCAGCACGGGCAAATACGTGGCCGTAACGATGTAGCCGAGCCCTGCCAATCCGTAGATCAGCACCAGCGGCCACGGCGCCACGGGTGCCAGCGCCGGCGCGGCGGCTGGCGGCGCATCCGGGGTCGCCAGGCCGCCGGCGGCAATCGCGGGCGCGGCCGCCAGCCCCGCCAGCACGGTGACGCCGGCCAGCAGCAGCCACATGCCGGCGCTGTGCCAGCCCAGGTGCGAGGCCAGCACCAGCAATTCGGCCGACACGGCGATGCCGGCGCCCACGCCCGCGTACAGCAGCGGCGCGCCGCGCGCCTGCCCGCGCTGCACCAGCAGCCACAGCGAGGCGGCCACCATGGCCAGGGCGCTGAAGACGCCCGCCGCGCCCCGCACCGTCACGATGAGCCAGACGGGCATCGGCAAGGCCAGCACGCCCAGGCACAGCGCCGTGCCGGCCACGGACCACAGGCACAGCCGGTGCGCGCCAGGCGCCCGCGCGCGCATGGCCAGGATGGCGCCCAGCAAGTAGCCGGCATAGTTGGCCGAGGCGGCCAGGCTGCCGTCGCGCAAGCTCAGGACGCCTTCCTTGACCATGTGCGGGTAGATGGCCGTGAAGGCGAAGCGGCCGAAGCCCATGCCGATGGCGAGGATGGCCGCTGCGGCGATGGCCGCGCCCAGCCTGGCCGGCGCGCTCACGGCGCCGCCTCGCCGAGCCGCGCCAGCAAGTGCTGAAACGCGGGCACGTCGAATCCGACTCTCCACACGAGCACCGTGTCGGCTTGCCCAACTGACAGTGTTTTCAGAGTGGCCGGCGCATCCGCCAACGCCAGCACGCTGGCCGGCAGCACGGTCACGCAGGCGCCGGCCGCCACGCAAGCGATCATGGTGTGATACGAACTCAGCTCCTGCACCCGCCACTGCGTGCTGCCGGCCACGCCCAGCACTTCTTCGGCGATGCCGCGGTAGGTGCAGCCTTGCGGGAACGCCGCCAGCGAGCGCGTGCGCACGTCCGCGGGGCGCCGCGCCTGCCCTTCGCTGGCCGGCAGCAGCAGACACAGTTCCTCGCGCCACACGGCCGTCGATGCCAGGCCCAGCTCCGCCAAGGCGGCGGCGCCGCCGAACGCTGGCGGCAAGGCGACAAAAGCGCAGTCGAGCAGACCCGTGCGCACCTGCTCGATCAGGGGGCGCGACGGCCCCGTGCTCAGCGCCAGGCGCGTGTCCGGATGGCGCGCGTGATACGCGGCCAGCAAGGCCGGCAAGCGGCTGGCCGCCGTGCTTTCCATGCTGCCGACGCGCAAGGTGCCGCCCTCGCGCCCGCCCGTGACGACGTGGCGGGCTTCGTCCGCCAGCGCCAGCAAACGCTGCGCATACTCGAGAAAGCGTTCGCCCGCCGCCGTCAGGGCCATGCGTTTATTGGTACGCACGAACAGTTCCGCGCCGATATCGGCTTCCAGCTGCTGGATGCGCGTGGTGACGCTGGACGGCGCGCGGCCCAGCCGGGCCGCGGCCTGGGTGACGCTCAGTTCACTCGCCACGGCACAGAAAATCGTCAGGGATTCCATGTCCATCATGTTCTCGCTTTAAGAATTATCATGCTATTATATTCTCAAAATAAGAATTGAATGCGACATCCTCAACTTGATGAAGGAAACATCATGACTTCAATCCAGCGCTTCCTCGACCGTCTCGGCTTGCAGCACCCCATCATCCAGGCGCCGATGGCGGGCGTCTCCACGCCGCGCATGGCGGCCGCCGTCTCAGGTGCGGGCGGCCTCGGTTCGCTGGCCATCGGCGCCGGCAGCGTGGCGCAGGCGCGCCAGATGATCGAGGAAACCCGCGCGCTGACGGACCGCCCCTTCAACGTGAATGTGTTCTGCCATGCGCCGGCGGTGCGCGATGCGCGGCGCGAAGCGGCCTGGCTGGCCCATCTGGCGCCCCTGTTCGCGGAGCTGGGCGCGGCCGTGCCTACGGAACTCGACGAGATCTACCAAACGTTTCTCGGCAACGAGGCAGCGTTCGCCCTGTTGCTGGAACAGCGTCCCGCCGTCGTCAGCTTCCATTTCGGCTTGCCGGCGCGGCAGCAGATCGCCGCCCTGCGCCAGGCCGGCGTCTACACGATGGCGACAGCTACCAATCTGCGCGAGGCGGCGCTGATCGAACAGGCCGGTGTCGATGCCATCGTGGCGCAAGGCGTGGAAGCGGGCGGCCACCGGGGCGTGTTCGACCCGCAAGCGCCCGACGAGCGCCACAGCACCAGCGTGCTGCTGCGCCTGCTGGCGGGCCGCACTGCTCTCCCCCTGATCGCGGCCGGCGGCATCATGGATGGACAAGGCATCCGCGCCGCGCTGGACCTGGGCGCCGCGGCAGCCCAGCTGGGCACCGCGTTCGTGCTGTGCCCGGAATCGTCGGCCAACGCGGGCTACCGCGCCAACCTGCAAAGCGCACGGGCGGCAAGCACGCGCCTGACCAGCGTCCTCTCGGGCCGCCTGGCGCGCGGCATGGTGAACCGGCTGATCGACCATGGCGAAGCGCCGGGCAGCCCGCCGCCGGCCGATTATCCCGTCGCCTACGATGCCGCCAAGCAATTGAATGCGCTGGCCAGCCGGCACGGCAACAGCGACTTCGCCGCGCAATGGGCTGGCCAAGGGGCGCCGCTGGCGCGGGAAATGGGGGCAGCGCAACTGATGGCCATGCTGGCGCGGGAGATGACAGCCACACCGTAAGCCGCACACCAGCTGCG
>NZ_JBWBYV010000129.1:0-4568 GCF_056174685.1 Janthinobacterium sp. BHSEK
TCCCCCCAGCGGTCGACTGCTGCCCAGGTGGCAAGTATGCGGCCATGGTCCATCCAGAGATCGCGCGCCAGGCGCGAATCGGCCTGACTGCCTTGGTATCGCATGCGGACGGAGAAATCCCATGCAGCGGCGATATGGCGGGAGAGCGGTAATGCTGCGCTTGCTCAAAAACTGCGGCGTCTGGCTGCTGTCGCTCTTGATCGTCATCGCCCCTGCCGTGCTGCAGGCCATCGGCGCCATCAAGGACTGAACCATGCCAGCGTCCCTTATCGACAATCACCTGTCGTTCTTGCCGGTGGCGGCCATCCTCGCCGCCCGCGACAGGGACGTGCCGACGCCCCCAGGGGCGCCGGAGGCGCTGGCCGCCATCGCAGCAGCGAAAGCCAGCCTGGCCGAGCGGGCCAGCTTGCGCGCCATCGAGCAGCGGCGTGCCAGCGAGGCGCGCTTTATCGCCCAGGCCTGGGGATTGTCGCCGCGTGGCGCGCGCCGCTCCGTGTTGATCGCCGCCGGCCTGGACGCCGACCGCTGGGAATCGCCCATCCACTCCTTTACCGAGGAAGAGCGCATCGAGCTGCGCGCCGCCACCTCTGCCGCCATCCGTGTGTACGAAAGACTGTTGAATGCAATCTAAACAAATCCTGCTGCCTGCCCCGCAGCGTCACGAAGCCTTCTTGCGATCCGCCCAGTTCGCGCCCGAGCTGGCCCGCATCCCCTACAAATGGCGCAACCGTGTCATCACGGCTGCCATGGCAAAAATGGCCTGGTCGTCCTGGTACAAAGTCTATGAATCCGTCGCCACCGGCTTTGTGCGCGAGTTCGCCGAGCAGTATGTGCCGGCCGGCGTCGACCTGTCGCAAAGCGACGCCGACATCGTGGCCACCGCCGAGCGCGCGGCGGCCGGCGTGACCAAAATGCTGTGGATGGCCGTGTCCGACACGCACGCCTTGCAGATCATGGAAGACGAATGCGCCTCGTATGGCATCGAGCTGCCCGAGTTCGACGCGCTGACCGACACCATCGCCCGCCTGGTGGACGCCCGCTGGTGGCGCCGCCAGTTGCGCAAGCGCGTCAAGCGCGCCTTCGAGGCGGGCAATATCCGCCTGGGCTACGTGAACTATCGCGGCGAACCCTATGCCAGCAACGACGCCGTGCTGTCGCGCCTGGCGCAGAACCGGCGCAACGCGGCAGCGCTGGCCGCCACGCTGGTGCAGAATGAGAACGGCCAACAATTCAGCATCGCCGAGCTGGCCGAGAAGACCACCGCCAACAAGGCCATCCGGCGCGGCGAGCTGATGTTGCGCATCAACGGCTTCGAGCAAATCGCCCGCGAGTGCGGCGACCAGGGCATTTTCATCACCTGGACGTGCCCATCGCGCTTCCATGCCATGCAGCATAGCGGCAAGCCCAACGACAAGTTCGACGGCTCCACGCCGCGCGAGGCGAACGCCTACCTGGGCAAGATGACATCGCTGTGCCGCTCCGCGCTGGCGCGCCGTGGCATCGGCCTGTACGGCTTTCGCATCGCCGAGCCGCACCACGATGGCTGCCCGCACTGGCATCTGCTGCTGTTCGTGCGCCCCACCGCGAAATACAAGACGGCCCACCTGGAGGACGTGGCGGGCCGTGCCATCCGCATCATGAAGCGCTACGCCTGGCGCGTGGACCGTGGCGAACCGGGCGCCTTCGCGCGCCGCCTGGACGTGAAACGCATTGACTGGGCCAAGGGCAGCGCCGCCGGCTACATCGCCAAGTACGTGGCCAAGAACATCGACGGCGTGGCCGAGCACAAAACCAAGGAAGGCTATGTCGTGACGGCCGACACCGAGGGCGATGTCGAGCTGACGCCATCGGCGCGCGTCGAGTCCTGGGCCGCTTGCTGGGGCATCCGGCAATTCCAGCAATGGGGCGGCGCGCCCGTCACCGTATGGCGCGAACTGCGCCGTATCGAGGAAAGCATGCTCAACGAAGCCCCGGCCGCCATGCGCCGCGCCTGGGACGCCGTGCAAAAGATCGACGGCGAAAAGCGCGCCTGCTGGGCCGAATATCTGCGCGCCCAGGGCGGCGCCCTGGTGCCACGCAAGGAACTGGTCGTCACGCTGGCCAAGGACGAAAAGACCGTCATCGGCCGCTACGGCGAAACGCTGCGCACCACGCCCTACGGCGTGCGCTGCAGCGATCTGATTGGTGTGGTCTTCAAGTCCGTGCGCCATACGTGGACGCCGGTACAGGCCACAGGTGGGCGCGGGGTGGCTGTTGGGGTTGCCGTTCCTCGGACTCGTGTAAATAACTGTACGCACCCCTACCGCCCTGCCCCGGCCACGCCGCTGACGGCGCCCGTGCCCAATCTGTCCGACGAGGCAAAAACAGCCGTGATTGCCGCCTGGGCGGCGGTCAACGCCTGTCCGTGGCCCCGGCTGATCGTCCCCGACACCCCACCCCATGAAGGAAATGGCACATGAGCACCTATGCCGTGATCGTTCGCACGCAAACCGAACGCTTTGACTATGCCGCGATTGCCGCTTGCTGCGGCGACGTGATCCTGGACGCCATCGACCGCTACGGCGTGTGCGGCGTTTCTGCCAAATTGAAAGGAAAACCGCAATGCTGAACACCCTGACCAATTCTCCGCGGCAAATCGCCCTGGGCGACCGCGTGACATTCGATACCGACGAAGGCTACCAGGCCGGCACCGTCAACGACCTGCGCCGCGACGTGGGCAATGGCGAGCTGCACGCCTGGGTGGAACTGGACCATCAGTGGCCGGGCATGTTCCGCGCCGTGCCGCTGGGCGCCATCGAGGCGGTCAAGAAGACAACCACGCCTATCGGGTGCCAAGCATGACAGCGGAACGCGCATTACCTGCCGTGGCGGCCTTGTTCGTGCGCGCCAATTCGATCTACAAGACCATGCCGGCGGTGGACGCCTGGGATGCAGAGCGCGACGCCCGCGCCTGGCCGGGTGGCGTGCCGGTGGTGGCGCATCCTCCGTGCCGCTCCTGGGGCACGTTGCGCCACCTGGCCAAGCCGCGCCCGGACGAAAAGGAACTCGCGGTGTGGGCCGTCGCCCAGGTGCGCAAGTTCGGCGGCGTGCTCGAGCACCCGAAGCGCTCGACCCTCTGGCCACACTGCGGCTTGCCAGCGATCGGCGAGCGGGACAAATTTGGCGGCTGGACGCTGCCGATTTTCCAAAGCTCGTTTGGCCACCGCGCGGAAAAGGCCACCTTGCTGTACATCGTCGGCTGTGCGCCAGCTCAAATACCGGCCATGCCCATCGTCCTGGGCGAAGCCTCGCATGTGATCGCCCCGTCTGGTCGCAACCGCGCCGGCGAGCGGCGCCGGAAAGGCGATCCAGGCTGGCGGCCGGAATGCGGCAAGGCAGAACGCGAACACACGCCGGCCGAGCTGGCGCATTGGCTGGTCTCCCTGGCGCGACGCTGCATGGTGCCCGCATGAACAGCCCATTCCTGTTCGACGGCCCTGGCGTCATTTCGTTCAGCGGCGGCCGTACCAGCGGCATGATGCTGTGGATGACGCTTCAAGCCTACGGCGGCACGCTGCCGGCTGACGTCGTGGTGTGCTTCGCCAACACCGGCAAGGAAGAGGAAGCGACCCTTGAATTCGTGCGCGATTGCGGCGAGCGCTGGGGCGTTCCCATCGTCTGGATAGAAAACCGCCCTCGCAATGAAGCGCGTGGCAAGGAATTTGCCATCGTGGACTTTGCTACGGCCAGCCGCCGCGGCGAGCCCTTCGCTGATCTGCACGACGAAAAAAAATTCCTCCCGAATCCTGTCGCGCGCTTTTGCACGGCAGAACTCAAGGTGCGCCCGATGCAGCGCTACTTGAAGTCGATAGGCCTGGTCGAATGGACCACGTTTATCGGCATGCGCGCCGACGAGCCCATGCGCGTGGCGCGGCTATCGACGCAGGACTACGGCAAGCACGAAGTGAAAGAAGCGCCCCTGGCGGCGGCCGGCTTGACCGTGGCTGACGTCAGCGCGTTTTGGGCAACACAAGATTTTGACCTGGGCTTGCCGAACATGAGCGGCAAGACGATGCACGGCAACTGCGATCTGTGCTTCCTGAAAGGCGGCAACCAGGTGCTATCCCTGATCCGCGAAAAGCCCAGCCGTGCGCTGTGGTGGATACAGCAGGAAAAGAACGCCCAAACGGCCGGATCTGGTGCTGGCGGCTGGTTCCGCAAGGACAGGCCCAGCTATCAAGCGATGTATGACATGGCGATGAATCACGGGGAGCTGTTCCCCTTCGATGATGCCTTAACCGATTGTGGATGCACGGATTAAAAGGGGCATAGCAACAATGGACGAATACAAAGAGTTTTGCCGGCGGCGCGACTACCGCAAGCCAGGCACTGAAATTTGCCAACACACCGAAGACGAAGCGTTTGCTCTAGCGACAGCCAACATGCTCGACAGACAGCCAACGCACCAGATGCTGTACGCATTACCGACTGCAGCACGGCCAGAGGCCAATCCGAATAACGATAAAACAACAACTTGGAGTAAAAATTGAGCACTACCGACACTGACCGCATTATCTATCGCCAGGACC
>NZ_JBWBYV010000130.1:0-924 GCF_056174685.1 Janthinobacterium sp. BHSEK
CAGACCCAGTATAATTATATTTTTAGCAAGCAAAATTGACTTTTAAAATTATTCCGCAAAATATCCATTATCACTCTACTTGGATGTTTTCCAAGGAGCATTGCCAGTTTGCCACATTTCTTCCAGATGAATCTTATCGCGCAATGTATCCATCGGTTGCCAGAAACCATGGTGAAAAAATGCGTCCAGCTGTCCATCTTTAGCCAAATTTTCCATCGGAGACTTTTCCCAGGTTGTTGAATCATCATCTATATAATCAATGACCTTAGGAGACAACACGAAATATCCACCGTTAATCCAGGCGCCATCCCCTTGGGGCTTCTCCTGAAAACTGTTGATCTTCTGCCCCTCCAGGTTCAGCGCTCCGAAACGCCCTGGAGGCTGGGTTGCAGTCAACGTTGCCAGTTTTCCATGCGCCTTGTGAAATGTGATCAATTCACCAATATTGACATCGCTAACGCCATCGCCATAAGTAAAGCAAAACATTTCCTCGTCGGCAATATACGGACGCACTCTTTTCAATCGGCCGCCCGTCATCGTTTCATCACCTGTATCAACCAAGGTCACTTTCCATGGTTCAGTATTGCGAGTATGGACTTCCATTTGATTATTCTGCATATCGAATGTCACGTCTGACATATGCAGGAAATAATTCGCAAAATACTCTTTAATGACATAACCCTTGTAGCCACAACAGATAACGAAATCATTCACGCCATGTGCCGAGTAGCTTTTCATGATATGCCACAAAATTGGCTTCCCACCAATCTCGACCATGGGTTTTGGCTTCGTAGAGGTCTCTTCACTAATTCGAGTACCCAGTCCACCAGCAAGTATGACAGCTTTCATTTTTTTATTCCAAGCAAAAGACTATGTGTTAATCTGGGCAGAGATCAGGCAATTTAATTAAAAATCACAAATTTC
>NZ_JBWBYV010000131.1:0-22157 GCF_056174685.1 Janthinobacterium sp. BHSEK
GCCTGGGACTGCACCGCACCCTGCTGACGGGACTGTTCCTGTACGGCTTGCTGGGCATCTCGGGCATGTTCTTGCATGGCCACCTGGCCGTGTTCGCCAACCGTTTCCTGCTGGGCGTGCCGACGGCGCTGGTGATGGCCTCGGGCACGGGACTGATCTCGGCCCTGTTCAGCGGCCAGGCGCGGCTGCGCATGATCGCCAGGCAAGGCATGACGATCGAACTGGGCGGCGTGCTGTTCCTCGCACTGGGCGGTCTGCTGGCCACGGCGGGCTGGCGCTATCCCTTCCTGCTGTATCTGGCCTCGTGGGTGCTGCTGGCCTTCGCCTGGCGCTGCGTGCCGGCACCCGGGCCGGCCGGGGATCGCGGCATGGATGGCGCGCCGCCGGCGCCCGGCCCGTCACGCGCCCTGCTCCTCGTCCATGCGCTGGCGGCGCTCTCCATGACGGTGTTCTTTGCCGCCATCATCGTTTTACCGCTGCGCCTGCAGCAGCTGGACTGGAGCGAGGACCGGGCCGGGTATTTGCTTTCCTTCGTGTCGCTGGTGGCCGTAGCGGCCGCCTGGCTGATGCCCCGGGCGGTCCGGCGCCTGCATGAACACGGCACCCTGGGCGCTGCCTTCGCCTGCTATGCGCTGGCGCACCTGCTGTTTGCGGGGGCCGCCGCGCTGCCCGCGCTGCTGGCCGGCGCCATGGTGCTGGGGATGGGCTTCGGCCTGTCCGTGCCGCTGTGCACGCACATGACGGTCGAGCGCAGCCACCTGCCCAGCCGCAACCGCAACCTCGCCTATCTGTCGATGGCCATCTTCGGCGGGCAATTTCTCTCCTCCTTCATGACCTGCCTGCCCGGCAGCCACGCCACGATGTTTGCCGCCACAGCCGCGCTGGCCCTGCTGGGCGCGGCCGTGGCCGCCGCCCCGCTGCTGCGCCGCCGCCCGGCCGGCACCACCGCTGTTTCCACCACCCGCACTGAAAGGTAAGACCATGGATCTCAACGACGTCCACGCCCTGCTGCAGCCCGCTCCCCTGGCGCTGGAAACGGGCTACGAACGGCTGCCCAGCGGCGTGCTGCACGTGGCGTGCCGCACCGACTTGCCAAATTGCACTGGCGAGATGTTTGAATGGTGGTTCCGCTCGCGGCCCGACACGGAGCGCTACCTGATGTGGCACCCGGTCGACCACCTGGCCAGCGGCTGGGCCGAAGGCAGCGCCGGGACGCACATCGGCTCCATCCATCTGGCGGAAGAATTTTTCAGCGGCATGCCGGCCGAACAGCTGGCCATCCAGTTCCGCGATCCCCGTGAGTTCTTCGAGGGACGACAATACGCGGCGGCGCGGACCGAGGGCCGCATTTCAGCCGCCGTGTGCGCCAGGGTGGGCATGAGCTATGCGCCGCCCCGCACGGCGGACGGCGCCGTCATCGGCGGGCGCCTGCTGCACATGGGCCGCGACACGGCCTGGGGCATGACCTTGCGCAGCCATTTCTACATGGGCCAGGACTTGCCGGACGCCGGCCACAGCCCGCAAGAGATCGCCGCCCTCTTCCCCGATGCATTCGCCCGCGCCCTGCTCATGCATTGCTACAACGAATTCACCTTCCTGGCGCAATTCCTGCGTTCCCACTACCAGGCGAAGCACCGCGACAGCGTGCCCGTGGCGCTGCCCTGGTAGGCGAAGGTTCACTCCTCGAGGCCGCCCCCCAGCGCCTTGTACAGCGCCACGGCCGACTTGAACTGGTCACGCCGCGCGTCGAGCAGGGCTTGCTGGGCCGCATACGACTGGCGCTGCGCGTCAAGCAATTCCAGCCGGCTGTCCTGGCCCGCGTCGTAGCGCAGCTGCGACAGGCGCTGGCGCTGGCGCGCCGCCGCCACCACGCGCTCCTGCGCGGCGATCTGCTGCGCAAACGTGGCGCTGCCGGCCAGGCCGTCGCGCACCTCGCGGAACGCCGCCTGGATCGCCTGTTCGTACTGCAGCACGGCCACGTCCTTGCGCAGGCGCGACAGCTGCAGTTCCGCGCGCAGCTGGCCGCCCTGGAACAGCGGCTGCGTCACTTGCGGCGCGAACGACCAGCTGCGCGCGCTGCCGCGGAACAGGTCGCCCAGTTCCGGGCTGGCAAAGCCCAGCGACGCCGTCAAGGACAGGCGGGGGAAGAAGGCGGCGCGGGCGGCGCCGATTTCCGCATTCGCCGCCGCCAGCGCGTATTCAGCCTGCAAAATGTCGGGACGGCGCGCCAGCAAGTCCGACGGCAGGCCGGGCGGCAGCTGCGTCAGCACGGGCTGGCCGTCGAGCGGCCGGCCGGCGGGCAAGTCCGTTGGCAATGGCGCACCGAGCAGCAATTCCAGGTTGTTGCGCGAAAGTAGACTGGCTCGCTCCCGCGCCTGCACGTCCGCTTCCGCCGTGGCGGCCTGCCCTTCGGCTTGCGCCACGTCCAGGCCGCTGCCCTGCCGCGCGCCGTGCAGGCGCTGCGTCAGGAGCAGCGCCTGGCGCCAGTCAAGCAGCGTTTGCCGGGCCAGCGCCAGCTGTTCCTCGGCCAGGCGCTGCTCCAGGTAGGCGTCGGCCACGGCGCCGATCAGGGCCATGTGCGCGGCGCGCTGGCCCTGCTGCGTCGCCAGATAGCGGGCAAACGCCGCGTCCGACAAGGAACGCAAGCGGCCGAACAGGTCGATCTCGAACGCGCTCATGGCGATGCCGGCCGTGAACGTGTTTTGAAGCGTGGCATCGGCGCCGCGCTGGCGCACGCCGCCCGCATTTGCGCCGACGGCCGGATAGCGGCCCGCATCCTGGATCTGGTACTGCGCCCGCACGGCTTCCACGTTGAGCGAGGCCACGCGCAAGTCGCGGTTGTTTTCCAGCGCGATAACGACCAGGCGCTGCAGGCGCGCATCGAGCAGCATCTGGCGCCAGCCCAGGTCGGCCGCGGTATCGGCCGCGGCTGGCGCGGCAGATTCTGCATAGCTGGCCGGTATCGGTGCCGCCGGCTTGACCAGCGGCGGCGTCAGGGAACACGCCGACAAGGCCAGTGCGGCCAGGGGCGTGAGAAAAAATAAACGCATTACAACTCTCCTTCCACCGCCTTGACGGCGATGCGATCACTGCGTTTGTTGAAGTACGTACCCATCTTGTCGACGGCGCCCAGCACCACGACAAAGAACACGGGCACGAAAAACACGGCCAGCACGGTGGCGGTAATCATGCCGCCGAACACGCCCGTGCCGATCGCGTGCTGCGTCTCGGCGCTGGCGCCCGTGGCCAGCATCAGCGGCACCACGCCCAGCGCGAACGCCAATGACGTCATCAAAATCGGGCGCAAGCGCAAGCGCGCCGCTTCCACCGTCGCCTCGACCAGCCCCTTGCCCTGCGCCTGCAGCTGGCGCGCATATTCGACGATCAGAATGGCGTTCTTTGCCGACAGGCCGATGATGGTGATCATGCCCACCTTGAAGAACACGTCGTTCGGCATGCCGCGCAACATCACGGCCAGCACGGCGCCCAATAATCCCAGCGGCACCACCAGCATCACGGAGACAGGAATCGACCAGCTTTCATACAAGGCCGCCAGCACGAGGAAGACCACCAGCATCGACAGCGCCATCAGCATGGGCGCCTGCGACGCCGATTCCTTCTCTTGCAGCGACTGTCCCGTCCATGCCAGCGCGAAGCCGGGCGGCAGCTGCTTCACGAGGCGCTCCATTTCCAGCATGGCGTCGCCGCTGGACACGCCGGGCGCCGCGCTGCCGGAAATGCGCGCCGACGGATAACCCTGGTAGCGCACCAGCTGCAGCGGCGACTCGCTCCACACGGGGCGCACGAGCTCTCCCAGGGCCACCATGCCGCCCGCGTTATTGCGGATGCGCAAGGCCAGCACGTCGTTCAGTTGCATGCGCGATGGGGCATCGGCCTGGATGATCACCTGCTGCATGCGGCCCGCATTCGGAAAATCGTTGACATAGGTCGAACCCATGGCCGCCGTCAGCATGTCGGCAATCGCAGTAAACGGCACGCCCAATGCTTCGGCCTTGGTGCGGTCGATATCGAGGCGCACGCTGGCGCCGGGCGGCAAGCCGTCCGGATACACGCCCGCCACCTTGGCGCTTTGCGCGGCCAGGCCCAGCAGCTGGTTCTGCGCCGCCTGCAAGGCCGCGATGCCCTGGCTGGCGCGGTCTTGCAGGCGCAGCGAAAAGCCGGATGAGTTGCCCAGTTCATCGATGGCGGGCGGCATCAGACTCATGATCACGCCCTCCTTCGCCTGCGACATGGCCTCCTGCGCCAGCGCCACTTCTTCCTGCGCCGTGGCGCCGTTGCGCTGTTTCCAGTCCTTCAGCATGGTGAAGGCCAGGCCCGCGTTCGGTCCCGCGCCGGAAAAGCTGAAGCCGAGGATCGACTGGTTCACTTCGATGCCGGGCCGCGTGGCCACGTGCTGTTCGTACAACTTGACGACATCGAGCGTGCGCTCCATGGTGGCGTCCGACGGCAGCTGGATCGAGGTAATGAAATAGCCCTGGTCTTCCTCGGGCAGGAAGGCCGACGGCAGCTGCATGAAGGCCACGCCCAGCGCCGCGACGATGGCGCAGTACAGCACCATCGAGCGGCCCGCACGCTTGAGCATCGCCACCACGCCTTTTTCATAGCGCGCCGTCATGCGGTCAAAACAGCGATCGAACCACAGGAAAAAGCCCTTTTTATCGTGGTCGTGCGGGCCGATCGGTTTCAACATCGTGGCGCACAGGGCCGGCGTCAGGCTCAAGGCCAAAAACGCCGAGAACAAAATCGACACGGCCATGGCCAGCGTGAACTGGCGGTAGATGGCGCCCACGGAACCGCTGGCCAGCGCCATCGGAATGAACACGGCCGTCAGCACCAGGGTGATGCCGACCACGGCACCGGTAATTTCACGCATGGCTTTCGAGGTCGCTTCCTTCGGCGACAGGCCCTCGGTCGCCATCAGGCGCTCCACGGCCTCCACCACGACGATGGCGTCATCGACGATGATGCCGATGGCCAGCACCATGCCGAACATGGTCAGCACGTTGACGGAATAGCCGGCCAGCAGCATCACCGTAAACGTTCCCATCAGGGCAATCGGCGCGACGATGGCGGGAATCAGGGTGTAGCGTATCTTTTGCAGGAACAGGTACATGACGAGGAAGACCAGCACCATCGCCTCCAGCAAGGTAACGACGACCTTTTCGATCGAGATCTTCACGAACGGCGCCGTATCGAACGGCACCGAGTACTTGATCCCGGCCGGCATGGTGTGCGCCAGTTCGGCCATGCGCGCGCGCACGGCGGCCGCCGTCTGCACGGCGTTGGCGCCCGGCGACAGCATGATGGCGGCGCCCGACGCGGCTTGCCCGTTTTCGCGGATGCTGAAATTGAAGCTTTGCGCGCCCAGCGACACCTTCGCCACGTCGCCGATGGTCACTTTCGAGCCGTCCGCGTTCGCGCGCAGCACGATGGCGGCAAATTCGGCCGGCGTTTGCAGCTGCCCCTGGACCGTCAGCGGAATCGTCACGCGCTGGCCGTGCACGGCGGGCGAATCGCCGAGGCGCCCCGGCGCGATCTGCGCATTCTGCTGCGCGATGGCGGCCGTCAGTTCGCCCATGGCGATGTTGTACGACACCAGCTTGGCCGGATCGACCCAGATGCGCATGGCCCGCTCGGAGCCGAACAGCTGCACCTTGCCCACGCCGGCGATGCGGCGCAGCTCTTCCGTCACGTTGCGCGCCAGGTAGTCGCCCAGCGCCACTTCGTCATGCTGGCCATTCTCGGAAATCAAACTGACGATCATCAGGAAGCCGGACGACGCCGATTCCACCGTCAAGCCGTTTTGCCGCACGGCTTGCGGCAGGCGCGGCTCGATGGCTTTCAGGCGGTTCTGCACGTCCACCTGCGCCATTTCCGGGTCCGTGCCCGGCTGGAAGGTGACGGTGATCGAGGCCGAACCCGAGGTATCGGTGGACGACTCGAAATACAGCAGGTGCTTGACACCCGACAGTTCGCGTTCGATCAGGCCCACCACGGAATCGTTCATGGTTTGCGGCGTGGCGCCGGGGTAATTGGCGCTGATGCTGACGCTGGGCGGCGCCACGGAAGGAAAACGCGCAATCGGCAATTGCGGTATGGCGATCAGTCCGAAGAGGACGATGAAGACCGCCACCACCCACGCAAAGACGGGGCGGTTGATGAAAAATTGAGGCATGTCGTTAGGCTTTCATTGTATTCAAAGTGTGCATCAACGCGCCTTGGCGGCAGCCGCCGTGGCCACGACGGCCGGCTTCCACGGCTGCGGCGCGGCGGTGGCGCCCGGCTGCAGGCGTTCCTGGCCTTCGATGACGACGGTGTCGCCCGCCTTCAAGCCGCCGCTGACCACGTACTGGTGCTCGACCACGTCGCCCACGGCGATCGTTTTCAGGCTGGCTTTGTTCGTGCCGTCCAGCACCCAGGCCTGCGCCTGGCCGCCGCTGCTGCGCAACACGGCTTGCTGCGGCAGCAGCACGCCGTTGGCCTGCACGGCGCGGGCGATGCGGGCGCGCACGAACATCCCCGGCAAGAGCTGGCGCTGCGGATTGTCGACCAGCACGCGGATGACGGCGTCGCCCGTGCCCGCATCGACGCTGATGCCGGAGAACAGGATGCGACCCGTGACGGGATGCGGCTGGCCATCGGCACCTAAAATGGTCACGGGCAGCTTGTCCGCGCCGTCCTTGCTGTCCGAACCCGAGGCACGCAGCGCGGCCAGCGCGGCGGCCGGCTGGCGCACGTCGACATACACCTTGTCGATCTGCTGGATGCGCGCCATCGGCGCAGCATCGGCCACGCCCACCAACGCGCCTTCCGTCACCAGCTCGGAACCGATGCGCCCGGCAATCGGCGCCTCGATGCTGGCAAAGGCCAGGTCCAGGCGGCGGCGCGCCAGGGTCGCGCGCGCCTGCGCCACGGTGGCCACGGCTTGCTCGCGCTGGGCCACGGCGTCGTCATACGCCTGGCGGCTGATGGCATCCGCTTCCACCAGCGGTTTCAGGCGCTCGGCCTGGCTGCTGGCGCGGTTCGCCGTGGCCACCGCATGCTGCAGGGCGGCGGCGGCCGAATCGACGTCCGCCTGGAAGGGCGCCGGGTTCAGCTGGAACAGCTTCTGCCCCGCTGTCACGTCGGCGCCCTGCTCGAACTGGCGGCGCAGCACGATGCCGCCCACTTGGGGGCGGATGTCGGCCGTGCGGAAGGCGGCCACCCGGCCCGGCAATTCATCGCTGAGGACGACGGGCGCCGCCTGCAGCTTGAGCACGGTGACGGCGGCGGGCGGCGCGGCCGCTTCTTCCGGCGCGGGTTTGGAACAGGCGGCAAGGCTGAGCAGTGCCGCGGCGATCAACATGTTTTTCTTGGTGAAGTGGCTCGGATGCATGGTCTTTCTCTATGGCAGATCCCAACCGGCGGTCCGGTCGACAGATAAGCGCAGCATAAAAGGCCAAGGTGGACATTTCGTCAAAGAAATGTGGAGATTCGATGGAGAGAAAGAAGAATGCTAGACTATTTGCATGAACTATCATCACAGCGCCAGCCAGCCCTCTTTTCTTGCCACCACGCCCCCTTCCGCCCTCGTCCTGATCGCCGAAGATGAACCGCAAATCGCCCGCATCCTCGCCGGTTATCTGGAGCGCGACGGCTACCGCACGGCCTTCGCGCTCGATGGCCAGGAAGCGCTGCAACAGCACCTGGCGCTGGCGCCGGATCTGCTGCTGCTCGACGTGCAGATGCCCCGTGTCGACGGCTGGGGCGTGCTGGCCGAAGTGCGGCGGCGCGGCGAAACGCCCGTCATCATGCTGACGGCGCGCGACCAGGATGCCGACAAACTGGCCGCGCTGCGCGTGGGCGCCGACGACTACATCATCAAGCCCTTCAACCCGGCCGAAGTGGTGGCCCGCGTGGCGGCCGTGCTGCGCCGCTCGCGCGTGCGCCACCACCCGGTCGGCGGCCAGCGCCTGCGCTGCGGCCCCATCGAGATCGACCAGGAAACGTACGTGGCCAGCGTGCTGCGCGACGGCGCGCCCGTGCCTTTGACCCTGACGTTGACGGAATTTCGCCTGCTGGCGCACCTGGCGCGCACGCCGCGCCGCGTCTGCAGCCGCCTGGAACTGCTGGAGTCGTGCATGCCCGAAAGCAATTCGATGGAACGCACGGTGGACAGCCACGTCAGCAAGCTGCGCAAGAAGCTCGAGGAAGCGGGCGTGATGAACATGCCGGCCAGCCTGCGCGGCGTGGGCTACCGGCTGGAAAGCGAGTGCTGATGCGATTCACTGGCCTGAACCGGCAGATCATCCTGTCGATGTCCGTGCTGATGGTGTGCAGCATCCTGATCATCTGGATCGGTTCCTGGACCTTCTTCGCCATCGCCTTCAAGATCGATCCCGGCATGTTGTCCGAGCCCGACGACTGGTCGCCCAGCACCGTCGAATGGCTGTGGATCTTTGCCATCACCGTCTTCGGCCTGGGGCTGGCCGCCTTTTTCGCCATCAAGCTGGCCGCGCGCATCTTAAAACCGATCAATTCCGTGATGGACAGCGTGCGCCGCGTGGCCCACGGCGACCTGTCCGCGCGCGCCTTCGCGGGCGACCGCAGCCTGGGCGAGACGGCCATGCTGGTCGATGACTTCAACAGCATGGCCGAGCGCCTGCAGCGGGGGGCCAAGGAAAGCGAAACGTGGAATGCGGCCATCGCGCACGAACTGCGCACGCCCGTGACCATCCTGCGCGGCACCTTGCAGGGCGTCGTCGATGGCGTCTTCAAGCCCGAGGAAGTGCCGTTTTCCAGCCTGCTGGCGCAAGTCGAGGACCTGGGCCGCCTGATCGAGGACTTGCGCACCCTGAGCCTGGCCGACAGCGGCCACATGCAGCTGCGCATGGCGTGGACGGACCTGACCCTGGAAATCGAGGAAGTGGGCCGCCTGCTGGCGCAGGAAATGGAAGCGGCCGGTTTTACGCTGCAATTGCACCTGTCCGACCATCCCGTCTGCTGCGACGCGGCCCGCATCCGGCAAATCGTGCTGGCCCTGCTCGACAACGCGCGCCGCTATGCGCATCCGGGCCTGCTGCGCGTGCGCACCCGCGTGCAGGCCGGCCAGTACTACCTGAGCGTCGAGGATGCGGGCCCCGGCATTGCAAAGGAACTGGCGCCGCACGTGTTCGAGGCGTTTCGCCGCGGCGACAGCGATGGCGGCGACCCGCATGCGGGCAGCGGCCTGGGCCTGGCCGTGGTCGAAGCCATCGCGCGCGCGCACGGCGGCAGCGCCGTCTGCACGCGCGGCAAGGCGGGCGGCAGCGTGTTTACCGTCAAGTGGCCGGTCGAGCACGGCACGCCGCCGGCCGCCTAGGTAAGACCGTCGGCGCGGACCATGTCGACAAAGGCGCGCAGCACGGGCGGCATCTGCCGCCGGCTCGGGTAGTACAGGAAGTAACGGGGCGGCGGCGGCAGGCAGCGCTCCAGCACGCACGCCAGGCGCCCCGCCGCGATATCGGCGCGCGCATCGGCTTCGTACACATACGCCAGCCCCGCCCCGTCGCGGGCCGCGCGCAGCATCAGTTCATCGTCATCGAACACGAGCGGCCCGCCGACGGCGATGCTGACGGCTTCCCCCTCCCGCCCGAACTCCCACGCATACTGGCGCCCGCTGGGAAAACGCCGGCCTATGCAGGCATGCGCCAGCAAGTCGCGCGGCGTGCCCGGTGCCCCATGCGCCGCCAGGTAGCCGGGCGACGCCACCACCACGAACGGCTGCGGCGCGCCCACGGGCACGGCGATCATGTCGGCCGCCACCTGTTCGCCGAAGCGGATGCCCGCGTCAAAACCGTCGCGCACGATATCGATCATGCCGTCGTCGGTCACCACTTCGACCTGCACGCGCGGATAGCGGGCGACAAAACCGGCCAGCATGGGCGCCAGCAGCAGCCGGGCGGCGGGACGGGGCACGTTCAGGCGCAGCTTGCCTGCGGGCACATCCTGCAAGGCGCTCAAATCCTGTAAGGCATCGTCGATCTCGCGCATGGCCGGCGCCAGCCGCGCCAGCAGCTGCTGCCCCGCCTCGGTCGGCGTGACGCTGCGCGTGGTGCGGTTCAACAGGCGCACGCCCAGGCGCTCTTCCAGCGCCCGCAGCGCATGGCTGAGGGCGGACGCGGATACGCCACGTTCGAGGGCCGCCTTGCGGAAGCTGCGCAGGCGGGCGACGGCGGCAAAGGCCGTCAATTCGTTGAGGTCAGCCATTGTCGAGGAAAAAATTCATGAGAAAAATTCAGTAATGCATGCAGGATTAGCCATCTTATCGCATGCTGTTGCTTCATCCATACTCCTTGCATCTTTTTTTGAAAGGAAATGACAATGGAACACAGAACACTGGGCCACTCCGGCTTGCGCGTCGCCCCCATCGGCCTGGGCTGCATGGGCATGAGCTTTGCCTATGGCGGCGCCGACGAGGCCGCCTCGCTGCGTGTGCTGCACCGCGCCGTGGAGCTGGGCGTGACCCTGATCGATACGGCGGAAGTGTACGGCCCCTACGCCAACGAGGAACTGGTGGGCCGCGCACTGAAGCAATTACGCGGCAAAGTCAGCGTGGCCACCAAGTTCGGCTTCAAGATTTTGCCTGAAGGAAAAGGCGTCGAGCGCATGGCGGGCGTGGACAGCCGCCCCGAACATATTCGCCAGGCCGTGGAAGCGTCACTGTCCAGGCTCGGCATCGAGTGCATCGACCTGCTGTACCAGCACCGCGTGGACCCGGCCGTGCCCATCGAAGACGTCGTCGGCGCCATGGCCGAACTGGTACGGGCGGGCAAGGTGCGCCACCTGGGGCTGTCGGAAGTGTCGGCCGCCACCCTGCGCCGCGCCCACGCCGTGCACCCGATTGCGGCCGTGCAGTCCGAATACTCGCTGTGGAGCCGCGACGTGGAAGCAGACGTGCTGCCCGCCTGCCGCGCGCTCGGCATCGGTTTCGTGCCCTACAGCCCGCTGGGCCGGGGCTTCCTGACGGGCCGGCTCGCATCCAGCGCCGCGCTGGCGCCAGACGACTACCGCCACAGCCTGCCCCGCTTCCAGCCGCCGGCGATGGCGGCCAACGCGCACATGGTTGCCGAACTGCAGCGCCTGGCGGCGGCGCGCGGCGCCACGGCCGCGCAACTGGCCCTGGCCTGGCTGCTGGCGCAAGGCACTGACATCGTGCCGATTCCCGGCGCCCGCAGCCTGGCCCACCTGGAAGAGAACGTCGCCGCCGCGCAACTCGAATTGAACGGCGCCGAGCTGGCCGCCATCGGCGCCGCCATCGCGCCCGCCAGCGTGCAAGGCGCGCGCTACCCGGAGGTTGAGCTTGCCATGGTTGGCCTGTAGACAACTGTGCTTGAGTGCGCTAGCTTGAGGTCGATAAGCAGTTTCTTTGCCCCTTTACACTTGAAATGCCTGAATCCGCTATCATTTCCAATCTGAACTATTCATTATGAAAGGGATTTACATGTCCGATTTGCTCGAAACACTGCAATGGCGCTACGCCACCAAGAAGATGGACCCGTCGAAAACGGTGCCGCAAGACAAGGTCGAGCGCATCCTGGAAGCCGTGCGCCTGACGGCCAGCTCCAGCGGACTGCATCCTTACGAAGTGTTCGTCGTGACGAATCCGGCCCTGCGCGAGCAGATCAAGCCGCATGCGTGGAACCAGTCGCAAGTGACGGACGCCTCGCACCTGCTGGTGTTTGCCGCCTGGGACAATTACACGGCAGAACGCATCAACGCCCGCTTTGACCTGGTCAACACCGTGCGCGGCTTCAAGAATGAAGGCTGGGAAGCGTACCGCCAGCAGATCCTGGCCACGTATCCACAGCGAGATGCGGAAACCAACTACCAGCACGCGGCGCGCCAGGCGTATATCGGCGTGGGCACGGCTTTGATCGCCGCGGCGCAGGAAAAGGTCGATTCGACGCCGATGGAAGGTTTTGACCCGGCCAAGGTCGACGAGATCCTGAAGCTGCGCGAGAAAGGCTTGCGCTCCGTCGTCATGCTGCCGCTGGGCTACCGCGCCGACGCAGGCGACTGGCTGGTGGACCTGAAAAAAGTGCGCCCCGCACGCGAGCAATTCATCACCGAGCTGGCGTAAGCGCGTCGAGCGTGACTGAAAAGCGGATGCCCTCGCCGGCATCCGCTTTTTTTGTTCAGGCCGCTTGCGGGAAGCGCACCGTCACCTGCAAGCCCCGCCCCGCCTCGCCTTCGGCCAGCGCAATGTCCGCCTGGTGGTGCTCGGCGATGTGGCGCACGATGGACAGGCCCAGGCCGCAGCCCCAGGCGTCATTGCCGTCGGGGCGGAAGAAGCGGTCGAACAGCCGTGCATGGTGCTGGCGCGGCACGCCGGGGCCGTTGTCGGAGACGCGCAGCAGGGGCCTGCCCTCTTCCAGCGCCGCCTGCAGATCGACCCTGCCGCCCTGCTGCGTGTAGCGCAAGGCGTTGTCAATCAGGTTATTCAGCAACACTTGCAAGCCGTCGGGATCGGCCTGCACCAGCACCGGGCCCGGCGGCGTTTCCACCACGCCCAGGTCGATCGCGCGGCTGTCGGCCAGCGCGCTGTGGTCGGCCACGGCCGCTTCCAGCAACTGTGCCAGGTCCACCATGTGCAGCTGGCTGGCCGTGAGCGCCGTTTCATGGCGCGCCAGGCTCAATAGCTGGCGCACCAGGTGCGTGCTACGGTCCAGCCGTTCATGCAGCCGCGCCAGCGCCACGCGGCGCTCTTCCTCGCTGCCGGCCCGCTCGGCCACCTGCAGCTGCAGTTTCAGCGCCGTCAGCGGCGAACGCAATTCATGCGCGGCATCGGCGACAAAGGTGCGCTGCGCCGTCAGCGCCGCCTCGAACTGCCCCATCAGGCTATTCAGCGCCAGCGCCACGGGCCGCAGTTCGGGCGGCATGTCGTCGGCCGCCAGCGGCGTCAGGGCATCCGGCGAACGGCCCGCCACGGATTCGGCCAGCCGGTGCAGCGGCGCCAGCGCGCGCCCCACCACGGCGACGATCAGCAGCGCCAGGATCAGCGCGAACACCAGCAGGGGCGCGCCGGCGCGCATGGTCATCTGCCAGGCCAGCTGGTCGCGCACGGCCTGCGCCTGCGCCACCTGCACGTAGCGGCCGCGCCGCGTCTCGCCGTACAGGCGCCAGTCCTCGCCGTGCAATGTGACATCGACAAAGCCGGCCAGCGCATAGCGCGGCAAGGCCGGCTGGCCCTGCAGGATGGGCAATGGCTCGCCGTCCTCGTCCCACGCCTGCAGCACGAACGCTTCTTCCGGCTCCTGCGCGGCGGCCAGGCCCGTCTGCGGCTCGAACTCGTCGGGCAAGGCCACGGCCAGCTGGCGCAGCTGCAAGTCGGCCAGCTCATTGGTTTCTTCCAGCAGCGAGCGGAACAGCGAAATGCCGGCGCCCAGCACGCACAGCAAGGTGGCGGCCAGCAAACCGAGCAGCAATTGGCGGCGGATGGTCAGCAAGATGCCACCCGCATCTTGTAGCCCACGCCGCGCACGGTCTGGATGGCGTCCGCGCCCAGCTTCTTGCGCAGCTGGTAGACGTAGACGTCGACGGTATTGCTTTCCACTTCGCAATCCCAGCCGTACAGCTTTTCGCTCAGCTGGCGCTTCGACACCACCTTGCCCGGATGGTCGAGCAAGGCGCGCAGCACGGAAAACTCGCGCGGCGGCAGCTTGATCAGTTCGCCCTCGAACGTGACGTCGTGGCTGGCCAGGTCGAGGATCAGCGCGCCATGCTCGATGACCGAGCGCGAACGGCTGACCCGGCGCCGCAGCAGCGCGCGGATGCGCGCCAGCAGCTCGTCGAGGTCGAACGGCTTGACCAGGTAATCGTCGGCGCCGCTGTCGAGTCCTTCCACGCGGGCCGGCGTACCGTCGCGCGCCGTGATGATCAGCACGGGCAACTCGGCGCCCCGCGCGCGCATGGCGCGCAGCACGTCCATGCCCTGTTTGCCGGGCAAGCCCAGGTCCAGCAGCATCAAATCGTAGGCGAAGCCGGCCAGCGCCAGCTCCGCATCGTGGCCGTCGCGCACCCAGTCCACGGCATAGCACTCGCCGCGCAAGCCCTCGACCAGGCTTTCCCCGATCATCGGATCGTCTTCCACCAGCAGCACGCGCACCTGGACCTCTCGCAGTCTTGAAAATACCGCTATCTTAACGTGGCTGGGGGAAGCTCGCCTGGCACGCCGCCACACGCCTTGTGTCTGGCGCCCATCGCACGAATTCACGAAGCGGTGACTATGTGCGCATTTGGCGCATTTTTTCTGCGGTATATTTTCCTTCCCTCCACGCCACCTGGAAAGGCATGCCATGTCCAGTTCCTCCCAAGATACCGTCATCGTCAAGGCGGCGATCTATCCTCCCATCGGCATTGCCCGCGTGGGCAACAGTCCCAGCGAATACTTTCTGGGACCGGAGGTGCCGGAACCGGCGGCGCGGCCGGCCGGGTATTACCGCGATGCCACCGGCGCCATCAAGCGCCAGGCGGCCGGCTTTCGCATCTACGGCCTGAATGCCGCCGGCGTGGCGGTGGCCGAATTAAACTCCGGCAATGCCGACATCGAATGGGCCGTCACCCTGGCCAACACCAAGGCGGCGTGGTACCAGTTCCAGATCGCGCTCGATATTCCGGAAGCAAATGTCACCCAGCCCTCGTTCCTGCGCAACATGGCCGTCACCGACCGCGCGCAATTGTCCATCACGCCGGGCGAGCGCAAGATCAGCGGCAGCGAACAGCCGGCCGTGACCTTCGACGGGGGCCGTTTCATGGGCATGCCCGTCTACCTGGGCGAGTTGCGTACGGATGCCATGGGACGGCTGATCGTGCTGGGCGGCCATGGCAAGTCGGCGTCGTGGAATGGCGCGCGCGCCATCACCTTCGCCAACAACGAAGGCTGGCATGACGACACGGCCGACGGCCCCGTCTGCGCCACGGTGCGCTACCAGGGCCAGGCCTTGCCCGTCGACATGGCCTGGGTGGTCGTCGCGCCGCCCGACTACGCGCCGCAGCAAAAGTCGGTGCGCACCATGTGGGACTTGATGCGCGACCTGTTTGTTTCCACAGGAAAACTGGCAGCGCCAGCCGTGCCCTCGTTCCAGGACGATATCCGCCCCATTTTCGAGCGCCTGTCCAACCTGCAATGGGTGAATGCGGGTTTCGCGGCCGCCTTCGGCTGGGACGGCAGTACGCCGTTCAGCCGCGACGAATGGATGGCGCGCCTGGCCAGCCCGGCCGAAAGCCGCAGGGAGTGGCGCAACGTCATCTACAACCAGTTCCGCCAGTTCGAGCGCGACGCCTGGGCGCCATCGCCGTGGCCTTGGCTGTATGGCGATGCGATGGCCATCCCGCCGGCAGACACGCCGCGCCAGAACTGCGCGCTGAGCAACTTGCAATTGCGTTTCCTCAAGCAATGGGCCGCCGGCGAGTTCACGGCCGACTACGCGCCCGGCAAGACGCCGCCGCAAAGCCTGGCCGAGGTGGACGTGGCCCTGCAACCGGACACCCTGCTGCGCGCGGCCATGGAATTTTGCCTGGCAGACGCCTTCCACCCCGGCTGCGAAATGACCTGGCCCATGCGCCAGGCCAGCATGTACAGCGCGCCGTTCCGCCTGGCGCACCGGCCGCCGGGCTGGGTCGAGCCCGACTATGGCGCCGTCTTGACGCCGGACAATATCAGCAGCCCCTGCTCGGCACAGATCGCGGGCGGCGTGACGCGCTGGATGGCCGTGCCATGGCAAACGGACACGGCCAGCTGCCGCTCCGGCTACCAGTCCGACTACGATCCCTACGTGCCCACGTTCTGGCCCGCGCGCGTGCCGAACCAGGTGATGAGCAAGCTGGCCTACGATACGGTGATGAACCGCGAAGTTCCCGTCGACGACCGCCTGGCCGCTTTTGCCCGGCGCGCCGCGTGGATACGTCCGCTGGGCAACATCAGCTATGAAGAGCAGATCAACAACATGATCGCCGACCTGGCGCAAGTGGGCGTGGTCGAGGTGCGCCCCGGCCCCACGGACGTGAACGGCTTCCCCGCGTTCCTGCAGGTGGAGAACCTGCCGCCGCCCACGGCCGGCAAGCACCTGCTGCGCGCGGCGGCGGCCATGCCGGACGAGTTCGTCGACGTCGACCTGGAAGGCACGGAAAAAGCGCGCCATCTGCAGCGGCACCGCTTGTGACCTTGCTGCAGGCCGACGTGCTGATCGTCGGCGCCGGTCCGGCCGGCGCCACGGCCGCCCTGAACCTGGCGGGGCGGCACCGGGTCTTGCTGGTGGACCGGCTGGCCGCGCCGCTGGCGCGCATCGGCGAATCGCTGCCGCCGGCCGCCGCGCGCCTGCTGCGGGACATGGGCTTGCTTGACGCCTTCCTGCGCCAGGGCCACGCGCCCTACCACGGCAACCGCGCCTGGTGGAACGGCGCCTGGACGGAGCACCACTTCCTCAGCGATCCCGATGGCCACGGCTGGCATCTGGCGCGCGGCACCTTCGACCTGTGGCTGCGCGACGAGGCGCGCCAGCGCGGCGCCGCCTTGCTGGCCTCGGCAAGTGTGACAGGAATCGCGCCGGGGGACGGCGGCTGGCGCGTGCGGCTGCAGACGCCGCACGGCCCCTGCGACGCGGCGGCGCGCATCGTCATCGACGCGACGGGACGGGGCGCCCGGCTGGCCCGCAGAATCGGGGCGCGGCGCCAGCGCGGCGACCGGCTGGTTTCAGTATGGCAATACGGGCATGACGGCACGCCGTCCGCTCGGGGCTTTGCCCACATCGAGGCTTGCGAAGACGGCTGGTGGTACAGCGCACCCCTGCCCGGCCAGCGCCGCGTGCTGGCCCTGCATACGGATGCGGACTTGCTGGCCAAAACCGGCTTGCGCGATGCCGGCTGGCTGGAAGCGGCGGCGCGCCGGCTGCCGGCGACGCGGGAATTGCTGGAGCAGCAAGGCTATGCGGCCGATACGCCCACCCTGGCCACGCCCGCCCATACTGCCAGCCTGGACGCCGGTGCCGGCCCAGGCTGGTTCGCCGTCGGCGACGCCGCCCTGAGCTTCGATCCGCTGTCGTCGCAAGGCATCTTCAACGCCCTGTACACGGGCCTGGCCGCGGCCGAGGCCGCCGACCGCACGCTGCGGGGAGAACCGCAAGCCTGCCAACACTACAATGGGGAGCTGGCGGCCATCGGCGCGGCGTACGAACGCCACCTGGCGTACTGCTACGGCCAGGAAACGCGCTGGCCGTCGGCGCCGTTCTGGCGCCGGCGCGTCCCGGCGCGCCTCAGCTCCCGCTGAAGTCGAAGCGCCACAAGCCCTGCTTGCGGTTCAGAGTGACGTCCGCTTCCTTGACCGTCTCCGGCATCACGTACTGCGTCATGTCCGAGAAATTCTGCGCGATATAGGTTTGGCCCACCATCGGCGGCGAAGCCACCATGAAATAGAAGTTGGGCAGGTGCTCGAAGCTGGCCGTCATGTTCGTATCGACCTGCGGCATGGTCACGACCGGCCTGTCGTTGACGTACCAGTTGCTGTCGAACTGGATGTAGGGATTGGTCTGGTTGATCACGCCGCACTGCTGCGGCGTCAGTCCGGTTTGCGCCAGGGATGCGGCGCCTGGCTGCAGCAACGGCGGCGTCATGCCGTTCGGGCTGACGGCCGGCAGCAGCTGCCCCGGCTGCACCGGCTTGCGCGCGGAGACGATTTTGCTGTCGTTGACGCCCAGGCTGGTCACGTCGGTCGAGATCTGCGCCGTGTAGTCGAACGATTCGGTAGTGCCGGGGGCGCCGGCCAGCACTTGCCAGGCGTGGATCTGGTAATTACGCTGCGGATTCTGCGGTTTCAGGAAGACCAGCACGCTCTTGCCCTGCAGCTCGTCCGCCGACACGTTGTAGTTGACCTTGAATTGAGTAGTCATCGCCTGCCCTTTGCTCTGGATCTGCCCGGACTCAGGAAAGACAGCGCCAGGGGGACGAGTCCGTGATTTCCCCCCGGCGCCGGTCATTCAGTACAGCGGCACATGCCTTGCCGATGCGGCAGGACGCTTACTGCGCCAGGTAGCGCTCCGAACGGGGGCCGTACAGCAAGCCGTTCGGTACGCCGGCCGACAGCATGCGCGCATTCGCCGTGCCAGCCAGCGGATGGCTGGCGTCGGTGCTGGTGTTGATGATCTGCTTGACCGCCGCCGTCACCAGCATGCCGACCAGGCCGCCGCCACCGCTGTTATTGCCTTCATTGCTAGACGCGCTGGCCGCGCCCTGCCACAGCAAGGCGCCCGTCTTCAGGTCGACCAGTTTGGCATCGACCGCCACCACCGTCACGCTGTCGATCACGGCGTAGGTCGTGCCGTACTTGGAGATCGTCACGTACAGGCCCGCATCGGCGCCGAAAATCTCGTTGAGCTTCCTGGCATCGACGCCGTGGATATCGGCGGCGTTCGTCAAGCCGTTCTGCTTGAAGGTTTCACCGACCACGGCCACCGGCAGCACGTAGTAGCCCGCTTCGGCCAGCGGATAGGTTACTTGCGCGTAGACGCTGTTGCCGGCATTGACTTCCGGCGAGTTGTTCAACGGCGGCAAGACCACGATGGAACGGGGCTTGGCGGCCTTGAAGGCGGTATAGTCATACGCGGCCTGCTTGGTGGCGCAACCGACCATGAAGATGGCGGGACCCAGGCACAAGGCCATTTTCAACATGCGCGACATCATAATTTCTCGCCTTTTTTCAATTTACCCAACAGGAAGTCCATGTACGGCGTCGATTCCGGGAACAGTTTTTTCTCGTCCTCGAACTGCGCGGCGACCTGCTCCGGCTTGCCGGCGATCGAGTACAGCATGCCCAGGTGGGCATGGAAGCCCGGCGGCGCATGATTGCCCTTGGCAGCGATCACTTGCAGGTCTTTTTCCATGGCGGCGACCTGCTGCTCCGGGCTTTCGCCCTTCAGGTATTCGTACACTTGCGGCTGGTAGCCTTCCCATTGGTACAGGGTCTTCGACTGCGTGGCGCAACCGGTCAGGGCGGCACAGGCGAGCATGGCCAGCAGGGCTGCGCCCTTGTTCATCATTGTTTTCATGGAATACCTTATTGTTTGCGCAATGCGCCCGCTTCGACGCCAGCCACCAGACGCTCGACCGCTTCGCGCATGGCCAGATCCAGGACTTTGCCGTTGAGGGTGGCGTCATAGCTGGCGGTGCCGCCAAAGCCCAGCACTTCGCGGTTCGACAGGCTGTATTCGCCGGCGCCGCCGGCCGAGTACACGACTTCCGAGGTGGCGATATTGACGACGTTCAAGGTGACCTTGGCATACGCCACTTGTGTCTTGCCGCGGCCCATGATGCCGAACAATTGCTTGTCGCCCACTTCCTTGCGGCCGAATTCGGTCACGTCGCCCGTGACGACGAAGTCCGCGCCCTTGATGTTCTGGCCCTGCTTCTTGAATTCGGCTTCCTGCTTGAGCTCCGCCATATTGTCGCGGTCGAGGACATTGAAGCGGTTGGACGTTTGCAGGTGCGCAATCAGAATCGTCTTCGACTGGCTGCCCAGGCGGTCGACGCCATCGGAAAAGATGCCGCGCATGAAGTTCGAGCGGTTGTCGAACTTGCCGACAGCGATCAGGGTGCGTGGACCGACGTAGGGTCGGGCCGCGCTGGCGACTGTGGGAACAGCCAGGGCTTGCGACGATTCGGAAGCGCAGCCAGCCAACGCCGCGCCAATCAGCGCTGCAATCAACAACGCGCCGGGTTTATTCTTGTTCATAGTGCCCTTAAGATATGGAGGATCAGGAGCAACTCGCAAAATTTAATTTTGGCAAGTTAATTTCCTAATTGCAATTATATGAGATTGCATGTCTCACAATTCTCTCCAAAAGTAACGATGATAAAGATTGCATTGTTGCCAGCAATGACAGGCGCGGCGCAGCTTGACTTCCCGGGTCCGATTCGCTAACTTAGCAGTAAAAAAGCGTGTCGCCAGCGCCACTGTCCCGCACAGACCTTGCCCGCCGGCCTGCCCCACCCGGCGCCCACTCCACGCTCCCTCATAGACGGGTATCCAGGCCATGCCGACACACGATCGTTCCCCGTCCCATCCGCTGGCCACGGCGCTGGCGCTGTCGCTGGGCGCCGCCGTCGCCCTGGGCCTGTCGCGCTTTTCCTACGGTTTGCTGCTGCCGCCCATGCGTGACGACCTGGGCTGGTCCTACCTGCTGGCCGGGGCCATGAACACCTTCAATGCGCTCGGCTATTTTCTCGGCGCCCTGGCCACGCCGGCCCTGATGCGCCGCCTGGGCGTGTGGCGCCTGCTGATCGCCGGCAGCGTGCTGGCCAGCGTCTTCATGCTGCTGTCGGGCCTGGTCAGCGACACGGCCGCCCTGTTCCTGCAGCGCGTGTGCGCGGGCGTGGCCAGCGCCTTCATTTTCATCGCCGGCGGCGTCCTGGCGGCGCGCCTCGGTTCCATGCACAGCCAGCACGCGGGCTTCTACATCGGCCTGTATTACGGCGGCACGGGCTTCGGCATCGCCCTGTCGGCCCTGCTGGTGCCGGCCGCATTGGCCGCCGCACAGGACCACGGCGCCGCACATGCCTGGCAATGGCCATGGCTGGCCTTGGGCATCGCCTGCCTGGCCGCCACCGCCATCATGTCCCTGCCGGCCAAAGCGATCGGCGAAGCGCCGCGCGCCCTCGACACGCCACGGCGCTTCGCCTGGCGCGATTTCGCTCCCAGCCTGGCCGGCTATTTCATGTTTGGCGTCGGCTACATCGGCTACATGACCTTCGTCATCGCCCTGCTCAAGCAGCAAGGCATGAGCGCCACCTCGATCACCGTGTTCTACACGGCATTGGGGCTGGCGGTGGTGGCCTCGTCGCGCATCTGGGCGGGCATGCTCGACCGTTACCGGGGCGGCGAATCGCTGGCGATATTAAATGGCGTGCTGGGCGTGGTCACCATCCTGCCCGCGCTGACGAGCGCTGTGCCCGTCGTATTCCTTTCCGGCCTGGTCTTCGGCGCCGTGTTCCTGTCGGTGGTAGCCTCGACCACGGCGCTGGTGCGGCATAACCTGCCGCAGCAATCGTGGACGGCCGGCATCAGCGCCTATACGACCGTGTTCGCGCTGGGCCAGATCGCCGGCCCCATCGTCGTCGGCTGGATCGCCGACGGCCCTGCGGGACTGGAGCGGGGCTTGATCGCCTCGGCCATCGCCCTCTTCATCGGCGCGGCGCTGGCTGCGCGGCAAAAGGCGCTGGCGCCGGCCGCATAGTAGACTGCAAGCCTGGACCACATTCGCGGAAAGCACACGATGAACACCGAAGCACGAAAACGCCCGGCAACGATGGATGCCGAAACCCTGGAATTCATCCAGGGCCTGTTCGCCCTGGTGCGCGAAGGCGATACGCAGCAACTGGGCCCCATGCTTGCCCAGGGCGTGCCGGTCAACTTCCGCAACGAAAAAGGCGACAGCCTGATCATGCTGGCCAGCTACCATGGCCACCTGGAAACATCGCGCCTGCTGCTTGAAGCGGGCGCCGACGCCAACGTCCCCAACGACCAGGGCCAGACGCCGCTGGCCGGCGTGGCCTACAAAGGTTACCTGGAGCTCGCCGCACTGCTGCTCCAGCACGGCGCCAGCGTGGAAGGCGCCAGCCCGGACGGCAAGACCCCGTTGATGATGGCAGCCATGTTCAACCGCCTGGCCATCCTCGACCTGCTGCTGCAGCACGACGCCCGCATCGATGCCGTGGACAGCCGCGGCATGACTGCCGTTTCACTGGCCAAGAGCATGAACGCGCAGGAGACTTTGACCCGGCTGGTCAGCCTGGGGCAAACCACGTAGCCGGCTTGGGAAGTTTCCAAGTCGCCACACGACATCGCCATCCTTGATCTTGTCAGCGTCTCTAATAACACCACAGACTACTCTCCCGTTGACCCGGCCGGAAAAATTATGCATATCTTCGCCATCGTACAAACTTAGCATGGCTGAAGTTGCCAATGTTCCAGACATGCCATGGATGGCGGCAGCGACGCCACCTGCCAGATTTTTTTCCGCAAGGCTGCTTTCAATTTTACTGAGTAAATTTACGATTGTTGCCGCCATATGAAATTCCGTGAGTATCCCTTCCACAGTAAAAAAAACCTCTTCGGAACAAGTATGTAC
>NZ_JBWBYV010000132.1:0-515 GCF_056174685.1 Janthinobacterium sp. BHSEK
TCCACTTGGTTCTTGCCGGCCTGCCGAAACTGCTGAATGCTATCGTCGCTAATATTGCCCTTCTCCCGCGCTTGGCGTATCTTTTCCTCAATATCAAGCTCGATGCGGCGCTGCGCCGTCAGCTTGGCACTCTCCAGGGCAGACTTGCCGTACAGCGTATTCTCGAACTGCATCTGGCCAATGGATTGGCTCTGCTGCAGGTTCCAGTCCTTCATTACTTGGTTGAGGTCACTTTGCGCCTTCGACAGCCCCAGCTTCAACATCGCCGCGTCCTGGTCGGCATCCTGCTGCGCCTTCGCCTTTTTCGCCTGCAGGTTGATAATCGCCTGCTGGTCGTCTTCGCGCTCCGACTCCTTGGACGTGCGCGCCTGATGCGCCCGCAGCGCTGCGATCTCGGCGTCATATGCCCTGAGCGTAATGGCCAGACCGGATTCCAGCGCCTTTTGCTGGTAATCGTTGTAGGTATCGAGATCGATCAGGTCCTGGCTGCGCAGTTCCGCGATGTACTTATTGCC
>NZ_JBWBYV010000133.1:0-1861 GCF_056174685.1 Janthinobacterium sp. BHSEK
AAGAAGAAGCCAGGCTTCCGCTACTTCGTCGGCCGGCCAGGCGACCGCATGCCGCTGGGCGTGTACCAAAGCATGCGGGGCGGTGGCCCTGGATCGCTCAAGCCGGTGATGGTGTTCGTACGCTACGCCAGCTATCACAAGATTTTCGACTTCGAATACGTGGTCGAGAAGACCGTTGAGAAAGAGTTTGCCAGCCAGTTTGCGCGCGCCTACGTCGAGGCGCTGCGGACCGCACGCTGACACAAAGAAAGGTTGCTATTATGAAATCACATCCAATGGAAACAATCGAGCAAAAACGCATGTTGCGTTATCGCAACAATGCCTCAATAGCAATGTTTCAAATGGGAAATATTTCTCAAAGGTACTCCCCAGCCTCCCCTTGCAAGGGTAATTCGAACCCCCTTTTTCCGCTAGTCACAGGGTATTTGCAAGGGGGTTGTATTGTCTGATTTGTATATGCCAATGACACAAACCGCCTTCGGCGCTCTAGTGGGAGTAAGCCAGCAGGCTGTCGGCAATCTGGTCGCGCGCGGCATCCTCGATTCGAGCATGTCCGGACAACAGATGCTGCACGCCTACTGCTCGCACCTGCGCGAGACAGCAGCCGGCCGATCATCTGGCGGCGACCTGGACCTGGTCGCCGAACGTGCCATGCTGGCCAAGGTGCAACGCGAGCGCATCGAGATGCAGAACGGCGTCACGCGCGGCGAGCTGGCGCCGGTGGTGTTGATCGAAGAGGTGCTGTCGAAGGCCGGCGCGCGCATCGGCGGCCTGTTCGACGCCATCCCTGGCGCGGTGAAGCGGCGCGTGCCGTCGCTGTCGTCGGACGAGATCGGCAACATCGAAAAAGAGATCGCCAAGGTGCGCAACATCGTGGCCAATATATCGCTGGCCGACCTCCGGGACGACGAAGAGGAAGATGGCACGGCACCTGAACATCAGGTGATCGAGGACCAGGGCGAATGAGCGATCTGGCCGAAGTCCTCAATTGGCGATCGCCTGAGCTGTCCGTCTGCCTGACGCGCGGGCTGAGCACGTTCGGCGTGCCTGAGCCAATGACACTGGACGAATGGGCCGGCAAACACTTCTACCTGTCGAAGGAATCGTCGTACGTCGAGCAGGCGTGGGAAGCCTGGCCGTTCCAGCGCGCCATCATGGCCTGCATCAGTAACGACGATATCGCCGAAGTCGATTTCATGAAATCGGCCCGCGTCGGCTATACCAAGATGCTGCTGGCGGCGATCGCCTATTTCATCGAGCACAAGCGCCGCAACCAGGCACTGTGGCAGCCGACCGACGGCGACAGCGACGAATTCGTCAAGACCGAGCTAGAGCCGATGCTGCGTGACGTGAAAGCCATGCGCAAGGCGTTCCCGGCCCATATGTCGCGGCACAAGGACAACACGCTGCAGCAAAAGAAATTCCTCGGCTGCATGCTGCACACGCGCGGCGGCAAGGCGGCGCGCAGCTATCGCCGCATTTCCGTCGACAATGCGCTGCTTGATGAGCTCGACGCCTTCGATGGAGACGTCGAAAAAGAGGGAGATCCGATCACCCTCGCGGCCAAGCGCGTCGAGGGCGCCACGTTTCCAAAGCTGGTGGCGGGCTCTACCCCAGGCCTGAAAGGCTTTTCGCTGATCGAAGCCCGTTTCATCCTGGCCGATGCGCGCTTCCAGTTCGCCATCCCTTGCCCGGATTGCGGCGATTTCCACCCGCTATCCTGGGGCGGCAAGGACGAAGCGACAGGTTTCAAATGGCTCGATAACGATCCGGACAGCGTACGCCACCTTTGCCCACATTGCGGCTCGATGATCGACCAAGGCCAATATTTGGCGGCGGCGCCGGCCGGCCGCTGGCAAAA
>NZ_JBWBYV010000134.1:0-1701 GCF_056174685.1 Janthinobacterium sp. BHSEK
TCCTCGCCGCCCAAAACCCATCTTCTCCGCCATCCTTTCCTGCGCAGCTTTCACGCAATCCATATCCTTTTCGAGGTAGGCCATCGTCGTGATGGGGCTCTTGTGGCGCATGACGGCCTGTATCGTCTGGATGTTCGCGCCGGCCTCCGACAGCAGCGTCGCATAGCTGCCGCGCAGGCGGTGCGGCGTGAGCCCCTTGATCTGGCTCTTCGCATTAGCGGTTTTCATCGCCGTACGGGCATAGCCGGATTGCAGCTGCGTGCCGTCGGCGCGCGGCGCGATCAGGCCTTCGCCTTTGCGCAAGGGTGCCAGATAGTCGACAAGCCATGGCTGGATAGGGCAAGGCTCGGCCTCGCGGCCCTTGGTGATGCCCGGCGTGTAGGTCTTGCGTTCCCAGTCGATCCACTCCCAGCGCGCAGTTGCTGCCTCTCCCTCGCGCAGGCCCAGGCCGAACAGCAACCGTATGGCCACGGCAACTTCGGGCGTGTCTACCGTCGCGGCATCGACCTGGGCGAGCCAATCGCCAGCCGAAGCGAGCGACAAGATGGCACGCGGGACTTTCTGGACCTTCAACATGGTTACTCGCCATGGCAACCGAAGCAGGATCTCGCGCTTGACGGCCCAATTGACCATCAGCTTGATTACCCGCAACCAGGCATTGGCGGACGCTGGCTTGTGGTCGACCAGGTGCAGGTTGCGCGCTTTCTCGATGTGCAGGGTGGTGATGTCGCTCACCGGCAGATCGCCCAGGTCGTAAAGATGCAGGCGCCGGATCACATCCACCGAACGGCGATGCGCAACACTGGCGACGGGTGCGCGCACCAACTGCCACTCGGCGAACAGTTCGGCCAGCGTTGGTACCGGCTTGCCGCCGTTCGCTCGGGTAACAGCGTCGGCGTAGGCCCGTGCGGCCACAATCTCGGCTTCGTGCTTCACCGTCAGGCGCGTGGTGCGCTGGACGCGCTGGCCGGCCACCTGGTACCGGTAATGCCAAATCTTGCTTTCTCCAACTCGAAATAAAGTTGCGCTCATGTTTTTTCCTATCGTAGCTATTTTTTGTGGCAGTGTTGAGTAATATGCAGCGGCTGGCGCGGCACCAGGGCCGCGCATCCGCACGCGCCGCTGGCTTGGCAGTAGCGAAGTAACGCAGTCACCGTTACAGCGGCGTTACCGGAGCGTTTCCGGGCTTGCGGGCCGCGCCGTCATGGTGATGCTTCGCTATCCCGGAGCACCCGGATCGCAAAGCCGTGGCAGCGCTGCAGTACGTCCACCAGGTCGGCGGGCATGGCCGGGCCCTTCATCCGGGTTTGTCGCCATTGCCCGCAGCGCCTGGCGTTGGCGGTGCCGGCCATGTGCGCGCATTCCAGGCATACCCGCCGTTCATCGTGCTGCTGGTCGCGCACCGTCAGCCGGTGCGCCAGCGCCATTGCGGCCGCCTGATTCAAACCCCGGCCACGAAATAGTGCCGCTCGTGCGCGGGTGATATCGTCGGGCGGCGTCGTGCTCGATGCCTGGCAAGGCAACGCCACTTGGAAAAGTGGTTCAGCGATGGGTTGATCGAGGTAACGCACCAGATCTTCCTTGAAAGGGCGCAGCATGCTTGCGGCGAAATGCACCGCATCGGGCTGGCCTTTCAGTTTGAGAGCGCCACTTGCCAGCTCGACAATTACGCCTGCCTTTTGGCATTCCGCCAGCAGGCTT
>NZ_JBWBYV010000135.1:0-4040 GCF_056174685.1 Janthinobacterium sp. BHSEK
GCCCAGGTCCGCTCGAATCGCCGAAAGGGTGTCTGCCGCCAGCGCTGCGGACGCTATAGAGCCGTTCACCAGCAAATTGCCGTTCAGCACCGTCCCCAATACCAGCCATGCGCCGTTGTCAAAATACTTCGTCACCGCATGTGTGGCGTCGTACAGCGTGACGGTGTCGCGGTTGATCGGCGCGCCATAACCGGCGTGGCCTAGCTCATACACGGCCGAGGCATCCGACCAGGTCGAATAGCCTGGCGCTGTCACGGTCACGGTGCCGCGCTGGCCAGTCGCACCGTCGGCAGCAAGGCGCGAAGCGGCGGCCCATTCCCCTGGGGCTATGTCATCGGTCGCCGTGCGCGCCGCGGCCGTGGCGCCCGAGGTGAACAGGTATGCTCCGCCCGCCGTCGGCACCTGCGTCGACCAGCCATTGTTCAGGCCCGTCAACACGCCCGTGGCAAACGTGAACGTGCATGCCGCGCTCGGCAGCGCCGGCGCGATGTTGGTGGTGCCGCGCTGGTAGATGCGCACGGGCGCCACATTCAGCCCATCCACGCCGTTCGTGCCGTTGGCGCCGCTGGCGCCGTCCTTGGCCAGCTGCACCGCCCCTGACCACTCATTGGCTGCGATATTGTCTGTGGCATTGCGCGAGCTGGCAGCGGCCACGCGCACGTACAGGGGCGTCGTGCCGGCAGGGATATTCTTCGACCAGCCGTTGGCCAGGTCGTTGCCGGCCGGCGTCGTGATGGCGGCCGTGGCAAAAGTAAAGATCACGTCACCTGGCGAATCACCAGGCGCGGCGGCGGCGCGCTTGTAGGCGAAGGCCTGGCCCGTGTTCAAGCCGGCCAGGCCCGTCTCGCCGGCGACGCCATCGAAGACCTTGCTGATCATGTAATTGCCGACGTAGTCGACGCCAAACTCACGGATGCGCGCCTGCACCAGGGCCGTATCCGTGGTCATGGTGGCAAAATTGACGGTGGCCACATTGCCGTTGACGGTCATCTGCGTGCCGGCAGACACTGAAAACACGATATCGCCCACCACGTTCACCGGCTTGGCGGTAATGGCAATCGAGCCGGGCGCGCCAGCGCCAAGGCTGTTGACGCGAAACACAGGCGTGCTGCCTGCCAGCAGGATCGCCTTGCCGTCGGCCGTCGTGCTGAAGCGCTCCGCCGTGGCCTGCAGCAGCGTGTCACGGGCGCCACCGATGGCGGTCATACCAGCACCCCCACCGTCACGCGCCCGGCCAGCCATTGGTGCGACAGCAGCACCACGACACCGGGCACGCCGCCCTGCAGGCCGAAACGATCATCGCGCAGCACCACGGGCTGCCCCAGTTCCAGCATCATCAATTCAGGCTCCCCATCAAATTCGTAAATCGTGCGCTGCACCTTGTTCAGGGCCAGGCGCCGTGCCGCTTCCGCTTGCGCGTCTGCGTTCGTCTTGAGGCAGGTTTCAATTTGCGGCGGGTCGTCCGTCAGCCGGTACCGCGCCTTTACCGCAGCATCGACCGCCGTTTCCGTCAACCACTCCGTCGCGTACAGGTCGGCGTGCGCCGGCGGAATGCTGGTGGTCAGGCTGGCCTGCACCGTGTAATTGCGGTCAAACGCAATCTTGACGGCCGCCACGACAGGCAGGCGCTGCACGACGCGCAACGAGCCCACCCGCATTTTCTCGGGACCAATTGGCACCGGAACGCCGGCGGCCGGCAGCGCGATCTGCACCAGGCGCAGCTGGCCGGTGCGCGACATGATCGCCTGGGCGCCCACGCTGGCCGCCAGCTGCTGGATGGCCTGCGCCTGGTTCGTCCGGTCCGCAACATACAGGCCCACCAGCTGCGGGTGGGCGGCATCGAAGGCGGCCAGGTTGGCTAGGTCCAGGTCGGCCAGGGTGAAGCGGTCCGAGGCCTTGCCATAGGCTGTGGCGATACGCTGCACCAACGGGGCAATGCGCGGCGTGTAGCCGCCGCCCTTGTCGCCCTGCACGCTGGCAGTGATCACGGTGGAAAACGGGTCGGTGGTCAGGTTGAAGCGTCCCGCCTGGTCATTCAAGGCAACGGCAATCGGCTTGCCGTTGGTGCGCACCTCGAACGTCGATTCCACCGCCCCGAGAAAGCCATACTCCAGGGCGGCCGGATTGGTCAGCAAGGGCGCCACGTTGTGGCATTCTCCGAACGGGATCGGCAGGGTCGCATCCTTGTTTGGAGTGGTGCCGCCCAGCTTGGCCTCGGCGATAGGCGTGTCCAGGCGCTGCAGCTTGTCCCGCAAGGACAGGTTGAGCGTTTCGCGGCTAGCACTGCCGATGTCGGCAATGATGCCGTCGAACACCAGGCGGAAGTCGCTGCGCGGCCAGCGCGGATCGCCTGACCAGGCCTTGATCGGGCGATTGCGCCACACGTCGCCCAGCCAGCTGTCAAGCTTGCCGTCGGCGTTGACCAGCTCGATATCACCACCCGACAGCCCTGCCTCACCAGTCAGGCTGACCTGCTCGGTGAAGGCCAGGCCGCCAGTAGCCAGCGGCAGATACACAGTATTGGCCGGCACCTCCGTAGGACCTGTGACATACGGCCGCGAAGCGATATACCTTGTCACCTCGCTGCCGGCCACGTTGACCTGGGCCTCGATCAGCACCATGCGAATGGCGCGCGGACTCTTCAGCCATGCCAGAAATTGCGCATCAGTCATTGGGAGTACTCCACTTGTTTCGCCCAGGCGGATGCCTTGGCGGATTTATCGACACCAGCCACGACCGTCTTGGCCGCTTTGTCGTTCGATTCGACGGTGGCGCGAATTGCGGCACCGGTCTGCTTATCCTGGTCGGCGCGCAGCCCCTTGAGTTCCTCACGCATTGCCTTGTTGTCTTCGCGCAGGCCACGAATTTCGGCGACCAACGCGTCGGAACCAACATTCGAGCCAGCCGAATAACGCATGGCGTCAAAAACTACGGGGGCGGGGGCGCTAGAAAAAGCGACTGGCGCAGCAACGGCTGGCGCATTGGTAAATTCCACACCCAGACCGCTCGCCGTGCCCATCGCCGCATGCAGGTTGGCGATGGCTTGCGCCACCGTCAGCACGCTATCGTTGATGGTGATTAGGCCCGAGACCTGGGCCTTGAGGGCATCCAAGCTGGCCTGCTGCACGTCGACCTGCGCCGAGGCCCATTTCAGCGCCTCGTTGTTGGCCGCCACCACGCGGGCGTAATCGGCCGCGTAGCGGGCATCCGAGGCGTTGACCACCTGGGACGCTGTCAAGAAGGCCTGCTCGGCAGCCGACAGCCCGGACTGCGCCGTCGTGTCGCCGGCATTGGCCGCCGCCAGGGTCTTCTCGAACTGGGCTCGTGCCTCGGCGTATTTCTGCTCCGGTGTTAGCGTCGACTGGGCGCCCAGGGCCATGCTGGCGTTCAGGCCATTGAGGGTGTCCACCCACGATTTCGACTTATCCAGCGCCGTTTGGGCCGCTGTCGCCTCTTTGTCGTAGGCCTTGGCCAGCGCATCCTTGGCGGTAATGACTGCCTTGGCCGCCTGCACCTGGTCGAACAGCGCACGGTTGACAGCGGCGATGCTGGAGCGCTGGATGGCCAGCAGCTCCGTTTCGCTTTTTGTCAGCTCGTTCAGCTGCTTTTGCAGGTCCATCCGCTCGCTGGCGATCTCGCTGGCGGTCTTGACCACTGCGGCATAGTTGCCTGTCGCAGCAGCCAGCTGGCTGCTGTAGTCAGCGGCCGCCTTGAAGGCAGGCGCCAGGGCCAGCAGCTTGATGTACAGCTCCTGGTCTGCCGCGCTGGCCAGGTTCAGGCCCAGCACCTTCTTCTTGTAATCGTCCATGGTCGTGGTGCCGGCTAGGCCGAGCTTGCCCAGCGTATCGGCCACGGTTGACAGCACGGGCGCCATTTGCTCGGCTTCCGTCAGGAAGTTTTCAGCAAAGAAACTGGTCCCGCTAGTGAGCGAATCCAGGCTGCCGGCCAGCTTGATCAGGTTCTCGCGCGCACCGATAGTGGCTACACCCACGGCGCCGAAGGCATCCTGCGAAGTGCGGCCGATCAACAGCAGTGCAGCA
>NZ_JBWBYV010000136.1:0-7064 GCF_056174685.1 Janthinobacterium sp. BHSEK
CGCCACGCTTGGCCCGTGTTTTCGTTATTAATCTCGAAGGATATTGCTATGCCGCTGGTTGTTTACATTCTGGGGTTGACGATCTTTTCGTTAACCACATCCGAATTCATGGTGGCGGGCATGATGCCGTCGCTGGCCCAGGCCATGGACGAGCCGGTCACGCGGATCGGCTACCTGATCTCGCTCTACGCCATGGGCATGGTCATCGGCGGGCCGCTGAGCACCATCGCCCTGCTCAAGCTGCGCGTACCGAACAAGCAGGGACTGCTGTGGCTGCTGGGCTTTTATATCGTTGCCCAATCCGTCGCCGCGTCGGCCACCAGCTATGAAATCCTGGCCATCGCGCGGGTGGTCACGGGCGTGGCGGCCGCCACCTGCTTTGGCCTGTCCCTGGCGATCTGCGCAGAAATCGTCGCTCCCGACGCGCGCGGACGCGCCGCCGCCGTCGTGATCGGCGGCCTCATGCTCGCTTCGGTGATCGGCGTGCCGGTCGCCACGCTCATCGACCAGCACCTGGGATGGCGCGCCAGCTTCTGGCTGGTGGTGCTGCTGGCGCTCTTGTGCCTGCTGCTGATCACCATGCTGGTGCCGCGCGCCAAGCCGTCCGAAGTCGTCAGCCTCGGCGAGGAACTGGGGGAATTCCGCAACCGCCACCTGTGGGCAGCGTATGCCAGCAGCGGCCTCATCATCGGTGCGATTTTCGCGGCGTTCAGCTATTTCGCGGCCATCCTGACCGAGGTGACGGGCTTTCCAGCGTCCTCGATACCCTGGCTGCTGGGCGTCTACGGCGTCGCCAACGTGGTGGGCAATGGCGTGGTCGGCCGTTATGCGGACCGCTACACCACCCCCATCATGGCCTGGGGCATGGTCATCCTGAGCATCAGCCTGGCGCTGTTCGCCGTCTTTGCGCACGACAAAACCATCAGCGTCGCCTTGCTGGTCGTCACAGGCCTGGTGGGCATGTCGATGAATCCCGCCATCATCGCCCGCGTGATGAAAACCGCCCACCCCGGGCCGCTGGTCAACACCGTCCATACCTCCGTCATCAACATCGGCCTGGGTGCCGGCTCGTGGCTCGGCGGCCTCGGCATTGCTGCCGGCTACGGCCTGCGCTCCCCGCTGTGGGTCGGCGTCGCGCTGGCAGTGCTTGGATTCATCAGCTTGCTGCCATACATCGGGCACAGGTCGCGCGACCCGCTGCTGTCTTCAGCCTGCAAGGAAGCCGACACATGACATGACCGGGGATCGTGCGGCGCTGGAAGAGAAGGAAGGCGAATATTTTCGCCTTGAGGAAATCCAGGCGTCTAGGCCCGCACCTGCCGGTCGTGGTGTGCCATCAGCAGCGCCAGCGCGCACGAGGCCATACGGCTGGCAGCATCATCTGCCCGACTGCCCATGGCAATGGGCACCGTGGCGCCCAGGACCACGCCGCAGCTTGCGGCGCTGGCCAGGTACTCAAGTTGTCTGGCAAGCATGTTGCCTGCTTCAAGGTCCGGCACGATCAGGATATCCGCATGGCCAGCCACCGGCGAGACGATGCCCTGGATGCGCGCGGCAAGTGGAGAAATGGCAATATCGAAAGCAAGGGGGCCGTCCAGCACCGCGCCAGTGATCTGCCCGCGGGCAGCCATCTTGCACAACGCGGCCGCATCGACCGTGGCAGGCATCCTGGCGCTGACCGTTTCAACGGCCGCCAGGATAGCCACCTTCGGCTGCCCGATACCGAGGGCATGCGCCACGCCGATCGCGTTCTGCACGATATCGGCCTTGTCTGGCAACGATGGCGCGATATTCAGCGCGGCATCGGAAATCAGCAGCACTTTTTCATACAGCGGCACTTCCATCCGGTAGACGTGCGACAGGCGCCGCCCGGTGCGCAGCGCCGGCTGCGCCAGTATGGCCGCCATCATTTCATCCGCGTGCAGGCTGCCCATCATCAACATATCGACGCTGCCGGCACTCGCCATGGCGGCGCCGATGGCGGCGGCGTCGTGGCTGTGCGCGGCCTCGCGCAGCTCGGCCTGCCCAAGGTCAAGATCGCGGCTGGCAGCGAGGGCCCGCAACTTCGCCGTCGGCGCAATCAACACCGGCAGCATCAATCCATGGGCGGCGGCATGCAGCGCGCCACGCAACGATTCCGCATCACACGGATGCACCACGGCGCAGCGCAGCGGCGCCAGCAGGCTGGCGAAGCGGGCGCCGGGATCGACCAGCAGCAGCACCGGCCGAGGCGCACGCGGCCGGCGCACCTTCTCGCTGGGCGCGATCACGGTCGCCACGCCCGACAACACCAGAACCCCGCTCTGGTTCTTGATTTCGCAGTCCAGCGTCACGCGTTTTGTCGCCGCCTCCTTGCTTGACACCGTCGCCGTGATGCGCAAGGTGTCGCCGATGCGCACGGGTTTCAGAAAGCACAGTGTCTGCCCGATATAAATTGTGCCAGCGCCTGGCAGACACGTGCCTAGCAGCGTCGAAATGAGCGCCGCGCTCCACATGCCATGGGCGATCACGCCGTGGAACAACGTGTGTTCGGCGTAAGCCGGGTCGAGATGCGCCGGATTGACGTCGCCCGAGACGGCGGCGAAAGCGGCAATGTCGCCGGCACTCAGCGTACGGCTCTGGCGCGCGCTCTGCCCGATTTCCAACTCGTCGTAGGTGTAGTTTTCTATCTCGGGCAAGCTGTTGTCGATCGGCTTATCCATGACATTCCCCTGCGTGAGAGCCGGCGCCTGGCACTGGCCCGGGGCGCCGGCCCAGGTGCGCGGACCGATGGTGGTTCAGTTGACGACGTGGTAACCGCCATCGACATACAGAGTCTGCCCCGTCATGCCGCTGGCCGCATCGCTCGCAAGAAACGCGGCCAGTTGGCCGATTTCCTCCGGCGTGACCAGGCGCCGCAACGGGGCGCTCGCGCATGCGCGTGCCATCAGCGCATCGAACTCGGGCAGCCCGGAGGCCGCACGGGTTGGAACCGGCCCCGGCGAGACGGCATGCACGCGCACGCCCTGCGGACCAAGTTCGGCGGCAAGGTAGCGGACCAGGGATTCCAGCGCCGCCTTGACCGGCCCCATGATGCCGTAGTGTGCCACGGCTTCATCAGCCCCCAGGTAGCTCATCGTTATCAGGCTGCCATGCGGTCCCATATGCGGTACACAGAGCCGGGCGAGGCGCGCAAATGAATGGCAGGAAATATCCATCGCACGCAGAAAGCCGGCGCTGGTACTGTCCAGCACACGCCCTTGCAAATCAGTCAGAGGCGCCCAGGCAATGGAGTGAACGGCGAAATCGAGGCCGCCATGCGCGGCCGCCGCTGCCTGCACCAGGTGTTCAAGCGCACCGGGCTGTTCCACATCGCACATCAGCATAGGCACGCACAGCGCCTCGGCCACCGGTGCCGCGTAGGGCAAGGCCCTGTCGTCGAGGCAGCTGAGCACCAGACGCGCGCCCGACACCGCCATGACACGCGCACAGCCGGCGGCGATACTGCGCTCATTGGCGACCCCGACGATCAGGCCGCGCTTGCCGGCAAGAGAAAAAGGCAGGGAAATAGGTGTGGGCATGGGAATAGGCTCGTCATGCAGGACGCCGGGTGATGCTGCCGGAACATGCCGCCGGTCACATGCCCGATGGCGTCGTGCCGCAACGGATGCGATCAAGTCTATACACTCCTGCACCGAGTGAGCTTGATACGCATCAAGTGCGGCTGGCACATGGACGGCAAGCGGGATCGGCATGCTGGGCAATCTGGTGGCGGCACCCGCCATCAGCGGACCAGCCCCCGCTGCCGCGCGGCGGCTGCCAGACCGCGCCGGGCCTGCTGCATCTGGACGAGGTGTTCCGGCTCGCCACGCTGGCGTTCCAGGTGCTGCTGTCCCGCGGGCCGGTGCCGGCCCATACCTTCCTGTTCGCCGACGACATGCTGCTGGGCGATGCGGCCGGCAACCGGATTCCCGTCGCGCTGGAGCCGATTCCCGTGCCGATACCGCAAGTGGACGAGCCCGCAACGATAGCGCGCATCGGCCTGGACTGGGCGGCGCTGGCCTGGCAGCGGCGCCGCGTCATCATGCGGCCGCACCGGAGGAAGGCGGCATATGGCGTTTGAGCAGCTGGCACCATGCCAGCGCCAGCAGGGGCACCAGGCAACAGAGCGCCAGCGCCGCCATGCCCGGCACGGCAAAGGCGAACAGCTGCCGCAGTGGCGACACGCCCAGCACCAGCAGCAACAGCAGCACGCAGGCGCCGCTGATCCAGGCAAAAGATGGATTTGCGGCTGCGGCTGGCGCCCGGCGCAGAGCGGCGGCGCGGCGGTTGGCGTGGATCAGCGACAGATTCGACAGCGCCAGGGCAAGGAAGACGGCGGCGCGCCCCGCATCGTCGGACTGACCCGATACCCGCATATATGCCCCCAGGCACAGCAGCATGGCCAGCAAGCCGGTGCCCTGCAGCACACCGCGCAGCAGGATAGCGCGGCAAAACAGCGGCTGGCCCGGTTGCCGTGGCGGCCGGCGCATGGCGTCGTCGTCGATGGGTTCGGCCTCGAAGACGACGGAACAGGCAGGGTCGATGATCAATTGCAGAAATAGTATATGCACGGGCAACAGCAGCAACGGCCAGCCCAGCAGCACGGGCAGTATCGACAGCCCCGCGATGGGTACGTGGATGGCGAAGATAAAGACGATGGCCTTGCGCAAATTTGCAAACAGGCGCCGGCCATGGCGCACGGCCGTCAGCAACGATGAAAAATCGTCCTGCAGCAAGACCAGCGCGGCGGCCTCGCGCGCCACGTCGGTGCCGCGCGCGCCCATCGCCACGCCGATATGCGCGGCCTTGAGCGCGGGCGCATCGTTGACCCCGTCACCCGTCATGGCGACGACGTCGCCGCGCGCGCGCAAGGCTTGCACCAGGCGCAGCTTCTGCTGCGGCGCGATGCGGCAGCATACCCGCACCTGCGCCAGGCGCAACCGCAACGCGGCGTCATCCAGGGCGTCGAGCTCGCCGCCCGTCAGCGCGTCCCCGTCCGTGGCTATGCCGGCCTGGCGCGCCACCGACAAGGCGGTGGCGGGATGGTCGCCCGTGATCATCACCACGCGCATGCCGGCGTCGCGGCATTGCGCCACCGCCGCCGGCACTTCGGGACGCACGGGATCTTCCAGCGCCAGCAGGCCAAGGAAGACAAAATCGAAGTCGTGCTGGTCCGATGGCAGCGGCGGCGCGGCGAAGTCGGCACCCGCCACGCCGATAACGCGCAAGCCTTGACCGGCCATGACGGCTACCTGCGCCGCGATGGCCGCACACTGCGCAGTGTCCAGGTGGCACAGGTCCATGATGGCTTCCGGGGCGCCCTTCGCGGCAATCACGTAATCTTGCCGCCGCGGCGAGCGCCACACGCGCGACATGGCCAGCATGCGCCGCGACAGGGGATAGTCGTCGACCAGGGTCCAGTCGCCATGCAGGTGTTCGGTGCCGGCCAGCAAGCGCGCGCCAGCCGCGCCGATGGCCGCTTCCATGGGATCGAAAGCCTGGCGGTGGCTGGCCAGCACCGCATATTCGAGCAGCCGGTGCAACTCTTCGGGCAAGGCTGGCTCCGGCGCCGGGCCGCACGCATGGCGCGCCTGCGCCGACCACAGCTGGCACAGCTGCATGCGGTTGCAAGTCAGGGTGCCGGTCTTGTCGACGCACAACACCGTCGTGGCGCCCAGCAGTTCGATGGCCGGGATGCTGCGCGCCAGCACGTGTGCGCGCGCCAGCCGCCAGGCCCCCAGTCCCAGGAACAGGGTCAGGATCACCGGCAGTTCCTCCGGCAGCAGCGCCATGGCCAATGTCAACCCGGCCAGCAGACCGCGCAGGGCGTCGCCGCGCAGCCACCAGTAGGCCACGCCCAAGGCCGCCGCCAGGCCCAGCGCGCCGATGGCCACCGAACGCACGACGCGCCGCGTTTCCTGCTGCACTGGCGTCAGCTCTCCCCCCAGCGTGGCCAGCGAGGCGCCGATGCGCCCCAGCGCGCTGTGCGTGCCCGTCGCGCTCACGGTGCCGCTGGCCGTGCCCTGCGTCACCAGCGTGCCCGCGTACACGCAGCCGTCGGGCCCCGGGCCGGGGTGGTTGCGTGGCGCAGGCTGCTTCATGACGGGCGCCGCTTCGCCCGTCAGCATCGATTCGTCGACCATCAGGTTGGAAGCGGCGAGCAAGGTCACGTCGGCCGGCACCCTGTCGCCTTCGGCCAGCAGGACCAGATCGCCGCGCACCAGTTCGCGGCCGGCGATGCGCGCCTGGCGGCCGTCGCGGATGACCAGCGCGCGCGGACTGGACAAGTCCCGCAAGGCCGCCAGCGAGCGCTCCGTGCGCGCGCGCTGGACATAGCTGATGCCGATGACGAGCAGCACGAAGGCCAGCAGCATGAGCGCCTCCTGGCGGTCGCCCAGCAGCAGATACACCATGCCGCACGCGACCAGCAAGAGCAGCATCGGCTCGCCGACGATCTCGGCCAGCAAACGCCAGCGGCCCAGCGGCAGCGCAGCAGGCAATTCGTTCGGGCCATCGGCGGCGAGGCGCGACGCCGCCTCGGCGCTGGTCCAACCGGTCGCTTCCTCTTGACGCAGTGGCATGGCACATCTCCGGCAGCCAACAGGCTATGGCCGCAGGGCACAAGGCTACCATGGAACGCGCCCGGCGAACGGCACGCTGGCGCGGTACCGAAGGCGCGCACGGCCGCCCTTCCTTGACGCGCACCCCGGCGATGACGCCCGCCTGGCCCGGCATGATGCGGATCACGCCGCTGGTCGGCAGTAGTACGCCCTGTGATTGCGCCTTGCGCGTGGTGCTGAAGAAGATGAAGAAGGCGACGATGGCCAGCGCGATACCCAGGAACAGCCAGGTCAGGAACCGGCGGCTGACGGGCCGCACCAGCAATACCGTACCGTACTGCTTGTTGCCTAGATGCTCAATGGATTGCTGGCGGAACAGCGCGTGCATGGGCGGGCTGGGGCTTGATGCAGTAGCGTTGGATTGATCACGCAAAATAGTTTTTTCGGATAGTAAGCCCAGACACGGATTGACCTCGCTAGGGA
>NZ_JBWBYV010000137.1:0-5914 GCF_056174685.1 Janthinobacterium sp. BHSEK
GGTATATATCGTGCAGCTGGCCGACCCGCCGCTGGCTTCCTACACGGGTGGAGTGAAGGGCTTCGTGCCCACCATCGTCCACGGCCAGCGCCTCGACACGGATAGCGAAGCGGCACGGCGCTACACGGCCTACCTGGAAGGAAAACAGCGGGCCGTACTGGCGCTGGTGGCAGAAGCGCCCGTGCAATACCGCTACACGGTCACCCTGAACGGCTTTGCCGCCATGCTGACGCCGGAAGAAGTGGCGCGCCTGAAGGCCCACCCTGACGTGACGCAAGTGTCGCTCAGCACCGAAGAACATACGACGAATGGCGGCGGGAATAAACTCTCAATGCCGCAGAACCAGCGCTAATGGCTGAGCAGGCGCAGCGCGATGCCGCGCGAGACGGCTTGCGTACGGTTGCTCACGCCCAATAATTTATAGATGCGCTGCAAATGGCTTTTCACGGTGGTGCCGCTGATGCCGAGGATTTGCCCCACCTCGTCATTGCTCTTCCCCTCGCGCACCCAGTGCAGCACTTCCAGTTCGCGCGCACTGGCTGCGCGCGTGGCGCACGGACCGGTCAAGGGCGCCCGCCGGCTGCCTGGCAGCGCCAGCCAGTGCAGGTGCAGGTAGGGCAGCAGCAATTCCAGCGCATACGCCTGGCGTGCCGCGTCCACGACTCCCATGGCGAACAGGGCAAAGAAGCTGCCGCCCCCCTCGCCCACGCTGCCGTGCACCAGCACGCCATCGATGACGCCCGCCCTCTGGCCGCCCGCGCGCCAGGCCAGCGCCAGGCGCGCCAGCTGGCCCTGGCGCTCGCGCAACTGCGCGTGATCGGGCACGATGCTGTGCCAGGCTTCGCTGCGCAGCACGGCCCCGTCGGCGCCCAGCTGGGCGCAGATTAATATGTCGTGCGGCAACAGCGCTTGCAGCGGCCCCTGGCTCCAGAGAAAGAAATCGCCGGACTCGGCGATGCCATGCGCGCGGAGGATGGCGTGCAGCAGGTATTCCTGTTCCCGCCCCGTCAGCAGCATCATGCGCACACGGCCGCGCTGGCGACATCGGCGGCCAGGTAACGGTAGCCGCTGCCGCGCACGGTTTCGATGCGGTGGCCGCAGCCGCCCGGCTGCAGCGCCTGCCGCAGGCGCCCCACGTGGGCATCGACCGTGCGTTCATCCAGATAGGCGGCCTGGCCCCACACCTGGTCCAGCAGTTGCGCGCGGCTATGCACCCTGCCGGGATGGTCCATGAGGAAATGCAGCAGCTTGAATTCCACGCGGCCCAGATTGATGGGCACCTTGCCGGCCGTCACGCGCAGGGTATGCGGATCGAGACGCAAGACGCTGGCGCCGGCCGTGCTTGCGCCTGCGCGCAAGGCCGATGGCGCGCGCCGGCGCAGCAGCGCGTGCACGCGGGCCAACATTTCACGGGGACCGAAAGGCTTGCACAGATAGTCGTCGGCACCGCTTTCCAGCGCCAGCACCTTGTCCTGTTCGCTGTCGCGCGCGCTGACCATGATGATGGGCAAGTCGCACAGTGCGTCGTCCTGACGCAGCTGGCGCAGCAGCGTGATGCCGGACGCGTCAGGCAATTCCCATTCCAGCAGCAGCAAGTCGGGCGCATCCACGGCCATCAGCGCCTGCGCGCCGCGCCCATCCAGGGCGCAACTGACCCGGTAGCCGGCCCCTTCAAGGTTATGCAGCAGCAAGGCTTGCATGGCGGGCGCGGGATCGAGCAGCAGAATATGACGGCGCATGATGCATCCTTCCGAAAAAGTTGGCGGCCCTCCATGAAAAACTAGACGGCCCGACAAGTTTTTGACTATGCATCAAGCGTAAAACGCTGACTAATACAATTTAGTTTCCTGATTTATAGCTATTCCAAATAAATAGGCGAAAAAAAAACACAGCGCACCAGGGGCACGCTGTGTTCAGGCGGGACAACTGTACCTTATGCCGGCAAGACGGGCTGGCGGCGGCGCAGGGCAAAACCGATCAGCGCCAGGCCGCCCGTCAGCATCATCCATTCCGACGCTTCCGGCACGGCCGAGATCGAAGCGATGCTCGCATACGTGCTGCCGGCGATGCTGGCGGGCAAGCCGCCATTGAGCGGGGTCAGTTCGAATTGCACGAGGTTGCCGTTCGCATTGCCCAGGTAAGCCATGCCCGTGTAGTCGAGCAAGCCCACGCCGAACGTCGTGCCTGCGTTGCCGGCCGTGTTCAGGAAGTCGCCGTCAAAGACGATGTTGAAACCGAACTTGCCGCCCAGGGTCACGTTGTGAAACCAGTCGTTGTAGGCGCCGCTGTTGCCGAAGGTCAAAGTGCCGGGCAAGCTGCCGCTGACGTTGCCCTCCTGCGATGCCAGCGCGCCAAAGGCGCCCGAGAAGTTGCTCAAGGTGGCGCTGGCGCCCGGTGCGGGGCTGTTGCCGGCGATAAAGGCGAAGTCGAGGAAACCGGCGCCGGAAAAGGCGCTCGTATCGATTTCCACGCGGTAGGCGAGCGGGTCCGCCAGCGCCACGCTGGAACTGGCGGCCAGCACGGCGGCCAGCATGGCGCGGCGCAGGGTGAGATTGAATTTTGCTGTCAACATGGTCAAGTCCTTAGAAGTTGCCGGCGAAGATGCTGGCCGAGTAATTGATCGTCACTTTCGACGGATTGGTGAAGCTGACGGCGAACGAGGCCGTCGCGCCCGGCGCCAGGCTGGCCGCATTGACGGTGACATAGGCGGCGCCCGCATGGCTGCCCGTGGCGTTCGCCAGGGTCACGCCGGCCGGCAAGCCGCCGAACACCACCTGGAACGGGCCGCTGATGGCCGCCGTGCCCGTGTTGGTGAACGAGAACGTGCCCGTGTACTTTTGCGTCGCGCGGTTGAACGTCAGGCCTGAGCTAGACGTCGAGACGGCGGCCGTGATGTCGCGGTAGGCGGGCTGCAAGTCCAGGCTGATGACGACGGGGTCGTGGTCCGAGGCGCGGTAGGGCAAGGCGTTGTACAGGTCTTGCGGCTTGGCCGCATCGATGTTGTAGTCGATCACTTCCGGCTCGTCCGCATTCACATGCCATTCGGCCACGCCGGCCACTTGCGGGCTCAGCGAGGCGCTGGCCAGCGCATGGTCGAGGTAGCCGCTCTGGCCGCCGAACACGTACGAGTACGGCATGCCGGACGGGCGCACGAAACGTTCGAGTTCATTGACGAAACCGGCGCCTGTGATGACCTGGATCGGGTCTTCCGCGCCATACGAATTCAAGTCGCCGATGACGAGCACGTCCGCGTCGCCGGCAGCGGCCGCCACCTGCGGCACGAAGCTGCCCACCAGGCGCTGGGCCTGCTGCACGCGGGTGGCGTTCCAGCAGCTCTGGCTATCGTTCTGGTCCGCGTCCAGCCCGCTCGACGGGCAGCTGCCCTTCGATTTCAGGTGGTTGACGATCAGCGAGAATTTCTCGCCGTTGGCGGCCTTGAACGTTTGCGCCATCGGCGGACGGTTGTTGATGGCGTTGGCGTCCGACAAGGCGCCGCCCACCAGACCCAGCTTGGCCGGCTTGTAGATCATGGCCACGCGGATGGCGTCCGTGCCCGTGGCAGCCGGCTTCGGCACCACGGCGTAGGTGACGCCGCCGATGGCCGCGTTGAGCTGCTCGACCAGGTAGGTGACGGCCGTTTCGCCATTGTTCTGGATTTCCATCAAACCCACTACGTCCGCATCGACGGCTTTCAGTTCGGCCACGATCTTGTCGCGCTGGCGCACGAACTCGGCCAGGTTGTCGGCGCCGCGGCAGTTCGATTTGGTGGTCGACGAACCCACGGTGCAGCCCTGCCCCGTCTGACCAAACACGTTATTGCCATTGGTAAAGGTCGTAAAGAAATTGAGCACATTGGCGCTGGCCACCTTGACGTTGCCTGATGGCAGTTCCGGGCTGCCCGTGCGCGGGTTGTCGCGCGAAAATTGCGGCGTCTGCGTCGGCTGCAATTTATACGCGGCCCCGCCACCGCCGATGGCACCGAAATCCACCACGCCCGTCAGGTCGGCCACCGTGTCGCCGCTGCGCACGGTGTTGTCCTGACCGATATACGGTATCGTCGGCGGCGCCACGAAAATGCCATCATCGAGCACGATCAGGTTGTTCGCATTGGCGGCGATCAAGGCTTGCGCCTCGGTCGATCCAGCCGGATAGCGGTTGGTCGGCACTTCGCGCCGTCCCGCCGACAGGCTCAGTTCGCCGCGCGCGCCCAGGTAGGCGTTTTGCGAGACCGTCAACGGCTGCGTGAAGCGCACCAGCATGCCTTCCACGGCCGCCAGGTTCTCGTTCGGCAAGGTCACATTCGCCGGCACGATGCCGTGGCCCGCGCTTTGCGTGAGGATGGCCGTCACGTCCTTCAATTCCGTGTAGGAATTTTTCGCGCCCGACGGCGTGTATTCGAACACCGTGCCCGTCACGCGTACCAGATCGCCCGGCTGCACGGTGGTGACGGCCGCGCCCGTGTACACAAAGATGCCGTCCGAGGTCGACGGGTCGCCATCGCCGGCCGCGTCCTGCATGAAGAAACCGGTACCCACTTTCAGCGTGACCACGCCCTCGGTCGTCTGCACGGAATTGGCGTAGGGGCTGCTTGCACCGCTGCCCTGGATTTGCGGGATCGTGTGGCTGATGGCGGCCAGGCCCTGCACGGCCACGTCGACCTTGCATGACGCCGTTTGCTGCTGGTCGTTGCCGAACTGGACGACGACGGGATAATTGCCCACCGGCACGCCAGCGGCCACCACCAAATTGACGCTGGCGCTCTCGCCCGCCACGCCGGCCGCGCTGAAATTGGCCAGGCTGATGCCGGCCACGGCCGGCGACGCCAGGCTGGCCGCATTCACCACGCCATCCACGTCGGACGCGCGCAGTCTGGCGCTGCCGCCATTGCCCAGCGCCAGCGCCAGGCTGGCCGGGCAGCTGGTGATGATCTGGTGCACGACGGGGCCGCCGCAGACATTCAGCGGCGAAGCCGTATTGCGCGGCGTCACGCTGCCGGCGGCGAAGTCGGCGCTGTTATCGTCCGTGTCGCCGCAGCCGCCATTCGCCCGCGCGATCGACAGGGTATTCGATGGGGCAGGCGCGACGGCGCCCTCAAAACCGTTGGCCGTGCCGAAACCGACCAGGTCGACGACGGCGGCGCCCGTGGGGCTGGTGCCCGTCTGGGCCGTCTTGTTATTACTCAGCAGCACCTTGCCGGCCGTGCCGGACATGGCCAGGCTGCCCGACGCATCCGGCGCGGGCAAATCCTGCGTGCCGCCCGTGCCCTTGGCTTGCTGGACCAGCAAATACTGGCCCGGTTGCAAATCGATAGCCGGCAAGGCCGTCACGGCCCAGCTCGAACCAGCAGCCGACGCATATTGCACGCTCCAGTTGCTCAGGTTCACGGGGCTGGCGCCGCGGTTGAACAGTTCGATGAAATCGTTGCGGTACAGCGCCCCCGTATTGCCGCCACCGCCATACACCTGGCTGATGACGATATCGGAAGCCGCCAGGGCTGGCACGGACAGGCTGGCCAGCAGGGTAGCCATGACGGTCAGGCGCAGCGGCGTGCGCAAGGGGGAAAACGAGGTGTGCATGAGGATCCCGGTCGGTAAATAGATGACGCCGGTCCCGCATGATGGGCCGGCGCGCCACAATTAACAAAAGTATTTGAGACTTGTTATTTGCATATTAAAGGCCCGGGATGACGACTTGATGACATTTGATTAAGCCGAACGGAGTAAAAGCCACATGTGTTTATTTTTTCAGCAAGTATCAAACCCGCAACAGACGGGACCTGGGCGCAAGCTGGAACTGCATGTTTAGCCAAAACATGATATATTTCTATTAAATAAGTTTTATTCCTTGCAAGTTTTAAAAGCTTGCCTATTAGAAAATATGCAGTTAGCACGATGGGGAAGGCCCAGTCCACGCC
>NZ_JBWBYV010000138.1:0-7318 GCF_056174685.1 Janthinobacterium sp. BHSEK
CACGGGAAAAGGAGCGCTGACGCAGGCGCAGGTGCGCCATTATTTGTTGCCCATGATCGACAAGGATATCCTGTTGCTCACCGATGGCCATGCCGCCTACCGGGCTTTTGCAAAGGAGGCGGGGATCAGCCACGAGGCCGTCAATTTGCGCGCAGGCATCCGGGTGCAGGGCGCCGTGCATGTGCAGCACGTCAATGCCTATCACAGCCGCCTGCGGGAATGGCTACGCCCCTTTCACGGGGTGGCGACGCGCTACCTGCCGAATTACCTGGGCTGGCGCTGGATACTCGACGCCGGGCGTATCCGTTCGCCGGAAACATTATTGAAGGCAACACTCGGAGCATTCCCACATCTGACGGTGACATAGCCTAAATTATTGTGATTTCTGACTTCCATAACCGGCGCTCTGCGGCGTTGCCCGCTGCTAGCAGTGCTCGCACTGCGTCGCAGCGGGCGCCTTGCATAGCATCCGGTTCTGTTCGTCATAAATTCACAATAATTTCCTGAGGATTACTTAGCCCAGGAAATCGCCTACATACACCAGGTGTTCGAACGGCGGCTTGTCGTTCTCCGTGCGGGCCAGCACCGTGTCCAGCGTGGCGCGCAGCACGGCCTGTTTCGCGTCGGCGCCTGCGTGCGCGACGATGGCCAGCGGCGTGCTGCCGGGCAGGTGGCGCGCCAGGCGTTCGACCAGCGACGGCAGGTCGGCGCGCATGGTAAAGAAGACCAGGGTGGAACCGGTGGCGGCCAGCTTGTCCAGGGTGTCGCTGCCCGTGTAGTCGTCGCGCGTATCGGCCGAGGCGGCGAGGATGACGGAGCGGCTGCGCTTGCCGCCGGTGACGTCGCGGGCCAGCGCCGCATTGGCCGCATTGAAGCAGGAGATGCCAGGGATGACGATGGGATTGAGTTCGCTGAACTCGCTCAGGTAGCCCGATTGCGGCCCGAAGATCATGGCGTCGCCGTAGTCGAGCACGGCGACGGTCTTGCCGGCCGCCGCTGCCGCATGGATGATCTGGCGCGTCTGTTTTTCCATGGCGTCGACTTCCTCTTCCGGCGTGTCGCGCCGCGCCAGGGGACTGAACAGGCCGTGGCCGGCCTTGTGCAGCTCCTTGCCGCCGAGCAGGTCGGCAAACGCTTCGAGCAGGCGCGGGATGCCGAATACGATATCGGCGCCGCGCAGGATTTTCTGCGCCTTGACGGTGATGCTGTCGGGGTCGCCGATGCCGGCGCTGACGAGGTACAGGCCGCAGCGCGCGCCCGCTTGGGTGGTATGGGTCATGGTTCTCTTCTCTTCAAGGATGGTTGATTGGAGGGGGAATCGCTTAAAACTGGTAATTCGCGCTGACGCGCACGTCGCGTCCCGGCTCCGGCAGGATATTGCCGACGCCGCCGTCGAGCGAACTGTGGCTCGTGTAGCGCTTGTCGCCCAGGTTGCGCACGGCCAGCGCCAGGCTCAGCGCGCGCAGCGCGGCCGGCTGCCATTGCAGCTGGACGTCGTGCAGCACATAGCCGGCCCGCTGCACCGCCGCTTTCGGCACGTCCTCCAGGCGCCGCACGGCGTTCACGGTATAGCCGGCCGTGAGGCCGGGCAGCATCCGCCAGTGGCTGTCCCACGTGAGCCGGTCGCCCAGGGCCGTGCCCACGCGGCGCGACGGGTTCAAGGGCTTGCCGCCCAGCGTGGTATCGGCCAGCACCACGCCCAAGGACGTGGCGTAGCCGCCGCGCTGCCAGCGCGCCTTCCATTCCCAGCCCCTGGAACGCAGGGTCTCGGGCATGTTGCGGATATACGCGGGATACGCTGCGCCCTGGCCGGCCCACTCGATCAGGTTGGCAATGCGGGTGTCGAAATAGCCGAGGCGTACGGTCAGGCGGTCGCCGTCCTGCAGCGCATCGGCGCCTTCGTACTGTAATCCCGCTTCGCGCGTGTCCGAGGTTTCCGGCTTGAAGGGCTTGCCGTTGTTGAAATTGCTTTTCTTGTCCACGCTGGTGAGGAAACCGATGGGGATGATGCCGCTGGCGCGCACCGCCTCGCCATAGCTGGCAAAGGCGCCCACGCCGCCACCCAGCTCCACTTCGGCGCCGGCGTTCGGCGACGTCTTGCCGCCCTTGACGGTGCGCGGTCCGAAGGCGGTGTCGTAGCGGTCGTGTCGCACGCCCAGCGACAGCTGCACGGCTTGCCAGCGCATGCGCTCCTGCACGAAGAGGCCCAGGTTGCGTGTCTGCGTGGTTTTGCGGCCCGCTCCCAGGATGGCGGCGCCCAGCACGCCGTTCGTCGTGCCTTCCTCGTCCATGAAGTCGGCGCCGGCCGTCAGGCGGTGCTGCGTGCCGGCCAAGGCCAGGTGCGCCGTATTGCGCGCGCTGCCGCCCCGTTCCGTCGTCCTGGCGCTGCGCGCCTGGGGCACGTCTTCCAGCGTGTTCTCGTTCTGGTACAGATTGAATTTCCAGTCCAGCAGGGCATTGCCGGCCGGCTGGTAGCGGTGCTCCAGCGTATAGGTATGGCGCGCGCTGCGCTGGTAGGTGGGCACGGCGTTCGCGGGCGCATAGCCGTTGTCGCTGCCGACCCGGCCGAACAGGTAGAGTCCCGCATTGCGGTTGCGCGCCGCGCCCAGCCGCAGGCTGTGGCCGGCCAGCTCCAGCAGACTCAGTTTGAGCAGGTAGTCGCGGTCGCGCCCGGCCGAATGGGGCACGTCGCCACCGCCGCCGATGCGGTAGTTGTCGCGGTTGACGGCGCTCACATGGGCCAGCAGGCCCAGCTTATTGTCCAGCGTCTCGCCCAGCATGCCGTACGCGCTGACGGCGCCGCGCCGCGCTTCGTCGGCGCTGGCGTACGCCGCGCGCACGGTGGCGCCCGCGCGCCTTCCCGGCACCAGCAAGTCCTGCGCATCGACGGTGTCAAAGCGGATGCTGCCGCCCAGCGCGCCCGGCCCCGCCTCGGCGCTGGGGCCGGGCTGGATATCGACCTGTTTCAGCAGGTCGGGATCGATGCCGGCCAGGTCGCCCCGGTGCTGGTGCAGGCTGCGGCCCTGGCGCGCGCCGTCGATGCTGATGTTCAGGTTGGCGCCATCGACGCCGCGCAGGTAGAGGCGCTGCGCATTGCCGGCGCCGCCGCCCACGCTGACGACCGCTTCGCCGGCAAAGACGTCGGCCACGTCCATCGCTTGCTGACGCTGCAGGGTCTCGCGCGAAATGCGCGTGATGCCCGGCAGGGGCGCGTCCGGCGCGGACTGGTCGATCAGCTTGACTTCGGGCAGGGTCGCCAGCGGCGCCGCCTGTCCGGCGCGCGCATCCGGCATGTGCTGTGCGAAGGAGAGGGGGGCGATGGGCAGCGCGCTGGCGCCAAGCAGGAAAAGGGGTACGGCATGTCGCATGGGAAGGTCGTCTTTGTCAGAAGGGAAGCCACGGGAAGGGAGGGCGCAGGTGCTGGCCTGCGCAGCGTCAGTCGAATCTGCTACAGCAGCGCTGTCCCGGGACCGGAAGTGGCGCGCCGCACCCCTTCTGGTCCCTGAAATACCCGGTTGGCTTCATCTCGTCAGCCGCCATTCTGGAAGAGGCGGATAAGCTTGGCTATTTGTATTTCTTGAGCCGCGCCATCAGGAATGCTGAGGGCTGCCGCTCATGGCCCCGCGCTTGGCCACCAGGGTCAGGATGTCGTAGCTGGCCACCAGTTCATCGTTCTGGTTGGTGACCTGCACGTCCCACGACACCACGCCCTGGCCGACGCCCTTGTCGTCGCGCCGCTGGCGGTCGACCTTGCGCTTGCACGTCAGGCGCGCGCGGATGGTGTCGCCGATGCCCACCGGGGCGACGAAGCGCAGGTCGTCGAGCCCGTAGTTGGCCAGCACGGGACCCGGCGCCGGGGACACGAACAGTCCGGCCGCCGCCGCCAGCACGAAATAGCCGTGCGCGATGCGTCGGCCGAACTGCGAATCGCGCGCGGCGATCTCGTCGAAATGCATGTAGAAATAATCGCCCGAGATGCCGCCGAAGGCGACGATGTCCGCTTCGCACACGGTGCGCCGGTGCGTCAGCAGTGATTCGCCCACTTCCAGCTCGTCGAAATGCTTGCGGAACGGATGCTGCACGCTTTCGCGCACGGCGGCGCCGCGCACGTATTCGCCCGTCACGGCCGTCAGCATGGTGGGCGAGCCTTGCAGCGCCGAGCGTTGCAGGTATTGCGAGATGGCGCGCAAGCCGCCCAGCTGCTCGCCGCAGCCGGCGCGGCCAGGGCCGCCGTACTTCAGGTGCGCCGAGGCCAGCACGTCCGTCCCCGCCGCCGCCACTTCGCGTTCCAGCACCAGCACGCGCCCGTGCGAGGCGGCCAGGCGCGGCACGGCATACGCGGCCAGCTTCGGGTCGCGCGTGGCCAGCGTGCTGGCCAGGCTGCCCCTGCCGCGCGCGGCCAGCGCCAGCGCTTCCTCCACGTCCGCATACGGCATCAGCGCGCAGACGGGTCCGAAGGCCTCGATCTCATGCACGGCGTCGCCGCGCGCGCCGCCGCGGCACAGCAGCAGGGTGGGCGCGGCAAAGGCGCCGTCGCGCACCCTGTCTCCTGCCGGCGCGTAGCCGTCCACCTGGCCGCAGACGATGTCGCTTTCCTCGGCCAGGGCGCGCACGCGGGCGCCCAGTTCGCTGCGCTGTTCCTGCGACGCCAGCGGCCCCATTTGCACGCCCGCCTGCGCCGGGTCGCCGATCACCACCGCCGCCAGGCGTTCGCGCAGGCGCGCCGTCAGCGCTTCGATCTGCCCGTGCGGCACCATCACGCGGCGGATCGCGGCGCCGTCCTGGCCCGCCTTGACCGTCATCGAACGCACGATGGCGTCGACCAGCAGCTCGAATTCCGGCTCGCCGCTGCGCACGTCCGGTCCCAGGATGGCGCAGTTCAGCGACGCCGCGCCCAGGCTGAGCTGCACCGAGCGCGCCAGCAGGTTGGGGTGCTTGCGCAGTGTCGTGGCGGTGGCGTCCGAGCCCGTGAAGCTGACGGCGTCGTTGTCCTGCAGGCGCGCCAGCAAGGCATCGGCGGGGCCGATGGCCAGCTGCAGCGCGCCTTTCGGCAGCAGGCCGGAAGCGTCGATCAGGCGCACCAGCGCTTCGGCCAGGTAGCTGGTGCAGGTGGCCGGCTTGACGATGCAGGGCATGGCGGCCAGAAAGCTGGCGGCGAATTTTTCCAGCAGCGACCAGACGGGCAGGTTGAACGGGTTGATGTGCAGGGCCACGCCGCCGCGCGGCACCATGATGTGCGTGCCGGCCGCGCCGCCGCGCCGGCACAGCGACATGGCGGGCGCTTCGTGCAGCACGTTACCGGAAGGCAGGCCGCTGGCGGCGATGCCGGCGTAGGAATTGAGCACGCCGATGCCGGCGCAGATATCCTGCTTGCTGTCGGCGCGCGTGGCGCCGCTCAGGTGGGCGATCGTGTACAGCTCCTCGCGATGGTGCTGGATGTGCGATGCCAGCGCCCGCAGGCAGGCCGCCCGCTGCTGGAAGTCGAGGGCCATCAATGCCGGCACGCCGGTGCGGCGCGCATAGTCGAGCGCGTGCTGCGCGTCGACCGACTCGGCATGCGTGTGATAGATCAGCGCATTGTCGATGGCGCTGTGCAGCGACAGTCCCGCTTCGCTGCCCATCCAGCGTCCGCCTATCCAGCTTTGCAGTGTGCTTACCTTGTTCATGCTTGTTCCTCGTTCGTGTGCGTGAGCGATGCCGCCGTTTCCAGCGCATCGATGAACATGCCCGCCACGTCGAAACCCGTCTGCTGCATGATTTCGCGGAAGCAGGTCGGACTGGTGACATTGATTTCGGTCAGATGCGCGCCGATCACGTCCAGCCCGACCAGCAGCAGGCCGCGCGCCGCCAGCACGGGCGCCAGGGTGTCGGCGATCTCGCGGTCGCGCGCCGTCAGCGCGCGCGCTTCGCCGCGTCCGCCGGCAGCCAGGTTGCCGCGCACCTCGCCCGCCTGCGGAATGCGCGCCAGCGCGTGCGGCACCGGCTTGCCGCCGATCAGCAGGATGCGCTTGTCGCCTTCGCTGATGGCGGGAATGTAGCGCTGCGCCATGATGGTGACGGCGCCGTCGCGCGTCAGCATTTCGACGGTGGCGCCCAGGTTCATGCCGTCCTCGCGCACGCGGAAGATGCCGGCGCCGCCCATGCCGTCGAGCGGCTTGAAGATCACGTCGCCGTGCTCGGCGTGGAAGGCGCGCAGGCGCGACGGCTCGCGGCTGACCAGGGTCGGCGCGCAGAACGGCGCGAATTCGAGGATCGCCAGTTTCTCGTTGTGGTCGCGCACGGCCGATGGCCGGTTGAAGACGCGCGCGCCCTGGCGCTGCGCCATGTCCAGCAGGTGGGTGCTGTACAGGTATTCCATGTCGAACGGCGGGTCCTTGCGCACCAGCACCGCGTCGTACCGCGCCAGCGGCAGCGTCGCCGCCGCCTCCCGCTGGAACCACGCGCCTGCCGCGTCGGTCAGGTGCACGCGCGCCGCATGGGCGCTGACCACGCCCCCTTCGCAGTGCAGATGCCGCTGTTCGAATACGTGCAATGCGTGGCCGCGCGCGGCCGCTTCCTGCATCATCGCGTAGGTCGAATCTTTCTTGATGTTCAACAGCTCGAGGCGGTCAGCCAGGATCGCGATTTTCATCGATGCGCCTTTCATTCAATAGGGTGGGGAAGAGGAAACCGGTGGGCCGCGCCGGTGGGCGCGGCAGCCGCGGCGCCATGCGCCGGGTCCTTGTTGCCGGAATACTTCTGCAGCGATGGTAGCGCAACGGGCGCCATCCGGCTCCTCAGATATTTGGACGTCGGCCCTCAGATATTGCGTCTTGTGAGGCACCCTCGATCGGTCTTAGCATCATTGGCGAAATGTCACTACCCAAGCCGGCCTGACCGGATATAACCGCCACATGAGGACACAATGATGCGCCGCTCTTTCAAGACCAATCTCGACATCCGTTACTGCGACACCGACTCGATGGGCCACGTCAGCAGCCCCGTGTACTACGAGTACATGCAGACGGCCTACCTCGAATACATGCACCGCATCCTGGAAATTCCGAAGAGCGAGAAGCTGCCGCACATCATGGTGAAAACCGCGTGCGAATACATCGCCCAGGCGAAGTACGGCGACAAGGTGCTGGTGCTCAGCCATGTCTCCAAGTTCGGCGGCAAGAGCTTTGAAATGGAGCACGTCATGCACATTGGCGACGAACAGGGCGTGGTGATGGCCAAGGCCATTTCCGTGCACGTCATGTACGACTATGAACAGCAGGCCACGCAGCCCGTGCCCGAGTCCTTCAAGCAGACCGTGCTGGCCTACCAGGGCAGCCTT
>NZ_JBWBYV010000139.1:0-1516 GCF_056174685.1 Janthinobacterium sp. BHSEK
CAATAGAACGCGTGCGTCGTCACAAACGTACCAGCAATCACGGCCGTCAACAGGACGACAGTGAACTCGGGCAAGTATCCCTGCAGCACGGGAAACAGTCTCGGCATCCAGAGAAATTTGCTGACATAGCACGCCACACCTGCCGCAGCCGTCACGCAAAACAGCATCTTCATCGTCTTGTGCCACAGGCTGAAGGCACCAGCCAGGTCGCCGGCGTTGGCGCGCGCGGCAAACTCGGGAATCGAGGTGGTATAGAACGGTGCCGTGGCGAGATTGACGAGCGAATAGATGCGCTTCAGGATGCTGAAGACGCCCAAATTTTCACCGGGCAAGGAAAAACCGATAATGACGCGGTCCAGCTGCACCACCGGCAAGTCGCAGATCGCTTGCAGCGTGCTCCACTTCCCCGCTTCCATCAGACGCTCCTGGCGCAAGGCGGCGTACGGCAGCGTACCGGCAATGCCGCTGCGGCTGCCAAAGATGAGCAGGAAAAGCAGCAAGCAGCGAATGACTTCCGGAATCGTGTAGGCCAGGATCATGCTCGACAAGTCCGGCTGGTAGCGTGAGACGCCGAACAGGAGGGCCAGTTTGATCAAATTGGTCAGGAAGCCTGCAAACATCAGCACGTTGTAGCGGTTGACCAGTCGGAAGTACGCGCTGTGGGTGCCGATGACGGGAAAGACGGCCGCCAGCGATAGCAGCAGCAGGTCGCCCCAGGAAAACTGGGCCACCTGCGACAGCGTCGACATCGCCAGGCCGCCGGAGACCAGCAGCACGGCCAGCAGCGCCAGCAATTCGAAGCGCAGGCTTTTGAGCACCGCGGCACGCAAGGCACTGCTGTCTATTTGATGGCCTGGCATTGCCACCAGCATGCCCTGCCAGTACTGGAATCCGCATACGGTAAACACGGTCAGGGCGATGGACTGCACCAGCACCAGATGGCCATACGCCTGCACGCCGGCGATCGCCAGCATGACGGGAATGGTGATGACGCTTACTCCTGCCCCCGCCACATTCAGCAGGAACATCATGGAACTATTTTTTACCAGGTTGCCAAAGGACTTGCTTACCTTGCTCATGACTACGCTGGCATCCCGCGCAAGGTCTTGTCATGCTCCGGCACCGCAGCCCCGGCTGTCGGCAGGCTGGCCGCCGGTTGACCATAACGCACGAACTGCACGATGCAACCAAGGCAGAAAAAACACAGCAATTGCATGGGCGGCTCGTCGATCAGCGTGCGGTTGTATACCAGCGTACTCAGGAAGAGCATCAGCATAATGGTGCTGGTATCGGCAATCGCCAGGCGCTCGGCGCTGGCGCCGCTGCGTGCGACATAGCGGATACCCAGTAATGTGCCAAGAATAAAGATGGATAGATAGGCAAGCGTCCCCAATATGCCCACGTCCCACAGCAACGTCGCCAGGCCCGTGGAGCCTATCTGCAGCAAGCGGTAGCGGGCAGCCACGACGCCGCGTCCTACCGATTGGCTGGTCAGGCTCGCACTCGGGCCATAGCC
>NZ_JBWBYV010000140.1:0-3219 GCF_056174685.1 Janthinobacterium sp. BHSEK
GCGTAGCCATTCCCGCAGGCGGCTGTGATAGGCATTGACGTGCTGCACATGCACGGCGCCCTGCACCCGGATGCCTGCGCGCAAATTGACGGCCTCGTGGCTGATCCCCGCCTCCTTTGCAAAAGCCCGGTAGGCGGCATGGCCATCGGTGAGCAACAGGATATCCTTGTCGATCATGGGCAACAAATAATGGCGCACCTGCGCCTGCGTCAGCGCTCCTTTTCCCGTGACGAAATCGAGTGTCTGCCCCGTGCGGTCGCGCGCCACCAGGATGCAGACCTGCTCATCGGAAATACCACGTTGGCTGGCATGACCGCCCCGGCGGCGCGCCGGACGGGTCAGATGCCGCGCTCCCTTTTCCGATTCGAGCACATACAGTTCGTCCGCTTCGGCAATGCCATGCAGGCAATGCGGTCGGTCCGTTTTTGCCAACGATAAAAACCGGTGGCGCCAGCGAAAGGTGGTGTTGCGGTGCACGCCCAGCTGTAACGCTGCCTTGCGCACGGAATCGGATGCCAGCAGGCAATCTGCGTAATCGAGCCACAGTGATTTATGGCGCAAGCGCGCCAGCGGCGTGCCGGTGAGCGCATTGAAGGTGCGCCCGCACGGCACGCAACGGTAGCGCTGCAGTCCGTGCGCATGGCCATGCCGGTGAGCATGATTGCTCTTGCAGGCAGGACAGTGCAATCGCTGCCGGGCCACGTTTTCGACGAGTACCGCGGCAGCGTCCTGCGGTGCGCTTCCTCGCAGCAGAGCGATACCCGCCAGGCGCTGGCGACGGTTCAGTGCGGCGAACTGGGCGATGAAGGTTTTCCATTGGCCGGTCTGCATGGAAGGCTCCCGTTTGTCTGCGATGTACAGTCAGACAGCAGGGATACAGGAAGATTCCCGGACTTCCCCTACTTAGCGGGAACAGAGCCATAATTTATTGGGGGTTACTTAGGCCAGGCGCATCCAGAGCGCCGGCGCGGCGCCTTCCGGGCCGGCCGGCGACCCTGAGGCCTCTGCCGTGCAGCGGCCCTCTTCCAGCCGCACGATGCGGTCCGCCACGTGACGGGCGATGGGCAGATTGTGCGTGATCAGCAGCAGGGCCAGGCCGCGCGCCTCCTGCACGTCGAGCAGCAGCCGCAGCACCTTCGCCTGCACCGAGGCGTCCAGCGCGGCGGTCGGTTCATCGGCCACCAGCACGGCCGGATCGCCGATCAGCGCCCGCGCGATGGCCAGGCGCTGCAATTCCCCACCGCTCAGGCTGCGCGCCCGGCGCGCCAGGAATGCCGGCGTGGCCGGCAGGCGCACGTCGGCCAGCGCCCGCAGCGCCGCCGCGCGGCAGGCGTCCACGCTGCCGCGAGCCGCGATGACGAGCGGCTCGGCCACCGCCTCGAACACGGTGAAGTGGCTGGCCACCGAGGCGCCCGCATGCTGCGGCACGTAGGCGATGCCCGCCGCCGCGCCGCCCGCCTCGCGCGCCGGCGTGTCCACGCTGCCCGCATCGGCCTGCTGCAGGCCGACGAGGATGCGCGCCAGGGTCGACTTGCCCGCGCCGGAGGCGCCCACGATGACCACCGTTTCGCCCGACTGCACCTCCAGGTCCACGCCCGCCAATACCGCTTGCCCGCCCAGGCGCTTGTGCACGCCGCGCGCCGACAGCACGGTGACGATGCCGCCGCGCAGGCAGGCCACGCCCGTGGCGTCGAGCGCCGGCGCTTCCTCGCCGCAGCGCCCGATGCGCTGGCTGCAGCGGCTGGCGAAGGCGCAGCCGCGCGCGTTTTCCTCGTGCGTGCCGGCGATGCCCTGCAAGTCCTTGCCGTTCTCGCGCGGCCAGGCGCGCAAGAGGCCGCGCGTATACGGATGGCGCGGCGACGCCAGCACCGATGCGGCCGGCCCCGTTTCCACGGCGCAGCCGCCATACAGCACCAGCACGTCGCCATCGAGTGCGCGCGCCAGTTCCAGGTCGTGCGTCACCACCACCAGCTGGCGCTGCGCCGCTTCGGCGCGCAGGCGCCCGAGCACCAGCGCGCTGGCGGCGGGATCGAGCGCGGACGTCGGCTCGTCCAGCACCAGCAGTGCCGGCGCGGGCGCCAGCGCCGCCGCCAGCAGCACGCGCTGCAGCTGGCCGCCGCTGCATTGGGCCGGATAGCGACGGTGCAGGATTTCCGGCAGCCCCAGCGAAACGAGCAAGACGCCGGCCGCCTGTTCGGCCGGCCCGCGCCGCATGCCCAGATGCCGCCGCAAAGGCGCCGCCACCTGGGCCAGCAAGGTGTGCTGGGGATTGAGGGCGTCGTGCACGTCTTGCGGCACCAGGCCCGCCTGGCGGCCGCGCCAGCGCCGCAGCGCCGTTTCGTCCGCATCCGCCAGCTGCATGCCGCCGGCGCGCAAGCTGCCGCTGCAGTGCCCCGGCGCCAGGCCGAGCAAGGCGCGCGCCAGGGTGCTCTTGCCGGCGCCCGATTCGCCGATGATCGCCAGCGGCACGCCGGGGCGCGTCTGGAAGTGCAATTGGCGCAGCAGCTGGCGGCCATCCGCCTCGACGCAGAATCCTGCCGCCGCTAGCATCGCGCGCCCTCGTCGAGGCCCTGGCCCAGCAGCGCCAGCGCGATCAGCAGCATGGCCAGGCACAGCCACGCCGCCAGGATCCAGGCGCGCGCGTCGGGATGGGCAAGATAGGGCATGGCTTCATTGAGCATGCCGCCCCAGGTCGGGGTGCGCGGATCGGCCAGGCCGAGGAAGGCCAGGCCCGCATAGTGGAACACGGCGCGGCGCACCAGGGCGACGGCCTGCACGGCCAGCAGTCCCGCCATGGCCGGCCATACGTGGCGCCGCAGCAGGTAGATGCCCGATGCCTCCGCCAGGCGCGCCGCATCCAGGCTCTCCTGGCGCCATACCTGGCGCAAGCGCAGGCGCAGCGCGCGAAATTCGGCATCCCAGCCGAATGCCGCCAGCATCGCCACCAGGGCCGGCGCACCGGGCTGCATGGCCGAGGCGATGACGATGAAGACCAGGGTGGACGGCAAGGCGCCGAACAGGTCGGCCAACCGCAGCACGAGCGCATCGGCGGCGGGCCAGGCCAGGCCCGCCAGCGCCAGCAGCACCGCCAGCGCGATGCTGGCGGCGCTCACGGCCACGCCGATGCCCAGGGTGGGCAGCGCGGCGGCCGCCAGGCGCCGCAGGACGTCGCGGCCCAGGTCATCGGTGCCCAGCCAGTGCATGCCGTCCGGCGGCGCC
>NZ_JBWBYV010000141.1:0-747 GCF_056174685.1 Janthinobacterium sp. BHSEK
TGCCTGACCAGTTCGAGGCGCTCTGGCGTCATGTGCCGGCGTCCCCCGTATGGATAGCCGAGCACGACGCTTTCGAGTCCCAGTGCGTGCCGCAAATCGTCACGCGAGCGCGCCAGTTCGTGGCGAACGACGTCTTCCGGTTCGGCCGCGCAGTCGATATGGTTGACGGTGTGGGAGCCGATCAGGAAACCCTCGTCGCGCATCGCGCGCAGCTGTTGCCAGGTCATCATCGGTATCGCCGGGTTGCCCCGTCGCGCGTCGTGCGGAAAGGCGCGCCCGGTGCCAATGAAGCCGGTGGCGACAAAAAATGCGCCGGGAATCCGGTGCTTCATGAGGATAGGCACGGCGTTGGTGTAGTTGTCCAGGTAGCCGTCGTCGAAGGTGACGCATACCAGCGGGCGGGGCGAGGCGGGGATTGATTCGAGCCTCAGCGCCTGCTCGATCGGCAGCACCGTGCAATGCTTGCGCAGCAATGCCATTTGCCGGTCAAACTGTGCGATTCCGACGCTGAGATTGTCGCGCGCGCTATCGCTGACGCGATGGTATAGCAGCACCGTCAGGCGTGGCGCGAGCGCGCGTGTCAGGCCGAGACGCCCCAGCACCGATGCGCCAGCCGCTGCGCCATCCTTGAGCATTCTGCGCATGGCGTGGCCTCCGGGCCGCTGGCCACGCAGCAGCCTGGCGTCCAGTTCGGCCACCTGTGCCAGGCTGGGTTTTCGATAGGTCGCGCCGCCCCCTGCTTGCGTC
>NZ_JBWBYV010000142.1:0-578 GCF_056174685.1 Janthinobacterium sp. BHSEK
CATGCGGAACGATTCGCACAAGAAAACTCTGATCGGCATCCTGCGCGAACACGTCAGCTCCTGGCGAAAAGATGCCGGCCTGTCGAGCTACAGCGCGATCAGCGTGATCGTCCAGGCGCACGACGAGGTTGGTGGTCCGGCTGCCACCGGAATTCGCTTCGAACCCCATCCGGACGAGTACCAGCGCACGAAAAACAACGGCGACCGCGTACTGCGCTGGCTGGATGATGAATCGAAGGAAAACAACCTGTTGCCGGCCAATTTCGTGTTGTCAGTGCTGGCCGGCCTGCCGCCTGCCGAGCGGATGGATTGCCTGAACGAATTGCTGCACCGTTTCGGCCTTTGCGTGCGATCCCTGGAAACGGCCGACGAAATAGGCCTCGGGCTGTCCGACGTATGCGAAATGGCCAGCGCCGACGCTGACGCACTGGCTGCCGTCGCCACCGCAATCGCCCAGCCGACACAAGCCAACCTGGACCTGGCTCTGCGCCGCACGGCGCGCGCGCACGAAAAGAAAGCGCGCGTGGTGCGCCTGCTCGAAGGGGCCAAGCGCGCAATGAGCCGCACCAGAGCGGTTA
>NZ_JBWBYV010000143.1:0-1449 GCF_056174685.1 Janthinobacterium sp. BHSEK
CCCAGCGGGCGGCGCGGCTGGGACACGCGCACGGCGTTGGCGCGCGCCGCGTCCAGCAGAATCGGCACTTCCGGGCCGACGCCGATAAACAAGGTGGCCTCGATCTGGTAGTCGATGACCTGGGCAGGTTGCACCGTCAGGCGGTCGCCCAGGGGGCGCACTTCTTCGGCGTTGAGTGCGCGCGCCACGGTGGCCAGCAGCGCGGCGTCGGCGATGCCGGTGTCATTGTTGGCCAACACCGTGACGGTCACGCTGGCCGGCGCGGGACTGGTGGCGCTCGCGTCCTTGACGCGCCCGTCGCTGCTGCGGGCATGGAATTCATACGACGCCTTCGGGCCGGCCACGGACAGGCCATCCGGCGCTTCCTGAATGCGCAGGCGGTAGGCGTCGTTGTCTTCCATGACGGCGGCCACGGGCGGCAGGGCGTTCGGATTGGCCGGCGTGATGACCAGGCGCGCCACGTTGACGTTGGCGCCCAGCTGGTCCAGGTCGCCGTCGAGGGCAAACGCCAGCATAACGGCCTTGCCGGCGTCGTTGACGCGGTTGCGCAGGATGGTTTCCTGATACGCGTTCTCTTCCAGCAGCTTGGTGGCCGGTTCCGATTCAAGCTCCAGCAGGGCCGTGACGGCCGCGCGCTCGGATTCCGGCAGCAGGCTCACCAGGTGGGCTTTGCGCGTGGCGAGGATGGCTTCGAAGTCCAGCACCTCGACCATGCTGGGGGCCGGCAACTGGGTCAGGTCGATGGGCGTGCTCATACGCCGCCGCCTTGCTTGACGGGCACGGCCATCGTGATGCCCTGGCCATTCGCCGTGCCATCGAGCAGCAGGGCGATGGCGCCGTCCGTGTCGCGCGTGAGCTGCACGCTGGCGAGCTGCAGGCGCGGCTCCCAGCGGCGCAGGGCAAAGGCGGTGGCGGCGTAGATGCGCAACTGCGTGGCGCTGTTCAGGGGCTGGTCGATCAGCTCGGGCACCTCGGAACCATAGCGGCGGCGCCGGATGCGCGAACCGATGGGCGTGGTGAGAATGTCGGTGACCGACTGGCGCAGGTGGTCCAGGCCCGTCAGGTTGCGCCCGGTGGCGGCGTGCATGCCCATCATGCTTGCGGCCCGCCCGACCGGTCGCCGCCGGCTTTGACGCCGCCGTGCGGATGCTTGGCCAGACTGATGGCGCCGGCCAGCACGTCGTCGCTGGCCTTGATTGTCCCTTGCACGGTCATGGCCACGCCGCCAGCGGCGCCGGCCTTGGCGTTCACGCCGCCGTTCAGCGCGGTGGCGCCGTTGACGGTGGCCGATTGCATGACGATCAGGTTTTTCATGACGGTCAGGTCGCCCGTGCAGATGGTGCTGGGCGCGTTCGACGTGACCTTGTCGGCGGTGATGGTAGCCGTGCCGCCGGGGAGTAGGGCCGTCAGGGCATGGGCCGCATGATCGTACTGCACCACGGCGCCGTC
>NZ_JBWBYV010000144.1:0-5761 GCF_056174685.1 Janthinobacterium sp. BHSEK
TTTAACATCCTTCAGTAAGGGGAGGATCCATGCGGCAACGGCATCGATATGTGGCCGTTGCAGCAACGTCATGTGATTGCCCGGACCGTCGAGGAAACGGATATCGGGAGCAAAGCGGCGCCAGCGCGTCAGGAGATCGTCTGGGTCGTACTGCCAACCGCCGTCCGGCTTCTCCTGCGGCACGGCCACCAGATGCACGGGGCCCAGGTAGCGGCCGTGCGGCTGATAGTCGGTGTTCAGATTCGTCTCGAACACGCGCACGATGCCTTGCAGGGTGCGCACCGATGTACCGGGAGGCATCAGCCTGACCGCCACCAGCCGGGCCAGCAGCACGGCAAGCTGTCCCTCGTGGTCGCCCCCGGCAAAATCGGCCGCCGTCAAGCCCAGCGTTTGGTTCAGGTTCAGCTCGAAAATCTCGACCAGCCGCAACAGCATGTCGATGCGGCTGTGACGATGCGGCGGCGCGCCCGGCGGCGACGGCGCATCGGTGTCGAGTATCACCAGCGCCGACACGGTTTCCCCGGCCGCCACCAGTTGGCGCGCAACCTCCAGCGCCACCCAGCCGCCGAAGGAATGCCCCAGCAAGCGGTACGGCCCGTGCGGCGCCACCTCGCGGATGGCGGCGACATAGCTGCGCGCCGCGCTCGGCACGTCGATGTGCGGCACCAGCGTGCCGCACAGGCCGCGCGGTTGCAGGCCATAGATCGGCAGTGTCGCGTCCACCGCCTGCGCCAGCGAAGTGAAGGCAGTGATGCTGGCCCCGGCGCCGGGCACGCAGAACAGCGGCGCCACCTGCGGACGACCACTCTGGATCGGGATGCGCGGCGCGTATGCCAGTTCCTCATAGCACGGTGCGGTATCGGTGACATTGCCCAGTGCAGCGCTCAGCACCGCGCCCAGCCGCTCGATCCATGGCATTTCCATGATCGAGCGGTGGTTGCCGCCCACCGGCCTGACGCTCAGGCGCCGACCGACGGCGGCGCGCCAGCCGAGCGAGGTGTCGGCGCGCTGCTCGTCGGTCGCCGTGAACAATGTAATACCGGCCGGGATAGATGGCCGGGCGTACTGGCGCAGCGCCACGGCAATCGCATGCTGGACCGCCAGATAGCGGCGCAGCATGTCGGCGCCAATCTGCGGCGGCAGCAGACCGGCACCCTGGCAGCGGGCCAGCATGGCCTCGACATTGCCGTCCAGCGCCAACAGTTCGGCGCGCACTTCATCGGACGCGTGCGCCGGCACCCACGCCATGGAGCGCATCCAGGCGTCGAACTCGGCCGGCACGGCGCGGCGGTAGGCGGCGCCGCCATCGGCCGTCGCCAGCGCCGCTTCCGGCGGCTCGCTGTAGTCGCAGCGGGTGTCGATCAAGCCGAGGAATTCGACCGTCTGGTCAGCGCCGATAAGCTGATTGGCCATCTCGTAAGCGATGGTGCCGCCCGCCGACCATCCGGCCAGCCGATAGGGTCCCTGCGGCTGCACCGCGCGGATCTGGTGCACATAACTGGCCGCCATCTCTTCCACACTGCACGCCGGCACCTCGCCCGCCACGAAGCCGCTCGCGGCCAAGCCGTACAGCGGCAGTTCGCCGTCGAGCCAGGGCGCCAGGCTGCGCGCGTAGCCGATTTCGCCTTCACCGGGATGCACCAGAAACAGCGGACGCTGCTTGCCACCGGCGCGGATCAGCACCAGGTTGCCGTCCTGTTGGCATACCCCGAGCGCGCCGATGGCCTCTGCCAGTGCCTGCACCGTGGGGTGGGCAAACAGCTCTCGCAGCGGCAGCTCGATGCCGAGCGCATCACGCAGGCGGGACGCGAACTGCACCGCCAGCAGGGAGTGGCCGCCCAGTTCAAAGAAGTGGTCAAGACGGCCGACCTGCCGCACGCCCAGTAGCTCCTGCCACAATTGCGCAACCATCTGCTCGACGCGCCCCTGCGGCGGCGCATAAGCGCGGCTGGCGAAAGCGCCGGCATCGGGCGGCGGCAGAGCCTTGCGGTCCACCTTGCCATTGGCATTGAGGGGGAAGGCCGCCAGCACCACAAAGGCGGCCGGCACCATGTAGTCGGCCAGTTGCGCCGCCAGCGCCGAGCGCAGCGCCCCGCCGCTCAGCTGCGCTCCCTGGCGCGCCGTCACATACGCCACCAGGCGCTTGCCGAGATTGGCATCGTCGGTTGCCACCACCAGCGCATCGCGCACGCCGTCGCAGCCGACCAGTTTGGCCTCGATCTCCCCCAGCTCGATACGGAAGCCGCGGATCTTGACCTGGAAGTCGTTACGGCCGAGATATTCGATACGGCCATCCGGCAGCCAGCGACCAAGGTCGCCGGTCTTGTAGACGCGCGCGCGGTCCCTCGTGCTGAACGCGTCAGCCAGGAAGCGCTCGGCGGTCAGTTGCGGGCGCCGCAGGTAGCCGCGCGCCACGCCGATACCGCCAATATGGATCTCTCCTGCCACGCCAGGCGGCACAGGCTGCCCGTGCTGGTCGAGCAGATAGATCTGCATGTTGTCGATCGGCCAGCCGATGTTGGGCGTATCCCCCGCCTCGCGGATCTGGCAGATGGTGGCATCGACCGTGCATTCGGTCGGACCGTACATATTGTAGAAACGGATGTCCGGTGCCGCCTTCAGGGTTTGCCACATCACGGCGTCGATCGGCTCGCCGCCGATCAGCACGCTGACCGGCTGGTACGCAGGGTTGCCGATCAGACCGGCCGACAGCAGCACCGACAGCTGCGACGGCGTGCAATCGAAGGCCTCGATGCGGTGCTGTGCCAGGAAGCGCAGCAGCGCAGGACCATCCGCGCGGATCAGTTCTGGAATCAGCACCACGCAGCGTCCCGACAGCAATTGCAGGATGCCCTTGAGCGACATGTCGAAGGAATACGCGGCGTTGAGCGCCACGTTGGCGTGCGGCGTGCAATAGCGATGCGTGGTGCGCTCGAGCACGTGCCAGAAGTTGACCGGCGAGGCGTGTTCGACCATCACGCCTTTGGCGTTGCCGGTCGATCCCGAAGTGTAGATCACATACGCCAGGTGGCGCGCGGTCAGGCCCAGGGCCTGCGGGTCCGGATTGCTCTCGCCGGCACCTTCCGGCCCAGCTTCGACGGTGTCGTCCAGCAGCAGCGCCGGAACGCGGCTCAGGGTCAAGACCGGCAGCTTGCAGAGCAGTACGCGGCTGGTCACCAGCGCCGTCGGCGCGCAGTCTTCCAGCACATAGGCCAGTCGCTCCTGTGGATGATTGGGATCAAGCGGGACGTAGGCGCCGCCGGCCTTGAGGATGCCAAGGATGCCGACCAACATCTCGACGCTGCGCTCCACGCACAGCGCCACCAGACTGTCCGGCCGCACGCCCCTGGCGATCAGGGCGTGGGCAAGGCGGTTGGCACGGCAGTTCAGTTCAGCGAAGCTGAGGCTCCGGCCCTCGCAGATCACGGCAGGTGCGGCCGGACGCAGGGCCACCTGCTCTTCGAAGATGGTGGACAGCAAACGGTCGTCGGCATATGCGGTGCGGGTCTGGTTGAAATCGACCAGCACCTGCTGGCGTGCCGCGGCGTCAAGCATGCCCAGGCCGCTCACGCGCCCGGCATCGGCGTGCACGCCGCCACTGATCTCCCGCAGCAGGGTGTGAAACATGGCAGCAAAGCGCTGCACGGTGCTTTCGTCGAACAGCTCGCTCGCATAGGCGATGCCGCCATGAATCGCCTCGCCGCCATCGGCCAGCGTCAGCGACAGGTCAAAGTGCACGCTGCTGTTGTCGACCGGAGTCTGCTCCAGCCGCAGTCCCGGCAACTGTGCGGCGCGGCCGGCCTGTGCGGTGGTCATGTTGAGCATGGCCTGGAAGATCGGACTGTGGCTCATGCTGCGCGGCGGCTTGAGCGCTTCCACCACTTGATCGAATGGCAAGTCCTGGTGGGCATAGGCGGCCAGCGTATCGGCCTTGACCTGCGCCAGCAGGGCAGCGACCGTCGGATCGTCCTCGAGCCGTACCCGCACCGCCAGCGTATTCACGAAGAAACCGATCAGGCTTTCCGCTTCCGCGCGCTGGCGGTTGGCCACCGGCACGCCGATCACCACGTCGCCCTGTCCCGACAGGCGCGACAGCAGCACCGCCCACGCGCCCAGCATGGTCATGAACAGGGTCGCGCCGTGGCGCTGCGCCAGCGCGCGCAGACCGGCGGCCACGTCAGCCGGCACCACGAAGGGCACCGCACCGCCGGCATAGCCTTGTACTGCCGGGCGGTTGCGGTCGGTCGGCAGTGTCAGCAGCGCTGGCGCGCCGTCCAGATGCTGCCTCCAGTAGCCGATCTGGGCCTGCAGCGCCGCGCCTTGCAGCCATTCTCTCTGCCAGGCGGCATAGTCGGCGTACTGGATTGCCAGCGCCGGCAACGGGTCGGGCAGACCCTGACTGCAGGCGCCATACAATGCAGCCAGTTCCTCCATCAGCACGCCGAGCGACCAGCCGTCGCCTATGATGTGGTGCAACGTGATCAACAGGATATGTTCCTGTTCGGACAAACGTAGCAAGCAACCGCGCACCAGCGGACCCTGCGCCAAATCGAAGGGCTGGTGCGCCTCGGCCACGCCCATGCTGTCGGCAGTAAACAGGAGTTCGTGGCCCGGCAACGAACTCAGGTCGCGCTCCTCCAGTGCGAAGCCTGTGTCGGCGGGAGCGATGACCTGCACTGCCTGGCCTTCGGCTTTGACGAAAGTGGTGCGCAGCGCCTCGTGGCGGGCAACGATGCGGTCCAGCGCAGCCCTCAGGGCCGGCTTGTCGAGCGCGCCGCTGAGCTTGAGGCCGAACGGAATGTGATAGGCCGCGCCCGCCGTCGCGTCCAGCTGGTCGAGGAACCACAGGCGCTGCTGCGCCCACGACAGCGGCAGCGGTTGGCTGCGATCTGCCCGGACAATGGCCGTCATGGTCGATCGTCCGGCGACATCCACCAGTTGCGCCAGCGCGATGAGAGAAGGATCGTCGAACAGGTCGTGCAGGGCAATCTCCACCTCGAAAGCCTGGCGCAGCCGCGACACCACCTGCACCGCCAGCAGCGAGTGGCCGCCCAGGGCGAAGAAGTGGTCATCGCGGCCGACTTGTTCGATGCCCAGCAATTGCTGCCAGATGGCCGCGATGGCGGCCTCGGTGCCGCCTTGCGGCGCCTGGTATGCCGCCGCTTCGACGGCCGAGCGGTCGGGTACCGGCAAGGCCTTGCGGTCCAGTTTGCCGTTGCTGGTCAGCGGGAAGGCGTCGAGCGTGACGAAGGCGCTGGGAATCATGTAATCGGCCAGATGGGCGCCAAGCTGGGCGCGCAGTTCACCAGCGACAGGCGCCGCGCCGGACGCGCGCAGGTAGGCCACCAGCCGTTTCTCGCCTGGCGCGTCTTCGCGGGCGACGACCAGCGCTTCTGCCACGCCGTCGCATGCCAGCAGGCGCGTCTCGATCTCGCCCAGCTCGATGCGGAAGCCGCGGATCTTGACCTGGAAGTCGTTGCGTCCGAGGTAATCGATGGAACCGTCCGCCAGCCAGCGCCCAAGGTCCCCGGTCTTGTACAGCCGCGCGCCGGCGGCATCGGCGTAAGGGTCGCGGATGAAGCGTTCCGCCGTCAATTCCGCGCGGTTCAGGTAACCGCGCCCGACCTGCACGCCGGCGATGTGGATCTCGCCCGCCACGCCCACCGGCACCGGCTGCAGGTGACGGTCGAGGATGTAGATGCGCGTATTGGCGATCGGCCGGCCGATCGATACGCTGGCCGCACCGTCACCGGGCACGCAA
>NZ_JBWBYV010000145.1:0-3564 GCF_056174685.1 Janthinobacterium sp. BHSEK
GCGCATGGTCGACCAGCGCGTGCAGATCCGCAAGAGCGAACGCCTGAACCAAAATTCGGAGGGCATGGACAGCTTGCACGTCCGCGCGCGTGGCCTCGGGGCCGGTGCGGAACGGGAAGCGCTGGCCAAGGTGTCCGACCTGAAACTTGTCATGGGTGAAAAAATCCTGCCTATGTACACGCAGGCGCTGGAAATGGCGATTGCCGCCATGGCGCGCCTGAATGCCTTCATGGAACGCAACCCGACCGTGGCCAAGGTCATGATCGCCGGCTTTGCCGTGCTGGCGGGCCTGCTGCTGGTGCTCGGCCCGCTGATGCTGGGCATTGCCGCCATGATCGGCCCGTATGCCATGCTGCACGTCATGTTCACCAAGATGGGCGTGACGGGCGGCGTGCTCACGCCCATCTTGCGCGGCCTGGGCGGCGCCTTCATGTGGGCGGGCCGGGCCGTGCTGGGATTGGGCACCGCGCTGCTGACGACGCCTGTTGGCTGGGTGCTGATGGCCATCGCCGCCATTGCCGGCGCCGCCTATCTGATCTACAAGAACTGGACGCCCATCAAGGCATTCTTCCTGGGTATCTGGTCGCACATCAAAACCGCATTTTCCGGCGGCTTCGTCGGCGTCAACAACCTGATCGCCAACTGGTCGCCCCTGGGCCTGTTCTACCGCGCCTTCGCGGGCGTGCTGGGCTGGTTCGGCATCGCGCTGCCTGCCAGGTTCACCGACTTTGCCGCCAATATCCGGCACAGCATTGTCGAGGGACTGGCGCCGCTGACCGGTTTCATTGCCGATCTGTGGACGCGGCTGCAAGCCACGTTCAGCGGCGGCATGGCCAGTATCAGCGCCCTGATTATCAACTGGTCGCCGGTCGGCGTGTTCTATCAGGCCTTCGCGGGCGTCATGAGCTGGTTCGGCATCAAGCTGCCGGCCCAGTTCACCGAGTTCGGCGCCAACATCCTGCGCGGCCTGGTCAACGGCATCACAGGTTCCATGGGCGCCGTCAAGGACGCCATCAGCAATGCCGGTTCCAGCACCATTGCCTGGTTCAAGGAAAAGCTGGGCATCCACAGCCCGAGCCGCGTGTTTGCCCAGCTCGGCGACTACACCATGCAGGGCCTGGCCGTGGGCCTGGACCGTAGCGAGGGCGCGCCGATTGCCCTGGTTTCCGGCCTGGCGCAGCGCCTCACGCAACTGGGCGCCGGCATCGCCATCGGCACTGCTACCGCCTTGCCCGCCAGCGCCTTCGACACGCGCGCGCCGCTGTCCCAGGGCGGGTTCGGCGCCGGCATGACTATTCAGGGTGACAAGATCGAAATCACCTTCCATGTGCAGGCCGGCACCGATCCCCAGGCCATCGCGCGCGCCGTCAGTGTGGCGCTCGATCAGCGCGACCGCGAAAAGGCGGCACGCATCCGCTCGTCCTTGCGCGACCACGATTAAGAAAGAACAGCACACCATGATGATGATTTTAGGAATGTTCGTGTTCAGCCTGCCGACGCTGGCCTATCACGAGCTGCAGCGGCAAACGGAATGGAAGCATGCCAGCACGGCCCGCGTGGGCCTGCGCGATGCGCACCAGTACGTGGGGCCCGGCGACGACACCATCACCCTGGCGGGCTGGGTGGCGCCGGAACTGACCGGCTCCCTGTACTCGCTCGACGCGCTGCGCATGATGGCCGACACGGGCAAGTCGTGGATTCTGATCCAGGGGACGGGCCGCATTCTCGGCTCCTACCGCATCACGAGCATGACGGAGGGCCGCACCATCCTGGACGGCAGCGGCGGCGCGCGCCGCGTCGAGTTCTCGATTGCACTCAAGCGAGACGACGACGGCGTGCTGGCCATGGTCGGCCTGGGCGACATCGGCGACCTGAAAAACATGCTCAGCATCGACGGCATGACCAGCAGCATCGCGGGCGCGGCCAAGAATGCCGTGGGCAGCGTGGTGGGCAACGTGGTCGGCGGCATCACGTCGAAATACGGCGGCGTCGTCAGCGAGATGAAAGACAAGATCGGCGGCAACATCAGCGGCGCCATCGGCAGCGCGGCGGACAAATTCAAATGAGCGAGCATATCCCCGCCTTCAAGGTCAGCATCGAGGACAAGGATTTGACGGCTATCGTCTCGCCGCGGCTGATCAATCTGACGTTGACCCTGTGCCGTGGCGACGAGAGCGACCAGCTCGATATTTCGCTGGATGACAGCGACGGCAAGCTGGCCCTGCCGCCGCGCGGCGCGCAGGTCGCCCTGGCGCTGGGCTGGCAAGCCACTGGCCTGGTGGACATGGGCAAGTTCATCGTCGACGAGGTGGAGCACAGCGGCGCGCCCGACACCATCACCCTGCGCGCCAGGTCGGCCAACCTGATCGACACGTTCAAACAGCAGCAGGAACACAGTTTTCACAAGACCACCCTGGGCGCCATCATCGAGGCCATCGCCTTCCGCAACGAGCTGGCGTCGGGCGTGTCGGCGCGCCTGCGCGACACGGCCATCGAGCACATTGACCAGACCCACGAAAGCGATGCGGCCTTCCTGCGCCGGCTGGGCAGGAAATACGATGCCGTGGCCACCGTCAAGAATGACACTTTGCTCTTCATCCCCATCAACCAGAGCCGCACCGCCAGCGGCAAGGCGCTACCCGTCATCCCCATCACGCGCGCCCTGGGCGACGGCCACCGCTACCACAGCGCGGAAAGCGACGCCTACACGGGCGTGCGCGCCTTCTGGCACGACGAGCGCTACGCGCGCCGCCGCAGCGTGGTGGCCGGCGTGCCCGGCAACAGCAAGCGCCTGCGCACCACCTTTGCCAACGAAACGGACGCCCGCGCGGCGGCCGTCGCCGAATGGCAGCGCATCCTGCGCGGCCTGGCCACCTTCGAAATGAGCCTGGCCCTGGGCAACCCGGCCGTATTCCCGCAATCGCCCGTGACCGTGCAAGGCTTCAAGCCCGAGATCGACGCCACCGAATGGCTATCGGTCAAGGTCACGCACAGCTTGGGCGGCAGCGGCTTTACCACGCGCGTGGAGTTTGAAACGAAGACGGAAGCGGTCGAGGCCGAGAGAGAGGAAGAAAAAGACCCGGACGAAGGCATCACGGGCGTGGTGGCCAAGTGGAAGGACGTGGCGAGGAAAAAGAAACAGACAGGACAGGAAATGGCAGGATCAGTGGGTAATATAAGAACGTTGGAGCACCTCTATACGACCAAGCAGAATGCAGAAAGCGCCGTCAAAAAAGCATGGAACCGCATTCTGGAAGTACGCGATATCATCCGCGAAAACAGCGAGGAACCTTGGAAGCCTACGCAAACAACAGCCGACGCAAAAGGAGCATGAACGCGCGCCATTTATCTTCGCTCAACGGCTGCTTTCGCCCCGAAGCGGACCTTCAACCCTGCCCGCCAGTTCAGCTCGATAGTTCCCGCGCGGGAAAGCTCCGTGCACGCGACTTCAAATTGTTTTGGAATGGCCAGCTGCGACGCCCCGGTCGCGGCCGACAACCGCGGCAACTAGCCCGTCACCTGGTATCGGTGCGGTAAAGTGAGCACTGGCGGCCGGTAGGGTGC
>NZ_JBWBYV010000146.1:0-13108 GCF_056174685.1 Janthinobacterium sp. BHSEK
CCAAGGCCGCCGAGCGCGCCCAGCACGCCAAGTCCGCTCAGGCCACCCGCAGCGCCCGCACCCGCGCCGGCGCCAGCGCCGGCCGATGCCCCGGCGACATCCACGACGCTGCCGCTGGGGATGCCGGCGGCGCCCGCGCCTGTGCCCGCAGCGCCTGCGGCACCGCCGTTGTTGTCGCTTTGCGGCGTGCCGAGATCGGCGCCAGCCTGACCTGCGGCCGCGCCGCTGCCGCCTGCGGCCAGGGCCGCCGCTGCCACGGCCGCGGCCGTGCCCAGGGCGGCGGCATTGCCGTTCTCGGCGCTGCCCGTGACTTCCACGACATTTTCAGGCGGCATGGTCGCGCTGGCATCGGCCCCCTTGAGCAGTTCATCTTCGTCATATTGCTTGCGCTCGCCGGTTTTCGGGTCGACGGCTTTCTTTGCGGGCGTCGCGATCTTGGCGCCAGCGCCTTCGGCATTGACGGGAACTTGTGCTGGATTTGGGGTGGTGGCCATTTGAAAGTCTCCGGAAAAGGTTATGTGTTCGTTCAATTTTCTAAAATAATAAAAAATTAATAATCTGGTTCGTTTCCTTGCTTGCTCCGGCGAGGCTTGGGCCGTGGTCGAACTCTGGTGTTTCCGATGTTGATAGTGGCAAGTAAAACATAGTTGGGAAAAAAACGCTGGGGCAAAATAGCGCTACTTCAACAATATTAAAAATATCATTTTCATATTTGTTTTATGTATCGCCGTTTTGTTATGGTTGGCTGCGCCGGCAAACGGCTTGTCCGGCCGGATGCTTTGGCAGGCTGCCGCCTTTTTGCGAGGCATGCACTGTCTCCCACTCTGAGCATAGTTTCAATTTTGAAACTTCCAATTTCATTTTGATCATTTTCCATAACGCTATTCTGTCCATCGTTACGCAAGATAATTCTCACGGATTGTCACGGAATGGCTTTTTTGGACTGAATTTTCCGCCGTGCGCCCGTATTTCCGCGCCTTTTATCCAAAAAACCATCTTGCTATCGAATTGCTAGTTGTTGTTTTTTGGCTGGCGATTATCAAATGTGATTGGTAATAAAATACGATAGAAATAATTATTTGTAATTTTCATATCGGACCAATACTATCGAATAAATAGTCGCGATGTGGCGGGTGGGGTTTTTCATAATAACTATCGGTAAGGTAGTTATTATTTCAGGGGCTTGAAAGGACTAAAAATGGAAAACGCCCCGGCGGGGCGTTTTTTTATGGGGCAGGGATATTGCGCTGTCAGCCTTCCTCGCGCCAGCGGCGCAGGCGGATGGCGGCGTAAATCAGCGCCGCGCCGGCCGCCGCACCGAGCCAGACGGCTGGCAAGGCCAGGCTGGACCAGGAGTTGCTGAACACGTCGATGCGCGTCGTGTGCGATCCCCCCTCTGCCAGCGCGTGCATGTGCGGCAGCAGTTCCGGCTCGAACAGATACCAGCTGCCGGGGAGGGTGCCCAGCAGGGCGCGTCCGATGACATTCATCTGTATCCAGTCGATGCCGCTTTCCGTCTGCGTCAGCTTGCCGGCCCAGACGGCCAGGATGAGCAGCAGCAGCGGCACGCCGATGGCCCACAGGAAGACTTTCGACTTGGCCCAGCTCGACACCATCAGCAGCCAGCCGACCGTCGGCAAGGCCCACAGGCAATACACGGGCAGCAAGCCGAACACGCGCAGCGGTCCCAGGTACAGGCCGGGCGTGGCGAGCAGTTCGGCAAACACGTGGATGCCGTTGGCCGCCAGCACGCCGCTCAGGATCAGGATCAGAAGCAGCGAAGTCAGGCTGGCGGCGGCGGCCACAATCAGCGGCGCGACCAGCAGGGCGATGGCCGCTTTCGACAGCACCGTCTGCGCATCCGAGATGGGCAGCGATTTCCAGAACAGCACGCTGCGGTCGCGGCGGTCGTCATGCAGGGCGCTCAGGCAATAGAAAAACACCAGGAAACCCAGCGCCAGGAACAGCGGCGCGGCCGCATAGATATAGTTGTTGGCGACGGCGTCGATGATTTCCGTGCGGCGCGGGCCGAAGGTGCGGGTGTTGAGGACGGTGCTCCAGGACACTTCCTCGCCATTGACGATGAGCGCCGTGCGCATCTTGGTCTTGGCGATGGTGCCGATCGTCATCAGGGCGCCCAGCACGGTCATGACGATGCCGATCAGGGCGGGCGTCCACACCAGCATGCCCTTGTGTTCCCACAGTTCGCGCCGGATCAGCCATTGCATCTTGTTGGCAGGGGAAATATTCATTGGTACGATCCTTTCATGGTCGCGACAAACAGGTCAGCCAGGCTGGGCGTGCGGACTTCGCCCAGGGCCGCCAGCTGGGTGCGGGCGACGCCGTCGAACAGCATCACCGACTTGCCGAACACGCTGCGTTCGCTGATCGGCTGCAGGGCGCGCGCCGGATTGACGTGCTGCGGTCCCACCATCACCTCGATATAGCGCTCGCCCACGTCTTCCATGCTCGAGGCCAGCACGATCTTGCCGTCGCGAATGAACATCAGGTCGCTGAGGATGTGTTCCACTTCCTCGATCTGGTGCGTGGTGATGACGATGGTCTTGTTTTCATCGAAATAGTCTTCCAGCAAGTTCTGGTAGAACTGCTTGCGGTACAGAATGTCCAGACCCAGGGTCGGCTCGTCGAGCACCAGCAGCTTGGCGTCGATGGCCATCACCAGCGCCAGGTGCAGCTGCACCACCATGCCTTTCGACATGGCCTTGACCTTCATCTTCGGCGCCAGCTTGGTGTGCGCCAGGTAGCGCTCGGCCTTGCTGCGGTCGAAACGTGGATGCACGCCAGCAATGAAATCGATGGCGTCGGCCACGCGCAGCCAGCCCGGCAGGATGGCCACGTCGGCGATGAAGCATACGTCGTCCATCAGCGCGTCGCGCTGCACGCGGGGATCGCGTCCCAGCACCGACAGCTCGCCTTCGAAACCCGTCAGGCCCAGGATGGCTTTCAGGGTGGTGGTCTTGCCGGAGCCGTTAGGCCCGATCAAGCCGACGATGCGCCCCGGCGCGATATCGAAGCTGATGCCGTCGATGGCGACCTGTTTGCCATACTGCTTGCGCAGGCCGCGTGCGCTGATGACGCTGTCCTTGTTCAATGCATTCATGCGCTCTCTCCGTGTGCGCCACTGTCGCGGCTCGCCTGCAGTAGTTGTTCGAGGTTCAGGCCCAGTTGCGTGATGCGTTCAAGCATCGCCGGCCATTCTTCGCGCATGAAGCGCTCGCGTTCACTGGCCAGCAATTTGTCGCGGGCGCCTTCCAAGACATACATACCGAGTCCTCTGCGTTTTTCCACCAGGGCATCGTCGACCAGTTCCTGATAGGCACGCGAGACCGTGATGGGATTCAATTGGTAGTCGGCCGCCACCTGGCGCACCGAGGGCAGGGCGTCGCCGGACTGCAGCACGCCATCGAGCATCATGCCCACCACCCTGGCCTTGAGCTGGCGGTAGATGGGGCTATTGTCGTTCCATTCCGTGCTCATGGGATGCGCTCCCACAAGGGCGGGGCGGTGCGGCGCGTGAAAAATGCGGTAGGCATCGGAGCTCCGTGATGTATTGAGTTGGTGTTGTAGTTAACTATAACACTGAGTCTCAAAAAATCAACACGTATTTTCAGGCCAGCCGTGCATGCAGGTCCAGCGCATTGAACAGGGCGGCGCCGGCCGCCGTGTTGTCGAAGATGCACCAGCTGCCCGCCTGTGCCGATGCGCGCCATTCGGCGGCCAGCGCCGCCAGATAGTCGGCCGGATAGTCCGAATAGTAGATTGTCGGGCTGCCGTGCAGGCGCAGGTAGGCGATACCCGTGGTCTGCACATGCGGCCCCGGCTGGCCGGCGGGCGGATCGGCGCGCACGCGGGTGATGCGCAGCATCGTTAACAGCTCGGTCGCGTTCGCCGTGAACCAGCTGGGGTGGCGCGCTTCGCAAGCGAGCATGCCGTCGAAGCGCTGGCGCAGCGCATGGAAAAATGCGGTGGCCACATCCGCCTCGAAACGCAGGCTGGGCGGCAGTTGCACCAGCACGCAACCCAGTTTATTCCCCAGTTGCATGACTTCTCCCGCAAAGCGGTCCAGTTCGGCCCCGCCATCGCGCAAGCGCCGTTCGTGCGTGATGCTTCGCGGTAATTTCACGCTGAAGCGGAAATGCTCGGGCACGCTGGCGGCCCAGCGCGCGTAGGTTGACGGCTGGTGCGAGCGGTAGAACGAGCTGTTGATTTCCACGCAATCCAGCACCTGGGCATAGCGCTGCAGGTGGCTGCCATCGAGGGGAAGGTGGCTGGCGGCGGCGCTGGAGATGCTCCAGCCGGCCGTGCCGATATAAACAGTGTGCATGGCGCCATTACAGCAAGGCCAGGCGGGCGCGGCTATCGGACAAACGCCCGTGCGGCGGTCGGCGCAAGCCTAGTCGATGATGTCGCCGCTGAGATCGTGGCGCGTGATGTTGCCGCGCGCATCGATGGCGATCCAGCCGCCGCGCTGCGGTTCCACGTCGCATTCCCAGTCGGGCAGGACATAGCGCAAGGTTTCGTCAACTTTATGCACGGCAGGGCGGTGCGTATGGCCGTGGATCATGACGGTGCTGGCGTGTTCGGCAAATACTTGCGCGACAGCATCGGGCGTGACATCCATGATGTCCATGGATTTTTCGCCATTGTGCTCGCGGCTGCTTTGGCGCAAACCGTCGATGATGGCCTTGCGCTGCGCCAGCGGCATGGACAGGAACTGTTTTTGCCAGGCGGGCTGGCGCACCATGGCGCGAAACTCCATGTAGCTGACGTCTTTCGTGCACTCGGCGTCGCCATGCAGCAAGACGATGCGCCGGCCGGCAATCGTGGCCACGTGCGGTTCGCTGAGCAGGGTGGCGCCGGCGGCGGCGGCGAAGCCGGAGCCGACAAGAAAGTCGCGGTTGCCGGCGATCCAGTAGACGTGCACGCCAGCATCGCTGACGGCGCGGATGGCGGCCGTCATGCGCGCATTGAACGGGTCTTCCAGGTCATCGTCGCCGGCCCAGTATTCAAACAGGTCGCCTAATAGATACAGTGCTTGCGCGTATTGCGCATGGTGTTCCAGGAAAGAAAGAAACGCCGCGCTGGTGCGCGGGTGCGAGCTCTGCAGATGCAGGTCGGAAATAAAGAGTGCGGCAGGCATTGTCATCGTTCAACGCTCCCAAAAAGTGATGTAGCTGGAGAGGCGCCAACGCGGCAATGCCTGTGATTCATGATGCCGTAGCCGAATTAAACTGCTTCGACTTTTTCGATGATGACGTCCGTCACTGGCACATCGGCGAACATGCCGGCGCGCGAGGTTTTCACGGCGCGGATGGCGTCGACGACTTCCTTGCCGTCGGTGACTTTACCGAACACGGCGTAGCCCCAGCCGTCCTGGCCAGGGTAGTCGAGGAAGCTGTTGTTCTTGATGTTGATGAAGAACTGGGCCGATGCCGAATGCGGATCCGACGTGCGGGCCATGGCCAGGGTGTAGGTATCGTTTTTCAGGCCGTTCTTGGCTTCGTTTTCCACGGTGGTGTCGGCAGGCTTCTGTTTCATGCCTGGCTCGAAACCGCCGCCCTGGATCATGAAGCCGTCGATGACGCGGTGGAAAATCGTGTTGTCGTAGTGACCGGCTTTCATGTAGGCCAGGAAGTTGGCAACCGTTTTCGGCGCTTTTTCGGCGTCCAGTTCAGCGGTGATCTTGCCCAGATTGGTGGTGATGATGACGGAGGTCATGATGATCCTTAATAAATTGGATGAATAATTGATTCAGCGGCGCAAGCCAGGCCGGCGCCGCAAAAACGCTATTTTACAGTTTTGCGGGCGCTGTCTTGAGTAAAGTCGCCGATTCGATCACCACGGGGGTGACGGGCACGTTCTGGTGCGGTCCCTTGTCGGCAACGGGCACGGCCTTGATCTTGTCGACCACGTCCATGCCGCTGACGACTTTGCCGAACACCGTGTAGCCGAAGCCGTCGCGGCCAGGGTAGTCGAGCGCGCCGTTGTCGTTGACGTTGATGAAGAATTGCGCGGTGGCCGAATGCGGATCGCCCGTGCGCGCCATGGCGATGCTGTAGGTGACGTTTTGCAAGCCGTTTTGCGCTTCATTCCTGATCGGCGCCTTGGTGGCTTTCTGCTTCATGTTCTTGTCGAAGCCGCCGCCCTGTATCATGAAGCCGTCGATGACGCGGTGAAACACGGTACCCTTGTAATAACCGCTTTTGACGTACTGCAAGAAATTGGCCACGCTTTTCGGCGCTTTTTCCTGATCCAGTTCCAGCACGATCTCGCCCATGCTGGTTTTCAGGGCCACGTGGGGCGTGGGGTCGAGGGCGGTCGCCGGAGCGGCCGCCACGACGGCGCTGCCCAGCGTCAGGCCGGCAAACAGGGTGCAAAAGCGGGCCAGGAAAGACAGGCGTTTCGATTTGGTTTCTTGCATGAAGGCGTCCTTGATCGTTATTTTTCTTTAAACTTGCTTTAATTGTAAATAAATGAAAATTCGGTTGAACATCGTAAAAACCTGATTCATATCGGGCCAGTATGGTTTTTATCAATGTTATACTTGACCGCTAACGCCCCAATTCTAACAAACAAGAACAACAATATAGCGGGTCGACCAGTTTTCGGCGCACACGGCAGTTCTGTGGCGCGGCACCCCCGGTGTCCGCGCCTGTCTGTCGTTTTGCCAGGCTGGCGGCCGCTTCACTTGCAAAGTACGATGAGCAATCTAAAGATTTACAACACCCTGGCTCGCGAGAAGCAGGTATTCGTCCCGATGGAAGCGGGCAAGGTACGCATGTACGTGTGCGGCATGACCATCTACGATTATTGCCATATCGGCCATGCGCGCATGATGATGGCGTTCGACGTCATCTACCGCTGGCTGAAAGCATCCGGTTTCGACGTCACCTATGTGCGCAACATTACGGACATCGACGACAAGATCATCCGCCGCGCCGTGGAAAACGGCGAAACGATTTCCCAGCTGACGACGCGTTTCACCCAGTACATGGATGAAGACACGGCCGCGCTGGGCATTTTGACGCCCGACCATACGCCGCGCGCCACCGAATACGTGCCGCAGATGCTGCGCCTGATCGAGCAGCTGGAAGCGAAGGATCTGGCCTACCAGGGCGCGGACGGCGACGTCAATTACGCCGTGCGCAATTTTCCCCACTACGGCAAGCTGTCGGGCAAGTCGCTCGACGACCTGCGCGCGGGCGAGCGCGTCGACGTGAACACGGGCAAGCGCGATCCGCTCGACTTCGTGCTGTGGAAGTCGTCGAAGGAGTCGGAGCCGGAAGAAGTCAAATGGGACTCGAAATGGGGCAAGGGCCGCCCGGGCTGGCATATCGAGTGCTCGGCCATGTCGTGCGCCTTGCTCGGCGAACAGTTCGACATTCACGGCGGCGGCGCGGACCTGCAATTTCCGCACCACGAAAACGAGATCGCCCAATCCGAAGGCGCATTCGGCCACACCAGCGTCAATTACTGGATCCATAACGGCTTCGTACGCCTGGACAATGAAAAAATGTCCAAGTCGCTCGGCAACTTCTTTACCATCCGCGAAGTGCTGCAAAAGTTCGATGCCGAAGTGATCCGCTTCTTCATCCTGCGCGCGCACTACCGCAGTCCGCTGAATTACTCGGACGTGCACCTCGATGATGCGCGTTTGTCGCTGACGCGTTTGTACACGGCGCTGGCCGACGTGGCGGTGGAAGAGGGTGCCATCGACTGGAGCGAAGCGCATGCCGTGCGCGTGCGCGAAGCGATGGACGACGATTTCAATACGCCGCTGGCCGTGGCGGCCCTGTTCGACCTGGCGACGGAAGTCAACAAGAGCAAGTCGCCGGCCCTGGCGCGTCAATTGAAGGGCCTGGCGGGCGTGTTCGGCTTGCTGGAACGCACGCCGCAGCAATTCCTGCAAGCGACCGTGGGCGCCGCCGGCGGCGTCGATGAGACGGCCGGCATCGAAGCGGCGATCGCGGCACGCAGCGCGGCGAAGAAGGCGCGCGATTTTGCCCAGTCCGACAAGATACGCGCCGAATTGTTGGCTGCAGGCATCATTCTTGAAGACAAGCCTGACGGCTCGACCAACTGGCGCCGCGCATGATGGCGACGTCCAGGGAAAACGGGGAAGCGCCCATGGCGACGGACTTGGCGCAAGTGATCCAGGTGCCGCACTACTGGGAAGAGGCGAAGATCGAGCTGATGAAGCGCGACCGCATCATGAAAAAGCTCATCCCGCAATTTGGCGACCTGCACCTGGTCGGCCATAGCGACCCGTTTACCACCCTGGCCCGTTCGCTGGTGGGGCAGCAGATCACGCCCAAGGCGGCTGATGCCGCCTGGAAAAAGCTGCTGCTGGCTTGCCCGAAATGCACGCCTTCGCAAGTATTGAAGGCGGGCGCCGAGCAATTGTCCGCCTGCGGTTTGTCCAAACGCAAGACCGAATACATCCTCGACCTGGCCGACCATTTCAAGGCCAAGCGCGTGCACGCGAGCCAGTGGGACCAGATGGATGACGAAGCCGTCATCGCCGAACTGGTGCAGATCCGCGGCATCGGCCGCTGGACAGCCGAGATGTTTCTGATATTTAATCTGCTCCGGCCGAATGTCTTGCCGCTCGACGACCCTGGTCTGATCCAGGGTATCAGCGTCAATTACTTCTCCGGCGAACCCGTTTCCCGCAGCGATGCGCGCGAAGTTTCCGCCAATTGGGAACCGTGGCGCACCGTGGCAACCTGGTATTTGTGGCGCAGTCTCGACCCTGCAGCCGCCCCTGCCGCACCCGATGCAGCCCCCGGCGCACCAGCCGGTACGGTAAAATAAACATAGATGACGCCGCGCGCCCTGGCGCCGTGGCCGGTAAAACCTGGAGGTACAATGACTAAAACGACTTTCCTCAATTTTGAACAGCCGATCGCGGAACTCGATTCCAAGATCGAAGAGTTGCGCTTCGTGCAAGACGATTCGGCCGTCGACATCTCGGAAGAGATCGACCGCCTGGCCAAGAAGAGCCAGCAGCTGACCAAGGATATCTACGCCAAGCTGACCCCTTGGCAAGTGGCGCAGATCGCGCGCCACCCGCAACGTCCCTACACCATGGATTACGTGAATGAAATCTTTACCGATTTCCACGAATTGCATGGCGACCGCAGCTACGCGGACGATCTGTCCGTCGTCGGCGGCCTGGCCCGCTTCAATGGCCAGCCGTGCATGGTCATCGGCCACCAGAAGGGCCGCGACACGAAAGAGCGCGCCATGCGCAATTTCGGCATGCCGAAGCCGGAAGGCTACCGCAAGGCCATGCGCCTGATGAAGGTGGCGGAAAAGTTCAACCTGCCCATCTTCACCTTCGTCGACACGCCGGGCGCCTTCCCCGGCATCGACGCGGAAGAGCGCGGCCAGTCGGAAGCCATCGGCCACAACCTGTATGTGATGGCCGAATTGAAAGTGCCGCTGATCGCCACCATCATCGGTGAAGGCGGTTCCGGCGGCGCGCTGGCCATCGCCGTGGGCGACGCCGTGCTGATGCTGCAATACTCGACGTATGCCGTGATCTCGCCGGAAGGCTGCGCCTCGATCCTGTGGAAGAGCGCCGAGCGCGCCTCCGACGCGGCCGAAGCGCTGGGCCTGACGGCGCACCGCCTGAAAGCCATGGGCCTGATCGACAAGATCATCAACGAACCGCTGGGCGGCGCCCACCGCGATCCGAAGCAGATGGCGACCTTGCTCAAGCGCGCACTGGCCGACACCCTGCGCCAGTTCCAGGGCATGAAAACCAAGGACTTGCTGGCCGCGCGCCACGAGAAACTGCTGAGCTACGGCAAGTTCAAGGAAACCACGCCGAGCGAGTAAGCCAGCGCAAGTCGGCGCAGGTCGACGTGGTCGGCGTAGGTCGGCTTAGCGCAGCGTAAGCCGACAAGACGTAAGCCGACAAGACAGTAAAACACCAGGGACAGTCCGCTAAACGACACCATCCGTTTAGCAGCCTGTCCCTCTTTGCATTCCCGGAGTCCGAATGAAAAAGCAACAAACCGCCACCGTGCCCGACATCTTCGCCCGCGCGCTGGACGCCTGCGCACCTGCACCCGGCGGCACCGTCGGCATCGCCCTCAGCGGCGGCCTCGATTCCGCGGCCCTGCTGCACCTGGCGCATGCCTGGGCGCAAGGGCACGGTGTGGTCCTGCATGCGTTCCACGTGCACCATGGCCTCAGCCCGAATGCGGATGCCTGGCTGGCCCACTGCGAGCAATTGTGCGCCGGCATGGGTATCGCCTTCGAGGCGCGCAAGGTCACGCTGGAAAAGAATGCGAAGACGGGCACGGAAGAGGCGGCCCGCAAGCGCCGTTATGCGGCCCTGGGCGAGCTGAGCGCCGCGCACGGCGTGCGCCTGCTGCTGACGGCCCACCACCAGGATGACCAGGCTGAAACGGTGCTGCTGCAATTGCTGCGCGGCTCCGGCACGGCGGGCCTGTCCGGCATGGATGGCGCCAACAGCGCGCCCGAGCTGCTGGGCAATCCTGACCTGGTGATGGCGCGCCCGCTGCTGCCTGTGTCGCGCAGGCAACTGGAGGCGTACGTGGCGCGCCATGCGATCGCGCACATCCACGACGAGTCGAACGACGATCCCCGCTTCGCCCGCAATGCCTTGCGGCACCAGGTGATGCCCGTGCTGGCACAGGCGTTTCCCGGTTTCCAGGAACGCTTCGCCCGCAGCGCCCAGCACGCGCAATCGGCGCAGCGCCTGCTGACGGAGCTGGCGACGCAGGATCTGGCGGCGTGCCTCGACGGCGACTGCATCGAGCTGGCGAAATTGCGCGTGCTGAGCACGGACCGCTGCTACAACCTGCTGCGCCACTGGTTCGGCACGCGCGGCTTGCGCATGCCGTCGACGGCATGGCTGGCGGAAATGCTGGCGCAACTGTTGGAGGCGCGGCCCGATGCGCAATTGCTGGTCACGCATCCCGAATGCCATGTGCGGCGCCACCGCGACCGGCTGTACCTGACGCCGAAGCTCGATGACCTTGCCGGCATGCGCGAGCGTGACGACGCGGGCATCCCCGGGCTGGAAAAAGCCGGCCAGCAATTTGTCTGGCAGGGCGAGGCGAGCCTGGCCTTTCCCGCGTATGGCGGCGCGCTGCATTTCGATGCAGTGAAAGAGGGCGGGCAGGGTATCGATATTGCCTGGCTGCAAGCACAGACCTTGACCATCGACTTCCGCCAGGGCGGCGAGCGCCTGAAGCTGGCCTTGAACCGTCCCACCAAGAGCTTGAAATACCATTACCAGGCGTTCGACGTGCCCGCCTGGGAGCGCGAACGCCTGCCCCTTGTCTGTGCGGCGCAACAATTGCTGTACGCGGCCGGTATCGGTCTCGATTGCCATTGTCTGAGTCTGCTGGACCGTCCCCGTGTGGCCTTGCGCTGGGTCTCCTGCTGAGCGCAGGGGCAGCCGCCACGGCCACTCCCGGGGCGGCCGGCAAGTGGCTGCCCATGCGTTCCCGACTGCATGGATTGGTTATTTCCATATGCGCAATCGGTATGAGCTAATGCGCTTTTTAGCTTGTTATTTTGCATTGCGGCATGTAGAGTAAAGCCCTCCTTTTTTATTCTTCTTGAGCGGAAACTTCACTCTTATGGCTTTAATCGTCCACAAATATGGCGGTACGTCGATGGGCTCGACTGACCGTATCAAGAATGTCGCCAAGCGCGTTGCCAAGTGGCACGACGCCGGGCATCAAATCGTGGTGGTGCCATCCGCCATGTCGGGCGAAACGAACCGCCTGATTGGACTGGCCAAGGAAATCATGGATCAACCCGATCCCCGTGAACTTGACATGATCGCCTCGACAGGCGAACAGGTGTCCGTCGGCCTATTGTCGATGGCATTGCTGGCGATCGGCAAACAAGCCGTATCCTATGCCGGCTGGCAAGTCGCGATCAAGACCGATTCCGCCTTTACCAAGGCACGCATCCAGTCGATCGATGACGAGAAAGTCAAACGCGACCTCGATGCGGGCAAGATCGTCATCATTACCGGTTTCCAGGGCGTTGACGAACACGACAACATCGCGACCCTGGGCCGCGGCGGTTCCGACACGTCGGCCGTGGCGATTGCCGCCGCCATGAAGGCGGCCGAGTGCCTGATCTTCACGGACGTCGACGGCGTCTACACGACCGATCCGCGCGTGGTCTCCGAGGCGCGCCGCCTGAAGACCATCACCTTTGAAGAAATGCTGGAACTGGCTTCGCTGGGCTCCAAAGTGCTGCAGACGCGTTCGGTGGAATTCGCCGGCAACTACCGCGTCCCCACGCGCGTACTGTCGTCGCTGACCGACCCGATGTTGCCGCTGGAAATAGAAGCCAATTCAGGCACCCTGATTTCGTTTGAGGAAGATACAAACATGGAACAAGCAGTCATCTCCGGCATCGCCTTCAACCGCGATGAAGCCAAAATCACCGTGCTCGGCGTGCCCGACCGTCCAGGCGTGGCGTACCACATCCTGGGACCGGTGGCGGACGCGAATATCGAAGTCGACATGATCATACAGAATCAGTCGGTCGACGGTAAAACGGACTTCACCTTCACCGTCTCGCGCGGCGAATACACGCGCGCGCTGGCCGTGCTGGAAGCGAACCGCGAAGCGCTGGGCGCGGCCAGCATCACGGGCGACGCGAAAGTGTCGAAACTGTCCGTCGTCGGCGTGGGCATGCGCAGCCATGTGGGCGTCGCATCGCAGATGTTCCGCACCTTGTCGGAAGAGGGCATCAACATCATGATGATCTCCACTTCCGAGATCAAGATCTCCGTGCTGATCGATGAAAAGTACATGGAACTGGCCGTGCGCGCGCTGCATAAAGCGTTCGAGCTGGAAAAAGCGTAAATATCCAAAAATATTGCCCCACGCCCTTGACCAAAGGGGGGGCAATCGATATTATGACGTTCGTCGCTGCAGCGCAGTTAGCTACAGAGACATAGTTGAGTAATCAGCTAGGAGACGTGGCCGAGTGGCCGAAGGCACATCCCTGCTAAGGATGCATACGGCTTATACCTGTATCGTGGGTTCGAATCCCACCGTCTCCGCCAGAATCAAATAAAAAA
>NZ_JBWBYV010000147.1:0-1930 GCF_056174685.1 Janthinobacterium sp. BHSEK
TCGTAGACTGGGCGCGGAGGCACCTCGCCGAGGCACGGCACAATTACCGGTACCTCGATGCGTACTGGCGCCGGCAGCGCGCTGGCGCAGCCGGCCAGCAGCACGGCTATGGCAAAACCTGCCAATTTAACGACTCCCCGGTTCATCGCACGCCCTCCAGCAGCAGCCTGACGGCGGGCATAGCCTCGTCGCAGGCCGTGGGGCGCACGCCGGCGATCTGCGCCAGCGCAGCGTCGTACTTTTTCCCCTTGGCGGCCGCCGCCACTTGCGCCGCAGCACCGCGCTCCTGCGCTGCCAGGCTTGCCTTGGCCATGCCATCGATGGCGCGGTTTTGCTCGCTGAGCGACGCGCGCAGCGCAGCGCTGGCGCCCTGCTCTTTAAGCAGCGCCTCGCGCGCGCCATCACGGTCGTCGGCGGCCAGCCACCAGCCGGTGCCAGTCAAGCTGGACACCACCAGCAAGGTGGCAGCCAACACGATGGCCGCCGCCTTCCAGATACCGCTGACGACGAAGCCTGCCAGCGCGCCCTGGGCGCTCACGCCAGCACCCGCTGCGCCACGGCGAACAACGCCAAGCGCTCAGCCAAGCCATTCGTGCCGCCGTTGATCCGGCGCGTCACCTTCACTTGGTCGCCAGCATCGGCTAACGTGTTCAAGCCTCGCGTTTGCCAGAACCAGCCAGCCGAGCGGCAGGCGTTGACTGTCTGCTCGAGCAGCTCAGGCTGGGCCAGCAGATCCAGGCCCAGCGCCTTGCCGCAGGCTGCATAGTTCGCGCGGCCGGTCACCTGCAGCAGGCCACGCCCACGGAAGCGCACGCCGTCACCTTGCTGCACGTTGCCCAGGTCGGCGCGACCCTCGTAAGCCTGGCCGCTGGCCAGTTCGCGCACATAGCGCAGCTGGCCAGACTCATGCCCGACCTGGGAAAGGAACGACGCCTGGCGCGCTGGGGTAGTAATGCCGAACTCCAGCATCGCTGCATTCAGCTGAGTCAGGAAGGCTGCCGCGCGCGGGCGCGCCATCGGCATGATGGCCTCCAGCTGAGCCAGCGTGACGGCGCTCACAGTCCACCCCGCACATCCTTGACGACGGCCGCAGCATCGCGCGCCAGCTCGCCGATGTCCTTGTCCTTACGCTTGTCAAGCCAGCGCACCGTGGCGCCCAGCACCCACCAGGCAGGCAAGCCGGCGGCCACCATCAGCGGCGCGGCGATGAAAAGGAAGCCCAATGCCGGGTCGCTGCCGTACAGCACCGCCACATCCTTCGCATTGTCGAACAGAGTGGGCCACCAGGAGCGCACTGCGACGACCAGGGCGGGGCCGAACAGAATGGACGAGAGCGTAGATACAAAAAATCGTGTGAACGCCTCCTTTTTGTTTTTTGGCCACATGAACATGAATCCCAGTGAGGTTGCGGCAGCGCCGGCCAGGACCGGGATACCAAAAAATTTAATCAGTGCGCCGCCGGCGGCGGTTGTTTCGATGGCCATGGATGCCTTTCAGGTAGTGGAAATGAAAAAACCCGCCGAAGCGGGTGAGTGATCAAAAGTCGAAGGGGTACTCAAAGGCATCGTCCGATCAGTCAAATGGCCACCAAATACCGTCAAGAGAAAGCGCGCCCTCGGCACCAACAGCATTGACGCCGTTGTTAATAGCGAGGAATCCGTAGCTCGGATCTACGTTTAACCAGAGAGAACTGACTTTCCCAATTCCACTCTCCCCACCAACAAGTCGGCGGGTTGGCTGGGCAGTTTTCAAGTAACTAGGCAAGGAACAGATATTTCCAGATCCGCCGCCGACTGGCTTCAAGTAGCCCGTCAGCAGCAGTCCGTAGTTGTGCATGATTAATCTGAAAGCCGAGGTACCTGGATACTGCTGCCACTGCGGAGTTAGTGCAGGGGCCTGATTGAGGAATTTAGTAGCGACACTACCTGGA
>NZ_JBWBYV010000148.1:0-688 GCF_056174685.1 Janthinobacterium sp. BHSEK
CCACCATTCAAAGAACAAGCTATCCTTTTTTCAGCAGCGATGGTGCGCGCGCTGATCGACGGCAGCAAAACGCAGACGCGACGCGTCATGAAGCCGCAGCCAGAACCAGTGCCGCATCGCCCAGGCGATTACCAGTGGCCCTGCAATGCGTTCCAGTCGTTGGTGAGCGTTGCGGATACGCGTGCACCTGGCGCTCATGGCATGGCCGGCGACGCGTGTCCACACGGAGGACATGGTGATCGGCTGTGGGTGCGCGAAACGTTCTTCGCCTACGGCCGCTGGGTGACGCGCTACAGCAAGAAGAAGCGCCGCGACGAATGGCACTTCATCGACATGACGGCCGAATCCGACCGCGCGTACCAATACGACGCCGATTCCCCGGACGTACCGCTGGCGGCCGGGCGCGGCGGCGCGCTGCCAGGCTGGTACAAGCGTCCCTCCATCTTCATGCCTGGTGCGGCCTGCCGCATCCTGCTGGAGATCGTGTCGGTGCGCGTCGAGCGCCTGCAGGACATCAGCGATGCCGACATTGTTGCCGAAGGCATCGATATGGAAGCGCTGGCGGAATCGCAGGAGCGCTACGACGCGATTGCCAAGGATGGCAACGCATCCGGCCGGGCTACGCTGCGCACGACCTGGCGCGATCTGTGGGAGTCGACCGGCGGCGAGTGGGAAACGAACCCGTGGT
>NZ_JBWBYV010000149.1:0-1185 GCF_056174685.1 Janthinobacterium sp. BHSEK
TGGTTTACTCCATGAGGGTGAAAGGGTTGCAATAAACTGGTGGCTGCGACTGTTTAATAAAAACACAGCACTCTGCAAACACGAAAGTGGACGTATAGGGTGTGACGCCTGCCCGGTGCTGGAAGATTAAATGATGGGGTGCAAGCTCTTGATTGAAGTCCCAGTAAACGGCGGCCGTAACTATAACGGTCCTAAGGTAGCGAAATTCCTTGTCGGGTAAGTTCCGACCTGCACGAATGGCGTAACGATGGCCACACTGTCTCCTCCCGAGACTCAGCGAAGTTGAAATGTTTGTGATGATGCAATCTACCCGCGGCTAGACGGAAAGACCCCATGAACCTTTACTGTAGCTTTGCATTGGACTTTGAACCAATCTGTGTAGGATAGGTGGGAGGCTTTGAAGCGGGGACGCTAGTTCTCGTGGAGCCAACCTTGAAATACCACCCTGGTTTGTTTGAGGTTCTAACCTTGGTCCGTTATCCGGATCGGGGACAGTGCATGGTAGGCAGTTTGACTGGGGCGGTCTCCTCCTAAAGTGTAACGGAGGAGTTCGAAGGTACGCTAGATACGGTCGGACATCGTGTTGATAGTGCAATGGCATAAGCGTGCTTAACTGCGAGACTGACAAGTCGAGCAGGTACGAAAGTAGGACATAGTGATCCGGTGGTTCTGTATGGAAGGGCCATCGCTCAACGGATAAAAGGTACTCTGGGGATAACAGGCTGATTCCTCCCAAGAGTTCATATCGACGGGGGAGTTTGGCACCTCGATGTCGGCTCATCACATCCTGGGGCTGTAGCCGGTCCCAAGGGTATGGCTGTTCGCCATTTAAAGTGGTACGTGAGCTGGGTTTAAAACGTCGTGAGACAGTTTGGTCCCTATCTGCCGTGGGCGTTGGAAATTTGAAGGGGGCTGCTCCTAGTACGAGAGGACCGGAGTGGACGAACCTCTGGTGTACCGGTTGTCACGCCAGTGGCATTGCCGGGTAGCTAAGTTCGGAAGAGATAACCGCTGAAAGCATCTAAGCGGGAAACTTGCCTTGAGATGAGATTTCCCAGAGCCTTGAGCTCTTTGAAGGGTCGTTCGAGACCAGGACGTTGATAGGCTGGGTGTGGAAGTGCAGTAATGCATTAAGCTAACCAGTACTAATTGCCCGTACGGCTTGTCCCTATAACCTTAGCAGGT
>NZ_JBWBYV010000150.1:0-2099 GCF_056174685.1 Janthinobacterium sp. BHSEK
TGCAAAAACGCATCAAGCAATCCGCCACGCGCGAGCAGACGCGCATCGAATTCGCGGATCGGCAGCAGCCGTTGCTGCTGTCGTACGCCCAACAGCGGCTGTGGTTCCTGACCGAACTCGATCGCGCCGCCAGCATCGCCTACCATATCCCGGCGCAATTGCGGCTCAAGGGAAGTTTGAACCAGACGGCGCTGAAGGATACGCTCGACCGCATCGTGGCGCGCCACGAAAGCCTGCGCACGACCTTTGTGAATGTCGATGGCGCGCCGGTGCAGCGCATCGCCGCAGCCGGTGCCGGCATGGCGCTGGAACAGCGTGACCTGCGCCACCTGCCGCCGCGCGAACGCGAAAGCGCCGTACAGCGCTTCTCGGACGAGGAAGCGGTGCGGCCTTTCGACTTGGCCGCCGGCCCGCTGATACGCTGCCAGTTGCTGCACCTGGCCGAGGATGAACATGTATTGCTGTTGACGCAGCATCATATCGTCTCCGACGGCTGGTCGATCGGCGTGCTGGTGCGCGAGATCAGCACGCTGTACGCCGCCTTCAGCGCTGGCCAGGCCGATCCGCTGCCGCCGCTGGCGATCCAGTATGCCGACTATGCGGCATGGCAGCGCGGCTGGCTGCAGGGCGATGTCCTGCAAGCGCAGAGCGCGTTCTGGAAAGAACAATTGACAGGTGCGCCGGCGCTGCTGGAACTGCCGACCGACCGTCCGCGTCCGGCCCGGCAAAGCTACACCGGCGGCAGCGTGCAGGTGCGCTTCGATGCCGCGCTGACCGCCGGCTTGAAAGCGCTGAGCCAGAAGCACGGCGCGACGCTGTTCATGACCCTGCTGGCAGGCTGGGCCGCGCTGTTGGCGCGCCTGTCGGGCCAGGATGATGTGGTGGTCGGCACGCCGGTGGCCAACCGTCAGCGCGCCGAGGTGGAGGGCTTGATCGGCTTCTTCGTCAACACGCTGGCGCTGCGGGTGAAGCTGGAGGGCGATCCGAGCGTGGCGCAGCTGCTGGCGCAAGTCAAGGCGCACACGCTGGGAGCGTACGAGCATCAGGATCTGCCGTTCGAGCAAGTCGTCGATGCGGTGCAGCCGGCACGCAGCATGCGCCACAGCCCGCTGTTCCAGGTCATGCTCAGTCTGGACAACGCTCCCGGCGGCACCTTGCAGCTGCCGGGCCTGAGCATTGAAAGCGTGCAGCCGAAACACAATACCGCGCAGTTCGACCTGACGCTGTCGCTGGCTGAAAGCGACGGCCGCCTGAGCGGCAACCTGCGCTACGCCAGCGACCTGTTCGACGCCGCCACCATCGAACGCATCGCCGGCTATTTCACCAGCCTGCTGCGTGCCATGGTCGCCGACGACAGCATGGCGCTGAGCCGCGTGGCGCTGCTCGGCGCCGCCGAGCGCCGCCAGGTACTGGCAGATTTCAACGACACCACCCAGGCCTATCCCGACGACAAGCTGCTGCATCAATTCTTCGAGGAGCAGGTTCGCCGCAGTCCGCAGGCGAGCGCGCTGATTTTCGAAGGCCAGCACCTCAGCTACGATGCGCTCAATCGCCGCGCCAACCGGCTGGCGCACCATCTGCGCAGCTACGGCGTGCAACCGGATTCGCGCGTGGCCATCTGCATGGAGCGCAGCATCGAGATGGTGGTCGGCCTGCTGGCCATCGTCAAGGCCGGCGGTGCCTATGTGCCGCTCGATCCGGGCTATCCCGCCGACCGCCTCGCGTACATGCTGGCCGATTGCGCCCCGGCCATCCTGCTGACGCACAGCGCGGTGGCCGGGTGCCTCGATGCCGGCCAAACGCGGGCCATCGTCGTCGATGCCGGGGACGATGCGCGCGCCATTGCGGCACAATCGGACGCCAACCCGGACGCTGAGGCCATCGGCCTGCATGCGGGCCACCTCGCCTATGTGATCTACACCTCCGGCTCCACCGGCCAGCCCAAGGGCGCGATGAACGAGCATGGCGCGGTGGTCAACCGCCTGTGCTGGATGCAACAGGCGTTCTGCCTCGGTGCCGATGACCGCGTCCTGCAAAAAACGCCGTTCAGCTTTGACGTGTCTGTGTGGGAGTTCTTCTGGCCGCTGATGTCTGGCGCC
>NZ_JBWBYV010000151.1:0-3079 GCF_056174685.1 Janthinobacterium sp. BHSEK
CTGACACTGTTTTCCACCCTGCCGGCGCTGCTGCTGTTGCCGTGGACCGGCAGCCTGGCAGACCGTCTCGACCGCCGCAAGATCCTGATCGCCTGCGACGCGCTGGCGCTGTGCTGTGTGTCCACCATCGGCGTGCTGGTCTGGCTGGACCGCTTTGAATTGTGGCAGTTGTTCGCCGTGCAGGCGCTGCTGTCGGTCGGCATGGCCTTCCAGGGACCGGCCGCCTACGCCGCCATCACCAGCATCGTGAACAAGAGCCAGTTCGGCCGCGCCAACGGCATGTTCAGCATGGCCGGCGCGCTGTCGCAGATCGCCGCTCCGCTGCTGGCCGCTGGCATGCTGGGCATGATCGGGCTGTCGGGTATCGTGGTGCTGGATATCCTGACGTTCTATATCGCCTTGTCGAGTCTGGCCATTGCCAAGCTGCCGTCTGTCGAGAAGGCGACGGTGGCCAAATCCAGGCGCTCCGCCTTCCGCGACCTGGGCTGGTCGTTCGACTTCCTGCGCCAGCGTCCCGCCATGGCGCTGCTGTATGCGTACACCAGCATGGGCGGCTTCATGGCGGGCATGGTGATCGTGCTGGTGACGCCGCTGGTGCTGTCGATGCATAGCACCGCTTCGCTGGCGTTGATCACCACCTGTGGCGCGCTGGGCGCCCTGTTGAGCGGCGTCGTGATGGTGACCTGGGGCGGTCCGAAGCGATGGACCCCGCTGGTGCTGGGGTTCAATCTGCTGGCCGGGGTGGCGATCGCCGTGGCTGGCGTCACGCAGTCGGTGCTGTTGCTGGGCGCCGCCTCCTTTGTCGTCATGCTCAGCACCACAACCCTCGGAACCTGCATGCAGGCGGTGTGGCGGCGCAAGGTGCCGCGTGAACGCCAGGGCAGCTTCGCGGCCCTGCAGCAGGCTGTGCAAATGAGCCTGATTCCGCTCAGCGCGCTGGCTGGCGGCAACCTGGCGCATCACGTATTCGAGCCGGCCCTGATGCCCGGCGGCGTCTGGTTCGACACAATCGGCACCTGGTTCGGCAGCGGCAAGGGGCGCGGCACGGGATTCTTCTTCTTCACGGTCGGACTGACGGCGGCGTGCGTTTCGCTGGTGTCGCTGTTGCAGCGCCGGCTGTATCGCCTGGAAAGCGAGGTACCGGACGCTTTTTAGGTACAGCTCAGCATTCATTTAACCCATCGCTCATCGCATCGTTCATCGACAAGAGGAATCAAAATGACCATGACTCAGGAACCGATTCAGCTTCACCCCAAAACATCTTACCGCAAGCAGGCGGCCGCGCCCGTGTTCGAAACGGCGCACGCCCAGATCGTCGGCGTCGGCACTGCCACGCCGGCTACGGCGTACAGCCAGCAGGACGTGCTGGACGCCTTCAACATTGACGACCGCCGCATCCGCCTGATGTTCTTGAGCGGCTCGGTCGAACGCCGCCACCTGACGCTGCCGCAGCCGGCGGCGGACGGTACCCTCGTCGTCGAAACCCAGGGGGAGCTGCTGAAGAAGCACAGCACCCAGGCGCTGGAAATCGGTGAGCGCGCGGTGCTGGCCTGCCTGCAGCAGGTGGGCGCCAGTCTGGAAGACATTCGCTACCTGTGCTGCGTCACCACCACGGGCATGCTGACTCCGGGCCTCAGTGCGCTGCTGTGCAAGCGCATGAATCTGCGGCGCGACTGCGCCCGGCTCGACATCGTCGGCATGGGCTGCAACGCCGGCCTCAACGGTCTGAACGCGGTGACGTCGTGGACCCAGGCCCATCCCGGAAAGCTGGCCATCATGCTTTGCGTGGAAATCTGCTCGGCCGCCTATGTGATCGACGGCACCATGCAGACCGCCGTGGTCAACAGCCTGTTCGGCGATGGCGCCGGTGCGCTGGCCGTGGTGGCCGACCGCCAACGCGTGCCGAACATGCCCACCATTCTCGGCTTTAACAGTTGCGTGGTGGCCGAGGCGATCGATGCCATGCGCTTCGACTGGGATGACAGTCACGGCAAGTTCAGCTTTTTCCTTGCTCAGGACGTGCCTTATGTGGTGGGCGCCAATGCCGAGCCGGTGATCGACCAGTTGCTGGCCGAAGCCGGCCTGCGCCGCAGTGAGATTTCCCACTGGATCGTCCACTCCGGCGGCAAGAAGGTGATCGATTCAGTGAAAGTCAACCTCGGTCTGACGGCGCGCGACGTGCGGCATACGCTGAGCGTCCTGCGCGACTACGGAAACATGTCGAGCGGCTCCTTCCTGTTTTCTTACCAGCGCTTGCTGGATGAGGGCTTGGTGAGTCCCGGCGACTATGCCGTGATGATGACCATGGGACCGGGCGCGACTATCGAGACCGCGCTGCTTCAGTGGTAAGACGCAGCCGCATTTTTCTTCAGGAAGTTGCTTCATACATTTAATTTAGACAGTTTTTTTCAGACCAACTCTACGCAAAGGAAATCATCATGTTCAAGTTCAACTCCATCTCGCATATCGAAGGCCGCACCGTGGTCCGCCTGGAACTCGACGTCTCCGGCTCCCTGGACAAATCGCTGGTCGACAGCATTAACAGCGCCTGTGATTGCGTGGAAGATGCAGGCACGGGCGCCACGCTGCTGGTGGCGATGAGCGCTCGCCCGGAAGATGCCGCCGAGGCGGCCAGAGGAAAACCCGACGTGGCGCTGGTCAACCAGTGGGAGCGCGCCTTGCGCCGCATCGAACGCCTCAACGCCGTCACCATCTTGGCCGTCAGTGGCTCTTGTAACGACCTCGGCATCGCGGTCATGCTGACCACCGACTACCGCATCGCTGCCGAGGGGCTGTCCATGAGCCTGTGCCGCCGCGATGGCAGCATTCTGCCCGGCATGGTGCTGCATCGCCTGGCGAACCAGATCGGTGTGACGTGGTCGCGCCGCTTCGCTCTGCTGGGTATGCCGTTGAACGCATCGCTGGCGCAGTCGCTGGGTCTGGTCGACGAGATCGCGGGCGATGTCGAGTCGGCCGCCAGCGCCTTCCTGAAGACGCTGTGCCCGACCATCGCCGGCGACCTGCCAGTGCGCCGCCGCTTGCTGCTGGATGCTTCGGCGCTCAGCTATGACGACGGCCT
>NZ_JBWBYV010000152.1:0-6928 GCF_056174685.1 Janthinobacterium sp. BHSEK
AGAGGATAAGACGGTACAACGTTGCGTGTGTGTTGATACACCAATTCATTACCCAAAATCTTTGCTTCTTCCAGATTCATGACGCTGCTGCCCAATCGGGAGCAACCGTCAGTACAAGTTATGCCTGATGACCATAGCAAGTTGGTCCCACCCCTTCCCATCCCGAACAGGACCGTGAAACAACTTTGCGCCGATGATAGTGCTGCAACCAGTGTGAAAGTAGGTTATCGTCAGGCTTGTGATTCGCAGTAAGAGAAAAACCCGTCAAGCAATTGGCGGGTTTTTTTTCGTCTGGCGGTTGGGTGCGCCGCTGGTGCTGTCGGCTTACGCTGCGCTAAGCCGACCTACGCCGATCCGCCGACCGACGCTCAGTGTGAGGGGGCTGACCCCCGCTGTTCAGCAGGCGAAAAAAAAGGCAGCGCTGCGCGCTGCCTTTGTCATTTATCACCACATGTTGTGCACAGCGGGCACCGTCATGTTCTCTTCATATTGACACTGTACGATGACTTCCATTCTCATCAAGTAACGTGTGCACCCATGCTGGCCAAGCTTAAACTCGTCAAAACGCCCAAAGGCATCGATAGCGCTTTGATGCTGTCGGCCATGCTGATACTGTGGATCGGCAATTACAGCAACCTCGACCTCATGATTGCCGACAGCATGTTCGACGATGCGCGTGGGCAATTTGTCGGCACCGACAGCGCGTGGGCGGGCAGTTTTCAGATAGGTATGCTCTTGCTTGGCGCCGTCATGATCGGGCTGGCCGTCTGGGACACCTTGCGTCCGGTGGCCTGGCTTGCTTCACGCCGCAGCGCCTTGCGCGTGGCGGCGCTGTCGGCTATCTTCGTGCCGCTAAGCATCTATTGGCTCTCTTCTTTCAGCGATGTGCCGTGCCCCACGGATTTATTGCGCTATGGCGGACTGGAGCCTTACACGCGTTTGCTGGAAACGTTGCCAGCCAGCGCATCTGCCATGGTATGCCTGCCAGCGACCCAGGCGAATATTGCCTGGTGGATGCTGGCCTTGCCATTGTTCTGCCTGCCTGGACGGCCACGCACGGCGCTGCTGCTCACTGGCGTCATGCTGCTGTGCGGTTTGGCGGCAGGCTGGCAGCAACAGTTGCAAGGTGCGCAATTTTTTACGCACACCTTGTGGTCTGCCTGGATCGCTTCTTTCCTGATCTATCTGCTGCATCATTTGTTCCGGACCGAGGACGCGTTGGCCTGAAATACAAAAGTACGTCACAATCTGCCTGTCGAGTTGTCGTTTCATACAAAAACAGGAGCACCATGAACGAGCAGATTGCGAGAGAAGTGGTATTGGTCCGTGCTATCGAGACGGCCGACCAGAAAAAAGAAGTCCTCAGCGAGGATGACCGCATGTATGCCAGCCGCAGTGCGCGTGAGCTTGCGCAATGGCAAGCTTCGGGCAAGCAGGCCGAAGTCACGGGTGACGATTTCCTGCAGCAGCGCTCCGAGCTGATCATCAAGCGCATCACCGAGCGCACCCCCGCGTTTGCCGTTTTCGCGAAACGCCGTAACGGCATGAAAACCCTGGCGCTGACTTTGCCCCTGTTGGCACTGCTGCTGGGCGCCGGGCTTGATCGCATCACGGATCCGCACCGCGTCGACTTGTTGTCGGCGCCCTTGCTGTTGATAATCGCCTGGAATGTGCTGGTCTACCTGGGCTTGCTGATCTGGCTATGCATTCCCTCGCGTTCCCTGGGCTGGCCGAAAGCGGGATTGGTGCGCCACCTGAGCGTGGGCCGCCTGGCCTTGCCTCGCAAATTGCCGCACGCCTTGTCCTCGGGCTTGCTCAGTTTCATGGGGGAGTGGGCGCACCTGAGCGCCAAGCTGACGGCCGCGCGCCTGGGTCGTACCATTCACCTGAGCGCTGCCATGTTTGCCATCGGCGCCGTCGCCTCGCTGTATGCCCGCGGCTTCCTGTCGCAGTACGCGGCCGGGTGGGAGAGCACGTTTCTGAATGCCGGCCAGGTGCACAGCCTGCTGTCGACCCTGTTTGCACCGGCCATCGCCCTGTTTCATTTACAAGGGTTTTCGCTGGCGGAAATCGAAGCGCTGCGTTTCCCGCAAACGACGACCGTCGAAGGCGGCGCGCGCTGGGTGCATTTGTATGCGGCAACGATTTTCCTGCTGGTGGTCGTGCCCCGCCTGATCTTGGCCCTGGTTAACAACTGGCGCGCCGCGCGCCTGGCCAGGCACTTTCCGCTGGATCTCGATCAACCGTATTTCCGCAAGCTTAATGAAAGCATCGGCGTGGCTACGGGCGGCATGCTGCGCGTCTTGCCGTACAGCTTTACGGTCGATGAAGCCCGCCACAAGGGGCTGGGGCAGCTGTCCATCATGCTGTTTGGCGAGCAGGGCCGCATGATGCTGCGTCCATCGACGTCGTATGGCGAAGAGCCGCAGGAGGTCTTGCGCGGCACCGACTTGAATGATCCGCAAGTCAATATCACGGCCGTGCTGTTCAATTTGACGGCGACGCCGGAAAAGGAAAATCACGGCGCCTTCCTCGATTATCTGGTGCAATCGTCGGCGCGCGGCATCGCCGTCCTGATCGACGAGTCCAGCTACCTGGAGCGCGCGGGCGAGCAGGCGGATAACGGCGCGCGTTTGGCGGAACGAGTCGCCCTGTGGCAACAGTTCTGCCAGTTCCATAAAACCACGGCCACCGTGGTCAATTTGCTCAATCCGGCCCTGCACCCGCTCGATGCCGGTGTCGGCTTGAAAGTATCGGCAGCAGCATGAGTGTGAATGTGAATAAAGATATCCAGGATGATGCGGTGCAGATTCAGTTTGCGCTGATTTCGCACACGAATAATGGCAAGACGACATTGGCGCGCACCCTGGTGGGCGTGGATATCGGCGAAGTGCGCGACGCCGCCCACGTGACGGTGTTTGCCGAATCGCATACCTTGCTGGCGACGCCGCAGGGCGATGCCCTGCAATTGTGGGACACGCCCGGCTTTGGCGACTCCGTGCGCCTGCTCAAGCGGCTGGGACAGTCGGGCAATCCCATCGGCTGGTTCCTGCGCGAGGTGCTGGACCGGTATCGCGACCGTCCGTTCTGGCTGAGCCAGCAAGCGCTACGCACGGCCAAGGACGCGGCCGACGTGGTGCTGTACCTGGTCAACTCCTCGGAACATCCGAAGGATGCGGGTTACTTGCCGGCGGAAATGAAAATCCTCGAATGGCTGGGCAAGCCAGTGGTGGTCTTGCTCAATCAGATGGGGCCGCCACGTCCGGGTAATGAAGAACACAGCGAGCAGGCGCGCTGGCGCGAGCATTTGCAGCAATATCCCATCGTGCGCGACGTTTTGGCGCTCGATGCCTTTGCCCGCTGCTGGGTGCATGAGCGTGTGTTTTACGAAGCCGTGGGCAAGTTGTTGCCGCAATCACAGCAAAGTGGCTATGCGCGCTTGTTTGCTAGCTGGCAAGCGCAGAATACGGCGCGTTTCCAGCAGGCCATGCACTTGCTGGCCACGCAGCTGACTGTGGCTGCCCAGGATCGCGAGGCCATCGAGCCGGCGTCCAAGGGTTTGCTGAAATCGGCTTTGCAAGTTGTGGGTATCGGCAAGAATGCAGAGCAGCAACGCCAGGAAAAGGCCATGGCTAGCCTGGTGGCGCGCCTCAATACGCACAACGGCGTGATCACGCGTGAACTGTTGATCTTGCACAAACTCGACCCGACCGATGCGCATAAGATCAATAGCCGGATACGGGAAAATTTCGCCGTGCGCGCGCCGATCGACAAGGCGCAAGCGGGGTTGTTGGGCGCCATGATTTCCGGAGCGGCGACGGGACTGTCAGCCGACCTGATTTCCGGTGGCTTGACGTTGGGCACGGGCGCCTTGCTTGGCGGCGTGGTCGGTGCGCTGACATTTGCGGGCGCGGCCTGGGGCTTTAATTCCGGTACGGATCGCAACGAGTCCACGATGCAATTTACCGATGCCTTCCTGCGTACCTTGGTGGTGGCAGGCGTGCTGCGTTACTTAGCGGTGGCGCACTTTGGCCGTGGCCGCGGCAACTTTGTGGAAAGCGAAGCGCCGGCCTTCTGGCAAGATGAAGTCGAGCAAGCGGTGTCGCGTCATGAGGGCACGCTGGCAGAGTTGTGGAAAGACATGCGCCGGGAAAAATCGTCCGAGCAAGCGACCGAGCGGATCGCCCCCGTGATTGCCGCCATCACTTCCGATACCCTGGCCCGCCTGTATCCGGATGTGCCGCGCCTCGTGTAGCGTATCAGGCGCCAATCAGACGCGGGTCTGCAGCCACTGTTGCAGAAATTGCACGCAGGCTCTGACCTTGGCCGAGTTCGACAGGCGCGAGGTGGTCACCGCCCACACATCGGCGGCCTGTTGATACGCGGGCAAAATGCGGATCAGCTTGCCTTGCGCCAGACTGCTTTCCACATCCCATGCGGAGCGCAAGATGATGCCGTGGCCATCCAGCGCCCATTGATGGACGATCTCGCCATTGTTGGCCGATAACGGTCCATCAACCTTCACCGTTTCCTGCCCGTGCGGCCCTTGCAGTTTCCAGCGCCGTCCATCCTGGTCGCGCTCGCGGATGACGATGCAGTCATGCTCACGCAATTGCGCCAGTGTGGCAGGCGTGCCATGTTGGGCCAGGTAGGCGGGCGCGGCACACAGGACGCGCTGGTTGCTGGCAATGCGGTGGGCGATCAGGTCTGGCTCGCGCACCTCGCCGATGCGAATGTCGAGGTCGAAACCTTCGCCCAGCAGGTCAACGGGGCGGTCGAGCAATTCCAGCTGTATTTTCAGGTTTGGATACTGCCGTGCCAGCTGGGATAGGGCGGGACCGAGCCGGTTGCGCCCAAAACCGGAACTGGAGCAGATGCGCAGCAAGCCCTGCGGCTGCAATTTCGACTGCGCCACCGCTTCACCCATCTGTTCGACATCTTCCAGGATGCGCTGCGCCCATTGCCGTACGATCTCGCCGTGATCGGTGACGCTGACCCGGCGCGTGGTCCGGTGCAGCAAACGCACTTGCAGCGCCGCTTCCAGCATGCCGATGCGCTTGCTCACGACCGCCTTGGAAATGCCCAGTTCCAGCGCCGTGGCGGCGAAACTGGTTTTATGGGCGACCTGGCAAAACAGGCGCAAGTCTTCCAGCAGCGGCGTATTTTTCATCGATTGCCCACAAAATGTGGATACTTTGGTTATGAATTCCCTGATTGTATTCTGATGCGGCACCAGTATCATCAACATATCCATTTATCCACAGGAGAATGTCATGCCCGGACACAGAATCGCAGTCATCGCCGGCGACGGCATCGGCAATGAAGTCATGCCGGAAGGGTTGCGTGTGGTCGAGGCCGCGGCGCGCCGATTCAATATCGACCTGCAGTTTACGACCATGGCGTGGGCGAATTGCGACTATTACCTGGAGCATGGCCAGATGATGCCCTCGGACTGGTTTGCCCAGCTCAAGGATTTTGACGCCATCTATTTTGGCGCCGTGGGTTGGCCGGACAAGGTGCCCGACCATATCTCCTTATGGGGATCGCTGTTGAAATTCCGGCGCGAGTTCGACGAATACGTCAACTTGCGACCCGTGCGGCTGATGCCGGGCGTACCGTGTCCGCTGGCGAACAAGAAACCTGGCGATATCGACTTTTATGTCGTGCGTGAAAATACGGAAGGAGAATATTCGTCCGTGGGCGGGCGCATGTTCGAGGGGACGGAGCGCGAAACGGTGCTGCAGGAATCCGTGTTTACGCGCAAGGGCGTCGATCGCATCCTGAAGTATGCGTTTGAGCTGGCGCAAAGCCGGCCTAAAAAACACCTGACATCGGCGACCAAGTCGAATGGCATTGCCATCAGCATGCCATTCTGGGATGAGCGAGTCGAAGCGATGGGGCCGAGCTTTCCCGATGTGCACTGGGATAAATACCATATCGACATCCTTGCGGCCCGTTTTGTGCTCAGCCCCGAGCGTTTTGACGTGGTGGTCGCTTCGAACCTGTTTGGCGATATCCTGTCCGACCTGGGGCCCGCATGCACGGGAACGATTGCGATCGCACCGTCGGCGAATATCAATCCTGAGCGCACTTTCCCTTCTGTCTTTGAGCCGGTGCACGGTTCCGCGCCCGATATCTATGGCCAGAATATCGCCAACCCGATTGGCATGATCTGGTCGGGCGCCATGATGCTCGATTTTCTCGGCAATGGCGATACCCAATACACGGCCGCGCATGACGCGATTGTGCGCGCTATCGAGCAGGTGCTCGAGTATGGCCCGCGTACGCCGGACATGGGCGGCAGCGCCAGTACGACTGATGTCGGCAAGGCGGTTGCCGAATTGCTGAAATAAAGCTTGCCGCCCGTGGGCGGCTTTGCTATAGTTCGCCTCCCCAATGAGACGCAGCAGTTTGCGGCACAAAAGGGACGGCCTTCAGGGGCTGGGTAGTAGAAAAGAAGGAGTTGACGGACGTAGCAAATTGCTTCATACTCTTCCTTCTTCGCAGCTGACAAACACAACGCTTTGTCGATGGCGCGAAAGTGGCACCGAATACAGTTCTTTAACAATTAACAGTCGATAAGTGTGGGCATTTGATGTAGTGCAGCAGTGATCTTCGGATTACTGTAATACTTAAAATATCAAATGTTCACAAGAAATAATGAAATAGGCGCTACGAAAGTAGTGGTCTGTCAGTTTTTTGAGTGAGCGACCCGTCGCAAGACGGTGCCTGTAAAAGGGCAAAGTAACAGAGATTAAACTGAAGAGTTTGATCCTGGCTCAGATTGAACGCTGGCGGCATGCCTTACACATGCAAGTCGAACGGCAGCACGGAGCTTGCTCTGGTGGCGAGTGGCGAACGGGTGAGTAATATATCGGAACGTACCCTGGAGTGGGGGATAACGTAGCGAAAGTTACGCTAATACCGC
>NZ_JBWBYV010000153.1:0-5175 GCF_056174685.1 Janthinobacterium sp. BHSEK
TAGAGCAAATCATGAAACGACTCGCAATGTGGATGGCCGCCGTGCTGATGGCCTGCAGTATGGGTGTGGCGGGCGCGGCGGAGGTATTGCTGGGCGCTGGCGATGTGCTGAAAATTTCCGTGTATGGCAGTCCCGACCTGGGCCTGGAAACGCGCGTCAGCGAAGCGGGCAGCATTACTTTCCCGTTGGTTGGGACGGTGCAAGTGGGTGGTTTGTCCGTTGCCGGCGCAGAGAAAAAGCTGGGCCAGGCGCTGGAGAGCGGCGGCTTCCTGCGCAAGGCGCAAGTCAATATCATCGTGACGGCCTTGCAGAGCCAGCAGGTATCCGTGCTGGGGCAGGTGAATCGTCCCGGCCGCTATCCGATCGAGGGCAAGCGCAGCCTGCTCGACATCCTGGCCATGGCCGGTGGCCAGAGTCCTGATGGCGGCGACGTGGTGAGCCTGATTCGCAAGCGCAATGGCAGCACCACCAAGGAAACCATCGACATCGTCGACATGATGCGCAGCGCCGATCTGGCGCGTGACTTCGAGCTGACGGGGAACGATGTCCTGTACGTCGAGCGGGCGCCGCGTTTTTACATCTATGGTGAAGTGCAGCGTCCTGGTGCGTTCCGCCTGGAGCGCTCGATGACGGTCTTGCAGGCTTTGTCCGTCGGTGGCGGGTTGACGCAGCGCGGTACCGAGCGTGGCGTGCGTATCAAACGTCGCGATGCTGCCGGCGTGATGCAAATACTCGACGCCAAGCATGACGACACCATTCAAGTCGATGACATCGTGTATGTCAAAGAAAGCCTGTTTTAAGCGACATCGTTCCGACACGCGGTCCAATCCGGCGCGCGCTGTTTTATTAATATGAGAGTTGACCATGAATTTTCACCAGTTTTTACTCGTCTTGTTTGCGCGCAAACGAATCTTGCTATTCACTTTGCTCATCACGGTCGGGGCGACGGTGGTGGTCAGCCTGGTGCTGCCCAAGACCTACAAGGGAACGGCGTCGCTGTTAATAAACTACAAAGGGGTTGATCCCGTCACCGGCCTGGCATTGCCGATGCAACTGTTGCCGGGGTATATGGCGACGCAAATCGACATTATCAGCAGCAAGAATGTGGCGCTGAAAGTAGTAGATCACTTGCGGTTGGCTGAAAGCCCGGCTGTCATCGCGCAGTTCAATGAAGCTACGGAAGGCAAAGGAACCGTGCGCGACTGGCTGGCCGATCTGTTGCTGGCCAAGCTGGAGATCGTTCCGTCGCGCGAAAGCAGTGTCGTCGATATCAGTTTCCAGGGCAACGATCCGCAGTTTGTTGCCGCCATTGCGAATGCCTTTGCCGATGAATACCAGAAAACCAGTATCCAGTTGAAAGTCGATCCCCTGAAAAAGGTGGCCGTGTATTTCAATGAGCAAACGAAGCTGTTGCGTGACAATCTCGAAGTGGCGCAAAGCCGCCTGTCGAAGTATCAGCAGGAGCATGGCATCGTCAGCGTCGATAACCGTCTTGACGTCGAATCGAATCGCTTGAATGACCTGTCGGCGCAGCTCGTGGCCGCGCAAGGCCAGGCGATGGAAGCCTCGTCGCGCCAGCGCATGGCCGAAGGCAATGCCGGCTTCGAGTCGCCGGACGTGGCGTCGAACCCGTTGGTGCAGAATCTGAAGCTGAGCCTGGCAACGGCTGAGTCCAAGCTGGCCGAGATGGCGCAGCGCCTGGGACGCAATCATCCGCAATATGAAAGCCTGAACGCGGAAGTCGAGCGCATGCGCCGCGAACTGGCGGACGGCACGCGCGTGACGTCCAGTTCGGTCAGCAAAAACGCCGGCATCCTGCAGCAGCGCGAAGGCGCCGTGCGTGCGGCGCTGGCGGCGCAAAAGGATAAAGTCCTGGAATTGAACCGCACCCGCGACGAAATGGGCGTCATGCAAAAGGATGTCGAGAGCGCACAGCGCGCCTTCGATATCGCCTCGCAGCGTTTCTCGCAAACCCGTATCGAGGGGCAATCGGAGCAATCGGATATCTCCCTGCTCAATCCTGCCGTGGCGCCGATCAAGCCGGCCGGTCCGAAAGTACTGTTGAATACCTTGCTGGCACTGTTTTTGGGGAGTTTGCTGGGCGTGGGCTTTTCCTTGCTGGCCGAAATGCTGGACCGTCGCGTACGTTCCGAAGCCGATTTGAGCGATTTGTTGCAGTTGCCGGTGCTCGGCTCGATCGACTGGAGCGCGCCGACCCGTCCCCGCCTGAACCGCTTCAAATCGTTGTTGCCTCGCAGCTTGCGTCTTAATTAAGTATTGGAAATAATATGAATCCAGCATTGCAACCGCTCGTCTCCGCCGTGCCACGGACGGCCGATTCCAGCATCGGTAGCCTTTTGCTTGCTTCTGGCAAGATTACGCCGGAGAGTGCCGAGCGCGTCCTGCGCATGCAGAAAGAACTGGGCATCCGTTTTGGCGAGGCGGCGCAGCGCCTGGGACTGGTGACTGAGGCCGATATCCAGCAAGTTCTGGCACGGCAGTTCGACTATCCCTATCTGCAGCAGGGCGAGGGCAAGTATTCGGACAAGCTGATCGCCGCTTATCAACCGTTCAGTCCGCAAGTGGAAACCCTGCGTGCCATCCGTAGCCAGTTAATGTTGCGCTGGATGGCCCTGGGCCGTAAATCGCTGGTCGTGGTCGGTGTCAACGATGGCGACGGGGCGAGCCTGTTTGCCGCCAACCTGGCCGTGGTGTTTTCCCAGCTGGGCGAACAGACTCTGCTGGTTGACGCCAATCTGCGCAATCCCAGCCAGCATGAAGTGTTCGGTCTTGATGCGCGCCAGGGCTTGTCGGATATCCTGGCTGGCCGTGCCGAGCGCGATGTGATCACGCGCATCGAATCGTTCGTCGACCTGTCCGTGCTGGGGGCCGGTACCCTGCCGCCAAATCCGCAGGAACTGCTGAGTCGTCCCGCGTTTTCCGCCTTGCGCACGGAACTCGAGTCTTCCTATGACGTCGTGCTGTACGATTCGGCGGCATTTTCGCTGGGATCCGATGCCCTGGCGCTGGCGGCACGCACGGGCGGAGTCCTGCTGGTGGCGCGCAAGAACCACACGCCGGTCGCCGACATCAATGCCATGACGGAACAGATGCTGCACAGCGGCGCGCAAGTGGTCGGCTCGGTCCTGGTAGATTTCTGATGAATACGAGCACTCGGATGAGCTTGGCACCAGCCCTGCAACGGCGCGATCAGCTGCTGGAATGGCTGCCCATCGTCATCGGCTTCGCAGTGCTGTATCTCCCCTCGTTTTATACCCTGTTTACTGGTGTCTGGGCCACTGAAGAGCAGGCGCACGGCCCCATTATCCTCGCGCTGTCCATCTGGCTGCTGTGGCGTCAGCGCGAACAGATCCTGGCCGTTGCGCAATACAATCGGGCACCGCTGTCGGGTTGGCTGATGTTGACCGTCGGCTTGCTGCTGTATATCGCTGGCCGTTCGCAGCAGATACTCGCTTTCGAGATCGGTTCTTTCGTGCTGATCGTGGCAGCGATTCTGGTGCTGAAATTGGGCATGCGCTCACTGCTCGTCGCCTGGTTTCCGTTCTTTTTTATGCTCTTCATGATACCGCTGCCCAGTGCGGTGGTCAGTGCGCTGACCCTGCCCATGAAAATGGCCGTATCGTATGTCTGCGAGCATATCTTGTACTGGCTTGGCTACCCGATCGCGCGCACCGGCGTCATTCTTCAAATTGGCCAATACCAGCTGCTGGTGGCCGATGCCTGCGCCGGTTTGCAAACCTTGCTGACCCTGGAGGCGCTGGGCCTGTTTTATCTGAACCTGGTGCGCCATACTTCCGCCATCCGTAACATCGGTCTGGCGATCCTGATCATTCCCATTTCATTCACCGCCAATGTGATGCGTGTCGTGGCACTGACCTTGATTACGTATTACTTCGGTGATGCGGCCGGGCAGGGCTTCCTGCATGGCTTCGCCGGGATGGTGCTGTTTGTCAGCGCCCTGATACTGATCCTCAGCCTGGATTCCCTTCTGCAATGGCTGGCACGCGTGTGGCATGCCCGAAAGGCGGCATCATGAAAAAAAGCACCATCACCAGCCTGACCATCGGCACCCTGATGCTGGCCGGCGCCCTGTGCACCAAGGCGGTTACGCCAACGGTGCGTCTGGCCGACACGCGTCCGCAAATCGTCCTCAGTACGGTGATTCCTACCAAGTTTGGCGATTGGCAGGAAGATGCGAGCCAGGTCGCTGCCGTCGTCAATCCCACCACGGTGGCGGAACTCAACAAGATATATGCCGAAACCCTGTCGCGCACCTATGTGAACGGGCAGGGCGAACGCATCATGCTGTCGATCGCCTACGGTACCGATCAGCGCGACAATCTGTCCGTGCATTTCCCGGAAGGTTGTTACGGCGGGCAGGGCTTCGCTGTGGGGCAGACCAATCAGGTTTCCTTGCCGACGATGGCCGGCGCTATCCCGGTCTCCCGCACGGTTGCAACCTTGAATAATCGCATCGAACCGATTACCTATTGGGTTGTCGTGGGCGACAAGGCGGTGCCGAATTCCTGGGAAGTCAAGAAGGTCAAGCTGGCCTACGCGGTGCGCGGCTTGATCCCCGATGCCACCTTGATGCGTGTCTCGAATATCAATAGCGATACGGAACAAGGCTATCGATTGCAGCAGGCCTTTGTCGATCAGCTATTGCAGGCGATGCCGGCCGATCTGCGCGGCCACTTTGCCGGCACTTCGCACTAAGCGCTACGCTGTCGGCGTTTCACCTTATTGAGCCCGGCGTCCGCGCCGCGCATGGAATACATATGAGTTTTTTGTCCCAGAAACTGCGATGGAATGGCGGATCTTCGCGCGCCGCACGCAGCAAGCCCGGCAATGCAAGGACGGGTATCACTGGATTGACCGCCGCCATGCTGGTGCTTGGCGGCCTTGCGACGGCACTACTGCTTGGCATGGTGATTGCGCTAGGAGCTATCCAGTTGACAGCCATGCTGGCCGGTTTGCTGATCTTCATACCGATCCTGCTTTTTATCGACACCAAGAAGTTAATGCCGATTATGTTCGTCGTCGTGTTTTTGATTGCGGGGTCGATTCAATTTTTCTTCAATATCCGCATGGCGACATGGATGGCCAGCGGCCTGTGCGCGCTTTTTTTTGCCAGGGTCATTCTTGAGGTGAGCC
>NZ_JBWBYV010000154.1:0-500 GCF_056174685.1 Janthinobacterium sp. BHSEK
CCCTTTCACCCTCATGGAGTAAACCAATCAAGCTACCGGGGCGTACCTTTTCCCGAAGTTACGGTACCAATTTGCCGAGTTCCTTCTCCCGAGTTCTCTCAAGCGCCTTAGAATACTCATCTCGCCCACCTGTGTCGGTTTGCGGTACGGTCTCGTATGACTGAAGCTTAGAGGCTTTTCTTGGAACCACTTCCGATTGCTTCGTGAATAAATTCACTCGTCCCATCCCCTTGAATTCCGTACCCGGATTTGCCTAAGTACCTTCTATGAGACAGAAACTGACTATTCCAACAGTCAGACAACCTTCCGCGATCCGTCCCCCCATCGCATCATACGACGGTGCAGGAATATTAACCTGCTTCCCATCAGCTACGCATCTCTGCCTCGCCTTAGGGGCCGACTCACCCTGCTCCGATGAACGTTGAACAGGAAACCTTGGGCTTACGGCGTGGAGGCTTTTCACCCCCATTATCGCTACTCATGTCAGCATTCGCACTTCT
>NZ_JBWBYV010000155.1:0-266 GCF_056174685.1 Janthinobacterium sp. BHSEK
CCTTTCACCCTCATGGAGTAAACCATTCAAGCTACCGGGGCGTACCTTTTCCCGAAGTTACGGTACCAATTTGCCGAGTTCCTTCTCCCGAGTTCTCTCAAGCGCCTTAGAATACTCATCTCGCCCACCTGTGTCGGTTTGCGGTACGGTCTCGTATGACTGAAGCTTAGAGGCTTTTCTTGGAACCACTTCCGATTGCTTCGTGAATAAATTCACTCGTCCCATCCCCTTGAATTCCGCACCCGGATTTGCCTAAGTGCCTTCTA
>NZ_JBWBYV010000156.1:0-2568 GCF_056174685.1 Janthinobacterium sp. BHSEK
GTACTCGACCTGATTCCAGTGGTCAGCACCGTACACTTTTTTCGGTTTGTCCTTCGCCTGCTTGCCGTCACCCCCCGCCCCCGGCGCGGAAGCGGAGCCGCCCTCGTCAGGAGGCTCAGGCAGCGATCCGTCGGCGTACCCCGCTTCCAACGTGGCGGCCAGACGCGCCTCGCTATCGTCCGCCTCTGCGTCGACAGCGCTCCTGCGGGCTGGCTGCTCCGCACCAGGGGGAGGGGGGGATTCGTCCGTCACGCCTTCCAGGAACAACACCCCGAGATCAAGCACTGGCGCGATCACGCCGGCGTCGGGAAAACCAGAATCTGGCTGCTGCGCAGCAGGGGGAACGGGGGAGACGCCGCCGGCTACCGGAGCAGCTGCAGGCGGAACCATTGAATTGGCCGCTGGCGCGGCGGGAGGAACAGGAACGGCAGATTTAGGCTGCTGCGCAGCAAGGATGGCAACCCCGATCAGCGCCGCTACCGCCTCAAGCCCCTCCTCAATCTGCAGGTCATTGAAATCGCTCAGCTTGCGCCCTGCCCTGTCGGCAAACGCCGGCATGACCATCGACGTGCGCTGCATCTTGCGGCACAGCGCCGAGCAGCTGGCCACGCCGGCGTTCTTGAACGTGTAGCGCTGTTGCCGGCGGCCAGTGCGCACGTCCGCCTCGATATACGGCACGCCGGCCGCGTCTGTGCGCCACCAGGCGGTCACGTCGACGTCTACGCCGTCATCGGCCAGCACTACATGCGAAGCGCCGTCGATCGGCACGGCGGCCAGTACCTGGTAGTCCTCGCGCAAGCGCTCGATGAAACGCTCGACCACCTGGTCATCATCGTCCACAAGAAAAAGCAAATGCGCCTGCGGGAACGCCTCGCGCAAAGCGGTAGCCACGGACGCCAGAGAGCCGGCGTCAAAAGCCACGGCCACAGGCAGGTCGACGCCGGCCAGCGCTGCGGCCGCACGCGCACTCGCACACGTGGCGTAACCCTCGCCAACCGCGATCACAGGCGCATCAAGCGGCCGGCCAAGCATGTGGTACGCGCCTGGCTTGTCCATGCCGGCGTTGTAGCGCTTCTCGCCCGCTTGGTCGATCTTCTGCAGACCAACCAGCTGGCCGGCACGCTGCAGCGGGATCAGCAATGATCCGGCGCGATCGACGCGCACACCCTCGCCAGTAACCTGCTTGCGGTCCAGGTAAGGATGTTGCACGGCGTTGCCTGCGGCCTTCATCCACTGATCGCGCGCACGGTTGGCGGCCAGCTGCGCTTCGCGCTGCTTTTTATCAGCCTCGCGCTGCTCGGTCTCGCGCAGTTTGGTCGTATATTCCGCGCGCTCGTCGTCCGTCAGCGCCTCGGCGTTGACGGTGACAGGCACGGTATTACGGTTGTCGCCCTGATGGAAGCCGAAGGCGCCGGTTACGACACTGCGGCCAGTCTTGAGCACCAGCTTGCGCAGGATGTACCAGCCTTTTTTCTTCGGGCCAAAACGGTGAAACTTGCCATCTAATACGGGGTGATTGGTGGGAAGCGGCGGCATATCGTACTCCGCCATTTGAGCAATTACTTGGGCTACATCACTCACTGAAGGCGACTCCCGTCACCCCAGGCATAGCCAGGCCATGCGGCACGCGCTGGTCGCCCATGCGGGAGGGAATCGATGCATAGTCAAATGAGCCAGGCCTGGCCATCGACGGGCGCGCCATGTTGGCGACCGACAGCGGTCGCTTTTCTTGCTCATAGCGGCCCCCGGCAACCTGCCCGGCCGTCGACGTCACGGCGCCGACAGCCGGCGCAGCGTAATCGCGGCCGCGCTGCGTCACCGCGTACTGGCCCGCCTCGATGCGCACCACGTGGCAGCGCGTCAGCGAGTTGACGATGTCGCGCTCGAACGAGGTGATGGTACCGCTCCAGCCGATCGCGTGCATCCAGTCATTCAAATCGGCGCGGCCGCCCAGCTGGAGCAGTTTTCGTACGGCGATATCGGGGCGCGTGCCGGCGCGTGGAACACGGTAGATGCTCATGCCGCACCGGCCTGGCCACCATCAGCCTCACAGTACACGCGGATGGTCAGCGCCATCAGTTCGGACAGTGCGCGCTGCAGGCCGTCCATATCGGCATCGAGGTAGGCACGCTCACGCGCATCGATCACCTCGTCTGCAGTCGCCTCTTCGAAGTGGGCGGCGAAGGTGCCCAGGCGGACGTAAATGTCGCGGAACTTCTTGGCCAGCACCTCATTGCCGTCGGACAGATCCGCCGGCAATTTGACGAATGCGCCGCCGCTCGATGCGGCCACCGCCTCGGCAAACAGCGTGGTGCCAGAGAATGCCTGCAGCTGCAGGGCCGTGTCGACAGCAACGCCCTGCCCCTTGCGTTCATAGACGCGGTTCTCCAGGCCGTTGCGGCTCATGCCCAGCGCGGCGGCGATGGCATCCCAACCGCCGGGAAATGCCCTGATCATGGCAAGGTACGATTTTTTAATTTTCACAACATTTCCTTCTTCTTGGTGGTTGTTCTTGCTACGCGGTCAAGCTACGCTTACAACATGAAAATTGATCCTGCTCACGCCCTG
>NZ_JBWBYV010000157.1:0-451 GCF_056174685.1 Janthinobacterium sp. BHSEK
CCACGCCGTAAGCCCAAGGTTTCCTGTTCAACGTTCATCGGAGCAGGGTGAGTCGGCCCCTAAGGCGAGGCAGAGATGCGTAGCTGATGGGAAGCAGGTTAATATTCCTGCACCGTCGTATGATGCGATGGGGGGACGGATCGCGGAAGGTTGTCTGACTGTTGGAATAGTCAGTTTCTGTCTCATAGAAGGCGCTTAGGCAAATCCGGGCGCGGAATTCAAGGGGATGGGACGAGTGAATTTATTCACGAAGCAATCGGAAGTGGTTCCAAGAAAAGCCTCTAAGCTTCAGTCATACGAGACCGTACCGCAAACCGACACAGGTGGGCGAGATGAGTATTCTAAGGCGCTTGAGAGAACTCGGGAGAAGGAACTCGGCAAATTGGTACCGTAACTTCGGGAAAAGGTACGCCCCGGTAGCTTGAATGGTTTACTCCATGAGGGTGAAAGG
>NZ_JBWBYV010000158.1:0-454 GCF_056174685.1 Janthinobacterium sp. BHSEK
CGGAATTCAAGGGGATGGGACGAGTGAATTTATTCACGAAGCAATCGGAAGTGGTTCCAAGAAAAGCCTCTAAGCTTCAGTCATACGAGACCGTACCGCAAACCGACACAGGTGGGCGAGATGAGTATTCTAAGGCGCTTGAGAGAACTCGGGAGAAGGAACTCGGCAAATTGGTACCGTAACTTCGGGAAAAGGTACGCCCCGGTAGCTTGATTGGTTTACTCCATGAGGGTGAAAGGGTTGCAATAAACTGGTGGCTGCGACTGTTTAATAAAAACACAGCACTCTGCAAACACGAAAGTGGACGTATAGGGTGTGACGCCTGCCCGGTGCTGGAAGATTAAATGATGGGGTGCAAGCTCTTGATTGAAGTCCCAGTAAACGGCGGCCGTAACTATAACGGTCCTAAGGTAGCGAAATTCCTTGTCGGGTAAGTTCCGACCTGCACGAATGG
>NZ_JBWBYV010000159.1:0-1457 GCF_056174685.1 Janthinobacterium sp. BHSEK
CGGTTAAGCTACCTACTTCTGGTAAAACCCGCTCCCATGGTGTGACGGGCGGTGTGTACAAGACCCGGGAACGTATTCACCGCGACATGCTGATCCGCGATTACTAGCGATTCCAACTTCATGCAGTCGAGTTGCAGACTACAATCCGGACTACGATACACTTTCTGCGATTAGCTCCCCCTCGCGGGTTGGCGGCGCTCTGTATGTACCATTGTATGACGTGTGAAGCCCTACCCATAAGGGCCATGAGGACTTGACGTCATCCCCACCTTCCTCCGGTTTGTCACCGGCAGTCTCATTAGAGTGCCCTTTCGTAGCAACTAATGACAAGGGTTGCGCTCGTTGCGGGACTTAACCCAACATCTCACGACACGAGCTGACGACAGCCATGCAGCACCTGTGTACTGGTTCTCTTTCGAGCACTCCCCAATCTCTCGGGGATTCCAGCCATGTCAAGGGTAGGTAAGGTTTTTCGCGTTGCATCGAATTAATCCACATCATCCACCGCTTGTGCGGGTCCCCGTCAATTCCTTTGAGTTTTAATCTTGCGACCGTACTCCCCAGGCGGTCTACTTCACGCGTTAGCTGCGTTACCAAGTCAATTAAGACCCGACAACTAGTAGACATCGTTTAGGGCGTGGACTACCAGGGTATCTAATCCTGTTTGCTCCCCACGCTTTCGTGCATGAGCGTCAATCTTGACCCAGGGGGCTGCCTTCGCCATCGGTGTTCCTCCACATATCTACGCATTTCACTGCTACACGTGGAATTCTACCCCCCTCTGCCAGATTCTAGCCTTGCAGTCTCCAATGCAATTCCCAGGTTGAGCCCGGGGATTTCACATCAGACTTACAAAACCGCCTGCGCACGCTTTACGCCCAGTAATTCCGATTAACGCTTGCACCCTACGTATTACCGCGGCTGCTGGCACGTAGTTAGCCGGTGCTTATTCTTCAGGTACCGTCATTAGCAAGGGATATTAGCCCTCACCGTTTCTTCCCTGACAAAAGAGCTTTACAACCCGAAGGCCTTCTTCACTCACGCGGCATTGCTGGATCAGGCTTTCGCCCATTGTCCAAAATTCCCCACTGCTGCCTCCCGTAGGAGTCTGGACCGTGTCTCAGTTCCAGTGTGGCTGGTCGTCCTCTCAGACCAGCTACTGATCGATGCCTTGGTAGGCTTTTACCCTACCAACTAGCTAATCAGATATCGGCCGCTCCACGAGCATGAGGTCTTGCGATCCCCCACTTTCATCCGTAGATCGTATGCGGTATTAGCGTAACTTTCGCTACGTTATCCCCCACTCCAGGGTACGTTCCGATATATTACTCACCCGTTCGCCACTCGCCACCAGAGCAAGCTCCGTGCTGCCGTTCGACTTGCATGTGTAAGGCATGCCGCCAGCGTTCAATCTGAGCCAGGATCAAACTCTTCAGTTTAATCTCTGTTACTTTGCC
>NZ_JBWBYV010000160.1:0-2045 GCF_056174685.1 Janthinobacterium sp. BHSEK
ACTGCAGTGCGCGCGGCGCTGGGCGGCGAACTGCTTACGGTGGACCAGGTGCGCGATATCGAAGACGCCATGCGCAGCACCTGGGGTGGGCAAGAGGTTTACATCAAAAAGAGCAGCGTCGACCAGGAAGCGCGCGCGCTGGCCATCCGCACCCGCTACAACCTGCGCAACCGGCGCGAACTGCAGGCTGAATTTCAGATCTCGCGCGGCCAGTTTTACAAGATCATCAAGAGTGGCTGAAAAATATAGTCTCATTTTTCCGTAGAAATGAGACAGCCATATCCGTAATGTCGAGCGATCAACCACAAGGATCGCCCGATGACCATTGCAACCGACATGCTCGCCAAATATCTCGCTGCCGAGACTGCCATCCTGGAAGGTAAGGAAGTCAAGCTGGGCGACCGCACCCTTCGCATGGAAGATCTTGGCTCGGTAATTACCGGCCGCAAGGAATGGCAGCAGGCTGTAAGCCGCGAAGCCGCTGCTGCCAGCGGTGCCCCCGGAATTGGCGGCCTGAGTTTCGCGCTCGCCCGCTTTGGTAATCAATAATGGCCGCCGCCAGCACAGTGTCGATGAACGTTGTCGACCAGCTTATTTCCTTCTTCGCACCGAATGCGGGCATCAAACGCCTGGCTGCCCGGCGCGTCCTGAACCAGTACGAGGCGGCCAAGCCTTCGCGCCTTCGCAAGCACGCCAAAGATACCGGCTCACCCGATACCCAGGTCAAGCAGGGTGCGGTGACGCTGCGAACGCTGGCGCGAAACCTGGAACAAAACCACGATATCGCCCGCGGCGCCCTGCGCACCCTGGTCAATAACATCATCGGCCCGACCGGCATCGGCATCGAGCCGCAACCGCGGCGCCGTGACGGCACCATCCATGATGAGTACGCCAAGCAGCTGCGCGACGCCTACCGCGACTGGTGCCTGATCCCTGAAGTGACGCATCGGCATCATTGGGCCAAGGTGCAGCGCATGCTGGCAAAGACCTGGCTGCGCGATGGCGAGGTATTCACCCAACGCCTCATCGGCCCTGTTGCCGGCCTGGATCATGGTACGCGCGTTCCCTACTCGCTGGAGATGATGGAGGCCGACTTGATCCCTATGGACTACCAGGACGAGGCACGCAATATCTATCAGGGCATCGAGCGCAATGCCTGGGGCCGGCCGCTGGCGTACTGGGCGTACAAGGAATTTCCCGGCGCCGGCACCTGGTCCAAGCGTGGCTACGAAGTCAAGCGCATCGAAGTGGCGCGTATGCACCATCTGGCGTTCGTCGATCGAATCGGCCAGATGCGCGGCGTGTCCGAATTCGCCAGCGTGATCACGCGCCTGGAAGATATCAAGGATTACGAAGAGTCCGAACGCATCGCTGCCAAAGTGGCCGCCAGCCTCACGGCTTACGTCAAGCGCGGTTCCCCCGACTTATACGGGCAGCCTGACGAGAACGGTGCTCGGGCGCCGGCCGCTGCGCGCGAGATTGGCATGGCGCCGGGCATGATCATCGATAGCCTGGCCGTTGGCGAAGAGATCGGCATGATCGACTCGAACCGGCCCAACCCGAATTTGATCACGTTCCGCCAAGGGCAGCTGCGCGCAGTTGCCGCTGGCGTCGGCGCCAGCTATTCCAGCCTGGCGCGCGATTACAACGGCACGTACTCGGCCCAGCGCCAGGAGCTGGTGGAGCAATGGATCAACTACGCCGTGCTGACGGATGAATTCGTCGGCCAGCTGGTGCAGCCTGTGTGGCAGGACTTCGTGCAGATCGCTCACTTGTCCGGCGCCGTGCCCATGCCCAAGGACGTTGACCCGGCCAGCGCTGACGATGCGCTGTTTGTCGGCCAGTCGATGCCTTGGATCGACCCGCTGAAAGAGGCTCTTGCCTGGCATTCCCTGGTGCAAGACGGATTTGCCAGCGAAGTCGAAGTGATGCGCAAGCGCGGCGCCAACCCGCGCGACGTGCTCGAACAGATCGACGCGCATCGCAAGGCCGTCAAGGAAAAAGGCTTGATTTTCGGCTCGGATTTCGCCAACCAGGGTAAGGCC
>NZ_JBWBYV010000161.1:0-1088 GCF_056174685.1 Janthinobacterium sp. BHSEK
GAGTATCGCTAGGAGCTCCATGGCTATGCGTGGTGGCAGCCACCGTAGTCACCCATGGGCTGACGTGCTGTACCAGATTGGATGGCCCCTCATTGCCTCCCGCCGCCGCTACAAAGACGCCTGCATTGGCGGCATTTCGGAAAGCCTTCGCCACCACATCATCTATAGTACCGCCGCCGGAGATGGAAAAATTGAGCACATCGACGCCATCAAGCACCGCCTGCTCCACGGCAGCCGCCGAGTCCGCACCCATACAAGCACCGTCGGAATTGCCGGACGGACGCTGATAAGTCCAGCATACCTTGTAGGCCGCCAGTCTGGCGCGTGGCGCCATGCCGGAAACGCCTGCATAGCCATTGCCGGCGGCGGTTGCCGAGACGTGCGTGCCATGGCCACCCTGGCCGAACGGTGCGGCGATCGAGTCGCGCGGCGAATGGAATTCGCTGACATGGCGGATGTAGTTTTGACCCAGAAAAGCAGCGTCGAAGTAGCGCGCGCCGATGAGCTTATTGTTGCACTCTTTGGTAGTAAAACCTTCGCCGGTCTGGCAAGTGCCTTTCCACCTGGCCGGCGGCGCAGTATAGGCCAGGCTGGCGGCCGGGTCAAAAGTGGGCGTGCCATTGGCATCGACGCGGTCGGCATAGGCGGGATTTTCCGGCCAGACACCCGAATCGATGACGCCGATGATGACGTCTTCGCCGGCATGCTGCTTCCCTCCCACCGCGCGCCACAGCCCACTGTTATCGTTCAGGCCAAGGGTGGTAGGCGTGTTGAAGGTCTGGATGGCTTGCGGCTGATCGGGCGTGACGCTGGATACTTCGCCGCTGGCCTTCAGCCGGCGCACTTCGGCGGCCGTCAACATGGTGCTAAAGCCGCTGAGCGTAGTCTTGTACTGGTAATGCACGGGTGCATCGGCGACAAGGGCCTGCACGGCGTGCAGCTTCTCCTCCAGGTAGGCGGAGTATTGCTGGGCATTGCTGCTGTCGAGATCGAGCCGTTCACCGGCGGCGGGCTTGGTGGCGGGCAGGCCAGCGATGCCGCCCGTGTAGGCGGCGATGGGCAGGGCGCGTAGTTGCACGATATAGGGC
>NZ_JBWBYV010000162.1:0-9476 GCF_056174685.1 Janthinobacterium sp. BHSEK
TGGCGTTGCCGCCATTGCCGCGTGGATCACCCCGCCATGCCGCGCAAGATCAGCCCCGTGATGTAGGCGCCGTAGGTGCCCAGCGCGTAGCCGAGCACGGCCAGCAGGACGCCCACGGGGGCCAGGGCCGGGTGGAAGGCGCTGGCGATGACGGGGGCCGAGGCGGCGCCGCCGATGTTCGCCTGCGAACCGACGGCCATGAAGAACAGGGGCGCGCGGATCAGCTTGGCGACGAGCAGCATCAGGCCGCCGTGCACGGCGATCCAGATCAGGCCCAGCAGGAACAGGAAAGGCTTGTCGAACAGGGCTTTCAAGTCCATGTGCATGCCGATGGTGGCCACCAGCACGTACAGCATGGCCGAGCCGATGGTCGAGGCGCCCGCGCCTTCCAGGCTGCGCGCCCGGGTAAAGCTCAGCAGCAGGCCGAAGGTGGTGGCGAGCACGACGATCCAGAAGAAGTTCGACGTCAGGCTGTAATCCTGCAAGCGCCAGGCGGCGGGCAGGGTGGTGATCCAGCTGATGATGGGGCCGGCCAGGAAGTGCGACAGGCCCGTCACGCCCAGGCCCACGCCGAGGATGATCATGATGTCGGTCAGATTGGCCACGCGCGCGTGCTGGGCGCGGTAGCTTTCGATGCTGTCCTTGAGCGCATTGATGGCGGACAAATCGGCACCCGTCCAGCGGTCGAAGGCGCCCGCGCGGCCGGCCAGGAACAGCAGCACGGCCGTCCACACGTTGGCCACCAGCACGTCGACGGCGACGAACTGGCCGAACAGGGTGGCGTCCACTTCAAACACTTCCTTCATGGCCGCCTGGTTGGCGCCGCCGCCTATCCACGAACCGGCGACGGTGGTCATGCCGCGCCAGGTGTCGCCCGCCACCGTTTCCGGGTGGATCAAACGCAGCGCCTCGAACGAGACGAGGGCGCCCAGCATGACGCCGAGTGTTCCTGTGAGAAACATGATGATGGCCTTGGGGCCGAGGCGGAGGATGCCGCCGAAATCGATGGCCACGCACAGCAGGACCAGCGCGCTGGGCAGCAGATAGTCGCGCGCCACGGCGTACAGGCCGGAAGCGTTGCCGTCGATGATGCCAAACGTGTTGAGCAGCGCCGGAATCAGATAGCACATCAGCAGCGACGGGATATACGTATAAAACTTTTTCCAGAAGCCGTCGGCACGGGAGGCGGTCCAGAAGACGCCCCCCAGGGTCATGGCGAGCAGGCCGAGGACGACGGCGTCATTGGTGATCAGGGCAGAGGTGGCAGGTGGCATCGGGGATTCCGGTGAACGTGTCAGGGACACCCGGGATGCCGATCAGGCCCCCGGGCGCAGGGTGGCCGTATCGTATAGCAATGTTGAAGCCTAAACAAATTATTTAGGCAGTGTTGGCTGGAATTTTTCTTGTCAAATCAAACACTTGGAAACTGCTCGCCACCGCGCGCGGCAGACTGGCGGTTACAAATAGCGGGCCAGCAAGGCTTTATTCAGCGCCCCGTCGAGTTCGATGCGCACGAAGTGGCCGCTGCCGGGGGCCACCTGGATCTCGCTGCCATCGTCGGCCAGCATGCGGGCGATGGTGAAGTCGCGGTTGCCGCCCGGGTGCAGGGCTTCGATGCGGTCGCCCACGGCGAAGCGGTTTTTCACTTCCACCCTGGCCCAGCCGTCGGCCACGTCCAGCACGTCGCCTACGTACTGGCTGCGGTCCGCCTCGGACGCGCCGCGCATGTAGTTCTGGTGCGTCTGCGTGTGATGGCGCTGGTAAAAACCATCCGTGTAGCCGCGGTTGGCCAGGCCTTGCAGCTGGCCCAAGAGGCTGATGTCGAAGGGGCGGCCCGCCACAGCATCGTCGATGGCCTGGCGGTAGACCTGCGCCGTGCGCGCCGCGTAGTACAGCGACTTGGTGCGGCCTTCCACCTTCAGCGAATCGACGCCGATCTTGACCAGGCGCTCGATATGCTCGACGGCGCGCAAGTCCTTCGAGTTCATGATGTAGGTGCCGTGCTCGTCTTCGAGTATCGGCATCAGCTGGCCCGGGCGCTGCGCTTCTTCGATGAAGTATGGCTGGTCCGCCAGCGGGTGGCGCGGCTGCTGGTGCAGGGCGGAAAAGGCATTGTTGTCGGCTTCGGCCAGCGCCTGGTGAAATTCCAGCGGCACCACCTGCATGCCGCCCAGGTCGCCGCTGGCGTCTTCCGCCGCATTCTTGACCTTGTAATCCCAGCGGCAGGAATTCGTGCACGTGCCCTGGTTCGGATCGCGGTGGTTGAAATAGCCGGACAGCAGGCAGCGGCCCGAATAGGCGATGCACAGGGCGCCGTGCACGAACACTTCCAGTTCCATTTCCGGGCAGCGCTGGCGGATTTCCTCGATCTCGTCGAGCGACAGTTCGCGCGACAGGATCACGCGCGTCAGCCCCATGCGGTGCCAGAACTTCACGTCGGCCCAGTTGACGGCATTCGCCTGCACCGATAAGTGCACGGGAATCTCCGGCCACTTGTCGCGCACCATCATGATCAGGCCCGGATCGGCCATGATCAGCGCGTCCGGGCGCATGGCGATCACCGGTTCCATGTCGCGCAAATACGTTTTCAGCTTGGCGTTGTGGGCGAAGATATTGCTCGCGACAAAGAACTGCTTGCCGCGCGCATGGGCGCCATCAATGCCTTCTTGCAAGGCTTGCAAGGTCGAAAAATCGTTATTGCGCACGCGCAAGCTGTAGCGCGGCTGGCCCGCGTAGACGGCGTCGGCGCCATAGTCGAAGGCGGCATGCATCTTGGCCAGGGAGCCGGCAGGCAGGAGGAGTTCGGGAGCGTGGCGCATGGGATGGGCAAAGCCGGCGATTGTAGGCGGACTGGCGCCAGATTGCCTTGCCTTGGGTCAAGGGATTGACATCCTGCGCCATGGTGTTCAGACGTAAGGCGTGCCCGCCAACGCCGCCTTCAGGCCGACATGCCCCTGGTCCACCAAGGCCAGGAAGCGGGCCTTGGCCAGCTGCGCGTCGCCGTGCCGCGCGAAGGCACGGTGCGCTTCGATCAGGGCCGTGCTCCAGGTGGCCAGCAGCAGGCTGGCCGCCAGCCGGGCCTGGGGATCGTGCGCGTCGCGCCCCGTGCTGTCGGTCAGCGCCGTTGCCACCACTTGCGCCAGTTCGTCGCGGATGGCCCGCGCCCGCGCTTTCAGGGTCTCGCTGGCCTCGATGGTGGCGATAAAACCCTGGCCGGCGGCGGAAAACGTGACGTAGGGACTGTCTTCGGCCACCAGCCGGTGCGCCAGCAGGCGCAGGGTTACGATCGGGGGCACCATGGGATCGCGCTGGCGCAAGGCGGCGCGCAGCAGCTCGCGTCCCTCTTCCTCGCGGTCGAAGAACATGTCTTCCTTGCGGGGAAAGTGGTTGAACACCGTCATGCGTCCCACGCTGGCAGCCGCCGCGATCTCGTCCACCGTCACCTGCTCGAAGCCGCGCACGAAAAACAAGCGCGTGGCAGCATTCGAGATGGCTTGCCGGGTGGCAAGGCGTTTGCGGGAGCGGAGGTCGGAAGGAATCGTCATGTTGCTGCGATCATACACGAAGTGTACTGAGTACAGATAAGGCTTGATGGCGCGGCCAAGCCAGGCGTACTATTTATGTACTGAGTACATATTTAGATTGAGTATATGAAAATAGCCGTTCCGGCGACAGCACTGCCTGTCATCTTTGCCACCGTCATGCTCGACGCCATCGGCATCGGCCTGATCTTCCCCATCCTGCCCGCCCTGCTGCGCGACGTCACGCATGCCGATAACGTGGCGCCGTATATCGGCATCATGACGGCCCTGTACGCGCTGATGCAGTTGGTTTTCGCGCCCGTGCTGGGCGCGCTGAGCGACCGCCTGGGACGCCGGCCCGTGCTGCTGCTTTCGCTGGCGGGCGCGGCCGTCAATTACCTGTTTCTCGCGTTTGCGCCCAACCTGTGGATGCTGCTGCTGGGGCGCGCCATCGCCGGCTTGACGAGCGCCAACGTCTCCCTCGCCACGGCCTACATCACCGACATTTCCCCTGAAGCGACGCGGGCGCGTCGTTTCGGCTTGCTCAACGCCATGTTCGGCGCCGGTTTCATCATCGGCCCCGTGCTCGGTGGCGCGCTCGGCGATTACGGATTGCGCCTGCCGTTCATGGCGGCGGCCATCTTGAATGGCGGCAACCTGCTGCTGGCGTTGTTGACGTTGCCCGAATCACGAACGCCGACACGCGAAAAAATCGACCTGGCGGCATTGAATCCATTGCGCCCGCTGCGCTGGGTGTTTTCTCAGAAAAGCTTGCTGCCGATCACCGCCATCTTCTTTACCTTCAGCGCGGCCGGCGAAGTGTATGGCGTGTGCTGGGCGCTGTGGGGCCACGATGCGTTCGAGTGGAACGGGTTGTGGATCGGCCTGTCGCTGGGCGCCTTCGGCGTGTGCCAGGCGCTGGCCCAGGCTTTTTTGCCCGGCCCGGCCGTGAAGCTGCTGGGCGAGCGCACCACCATCCTGACTGGCGTCGGTTGTGCCTGCGTCGCGCTGGTCGTCATGGCCTTTGCCAGCCGCGGCTGGATGGTTTTCGCCATCATGCCCGTGTTCGCCTTGGGCGGCATCGGCGCGCCGGCCCTGCAATCGCTGGCCACGCGCCAGGTTGATGAAGGCCGGCAAGGCCAGTTCCAGGGCGTGTTGGCCTCGTCCGTGAGCCTGGCATCCGTGCTGTGTCCGCTGGTGTTTTCCAGCATTTACTTTGGCGTCAGGGCGTACTGGCCCGGCGCCGTCTGGTTGTCGGTGATCGTCGTGTACGCGGCGCTGGTGCCGCTCGTGCTGGGCTTGCGCTTGCAGAGGCCGGCGCAAGCCCTGGCAGGCTAGTGTGCGTGCGAGGCTCCGCTGCTGCCGGCCTGCCCCGTCATGGGCAAGTGTTCGGGCGGCATGCCGTCCTTGAACAATTGACGCAGCTGCTGGCGCAGCTCCGGCGTGTCGTGGTGATGGTGTACCGAGACTGCGTGTTCCACAGCAATGCCCAATAGCTCTTCTTCGCTGTCGGCCGAGATGGCAACCGAGCAATGCGTGTCACTTGGGAACTCCCGGCAATCGATGAATTTGCGCGTCATGATCAACTCCTTTCTGCCAAGAGCGGGCACCGTGCCCGCTCCATTCAGTATAGGTCGCAATCTGGCTTAGGCTGCACGGCTGCTGGTATCGGCCCTGTGCACAGGCAAGTGTTTTGGCTGTGCCGCATCGGTGGGAAAATCGTCGACCTGGATCAAGCCGTCGACCAGGCGCGCATATTCCAGCAAGGTGTTGTGCTCCTGGCAGCTGATGGTGCCTGCCGCCTTGGTTGCGGCCAGCCACGGCTGCATGGCGGACAGGCTTTGCGGCAGGTGCCGCAGGGCCGCGCCTTCGGGCGTGTCCCTCAGGCGTTTTTCGATGTGCAGGACCTCGGGCTGCAGGGTCAGCGCCCGCTCGGCGCAGGCGACGGGATCGTTGCTGTCGCTGGCGACATGGCCGTCGGCCAGCAGGCGTTCGCGGTCGGCGCCCGGCGTTTGCAGGGCCAGCGCCACCTCGCTGCCCAGTTCGTCGGACGGCGGACGGTGTGGCAGGCCGAACGGGAACAGCAAGGTGCGCAGCAGCACGGCCAGCATGCGCGCGGGGAAATTGTCGAGTACGCCCGTCAAGCCCTGCTGCGCCTGGACCAGCGCATCCTGCAGTGACCAGTGCACGTAGGGCAGGTCGGCCTCGGGCCGGCCATCATCCTCGTAGCGCTTCAGTACGGACGAAGCCAGGTACAGTTGCGCCAGCACGTCGCCCAATCTGGCGGACAGCCGCTCGCGGCGCTTGAGTTCGCCACCGAGCACGAACATCGACATATCCGTCATGACGGCAAACGCCGTCGACAGCCGTGTCAGGGCGCGGTAGTAGGGCGCCAGTGCGGGTGCGCCGGCGTCGGGCACGGCCGCCAGGCGGGCACCGCCCAGTCCGTACCACAGTCCCCTGGCCAGGTTGCCCAGCACAAAGCCCACGTGGCCGAAGAAGGCCGCATCGAAATCGCGCAGGGCTTTGCGGCCGTCGCTTTCGCCGACGGCGGCCATTTCCCTGAGTACATACGGATGCGCACGGATGGCGCCCTGGCCGAAGATGATCAGGCTGCGCGTGAGAATGTTGGCGCCTTCGACGGTGATCGCGATGGGGATTTGCTGGTAGGCGCTGGCGAGGAAATTGTTCGGGCCCACGCAGATGCCCTTGCCGCCAAGAATGTCCATGCCGTCGTTGACGAGCGCGCGGCCCCGCTCCGTGACGTGGTATTTGACGATGGCGGAAATGACGGCCGGCTTCTCGCCCAGGTCGACGGCGTGCGCGGCCAGGGTACGGGCCGCGTCCATCAGGTACAGGTTGGCGCCCATGCGGGCCAGCGCTTCTTGTACCCCCTCGAACTTGCCGATCGGCATGTTGAACTGGCGCCGCACGGCCGCATACGCGCCGGTGCCGCGCACGGCCATCTTGCCCATGCCCACGCTGGACGAGGGCAGAGAGATGGCGCGTCCGGCCGCCAGGCATTCCATCAGCATGCGCCAGCCTTTGCCCACTTGCGCCTGGCCGCCGATGACCCAGTCGATGGGGATGAAGACATCGTTGCCGGACGTGGGGCCGTTCTGGAACGCGGCGTTCAAGGGATGGTGGCGCCGGCCGATCACCACGCCGTCGTGGCTGGCGGGGATCAGGGCGCAGGTGATGCCGGGCGTATCGTTGTCGGAGAGCAAGTGGTCGGGATCGCTGGTCTGGAACGCCAGCCCCAGCAAGGTCGCCACGGGCGCCAGGGTGATGTAGCGCTTGTTCCAGCTGAGGCGGAAACCCAGGGTAGGCCTCCCCTCATGCATGCCCATGCACACCACGCCCAGGTCGGGGATGGCGGCCGCGTCGGAGCCCGCATACGGGCTGGTCAGGGCAAAGCAGGGAATCTCGGTGCCGGCGGCCAGGCGCGGCAAGTAATGGTTTTTCTGTTCCTCGGTGCCGTAGTGCAACAGTAATTCGGCCGGTCCCAGCGAATTGGGCACCATCACGGTCACGGCCAGCGCCGAGCAGCGGCTCGACAGTTTCATCACCACCTGCGAATGCATATAGGCGGAAAACTGCTTGCCGCCGTACTGCTTGGGAATGATCATGCCGAGGAAACCCTGGCTTTTCATGTAGGCCCAGGCTTGCGGTGGCAAGTCGAGTTGCTGCTGCGTTTCCCAGTCGTCGACCAGTTCGCACAGGCGCTCGACGTCGTGGTCGAGAAAGTGGCGCTCCTCGACGGTGAGCGAAGCGCGTCCATACGCCAGCAATTTTGTCCAGTCGGGCTTGCCGGAAAACAGATCCGCATCCCACCAGGTGGTACCCGCCTCGAGGGCGTCGCGTTCCGTGCCGGACATGCTTGGCAAGATGCGTTTGAACAGGGCCAGCAGGTGCGGGGTAATCAGTGCGCGGCGCACGGGGCCGGGCGCGAACAGTAAAGCCAAGCCCAGGAGGGCCACCATCAGTATGATCGTCAGCATGCGATATCTCCCTGTGGAATAAGAACAGGATAGGCCGATGCGGCCGATGTTACTGTGCGGTACAGCGCATACGGAGCAACGCCAACCGCAGGGGTTGGCGTTGTGGGGAAACAAGGTTGCCGGTGATGACCGGCGCTAACGGTATTAGCGTTGTGGAACGACAATCACCGTGTCGCCCGTCTTGCCCTTGGCACCGTCGTCGCCCTTGGCGCCATCGTTGCCTTGCGCGCCGGTAGCGCCCTTGGCGCCATCGTAGCCGGCGGCACCGCTGTCGCCGGTCTGGCCAGTGGCGCCGGTGGCACCGGTCGCGCCGGCAGGGGCTTCAGCGCCCGTGGCGCCGGTGGCGCCGGCAGGACCAGGCGCGCCGGCAGGGCCGGGAACGACTTGGACGACGGTGGGCGCAGGTGGCGCTTCGCGCTGGCAAGCGGTCAGGGCGAGGGTAGAGGCGAGCGCGAGCAATATCAGGGTAGTTTTCATGATGCATCCTTTGGCGGTGAGCCGTAATGTACGGAACGGCTCGACGGCGTCGGGCGCGAGTTTCGCATGGCGGTGTGGCGGGGAGAGCTGACCAGGCGACCCGACTGCCGTGTCGCGCAGGGCGCTGGCGGCGGGAGGGGAAGTGATGGTCTGCCTGCAGCATGTGCTCTTGGGCGGCCGCAGTCCGTACGTTTGCGTACATAGCGGTGGGGGCAGGAACGTTTTTTGCGCAGATGGACCACTCTCGGCGCCCGCTAATGACACAACCGCTGGTACACCGACTGGTAATGAGCGACCATGGCGGGCAGGCTGAAATGGTCGACGGCCGCGCGCCGCGCGGCGGCGCCGTGCGCGAGGCGCAAGGCAGGTTGCGTCATGTAGTCGTCCAGGAGCCGGCTCAGGGCGGGCACGTCGCCAGGCTGGAACAGCCGGCCCGTAAGCCCTTCCTGGACCAGCTCGGGATTGCCGCCCACGCTGGTGGCGAGGGCCGGCACGCCGCTGGCCATGGCCTCGAGCAAGGTATTCGAGATCCCTTCCGACAAGGAAGGCAGGACGAAGACGTCAAAATTGCGCAAGGCCCCGGCGACGTCGTGCAAGGTGCCGGGAAACCACACGCGCTCCCCGACGCCTAGCGCGGCGGCCAATGCGCGCAGGTCCGCCGACAGCGGGCCGCTGCCGGCCATCACGAGGCGCGCCCTGGCGTGAAGCGGCGCCAGGCTGGCAAAGGCGCGCAGCAGGGTGGCTTGATCCTTGACGGGCTGCATGCGGCCGACCGTGCCTATGATGATCGCATCGCCGCGCGCGTAAGCTGCGGGCATGGCGCAGCGGGGGCCGTTTTCCCGGGGCGTGAAGCGGGTCGTGTCGACGCCGTTGTAGATCTGGCTGATCCTCGCGGGAGCGATGCCCACGCGCCCGGTCAGGTAGCTTCGCAGGTTTTTCGAGACCGTGACATAGCGGTCGATCAACGGTGAATGCAGCTGGCGCAGCAGCGCCGGCTTCCACTGGTCGCCGCGCAAGTTGTCGACATCCCAGCCGTGCTCGCCATGGACGGCATGGCGCACGCCCGCCAGCCGTGCCGGCAACAGGGCATCGAGAGCGGACTGGTTACGTGTATGCAGAATAGCTGGCTGGAGCAGGCGGCATAGCTTGTAGATCTCGCGGCGCATCGCCCACACGCCGATGCGGCTGCGCTTCAGGGCAATGACGTCCACGTCGCGGCGAACGATGCGGTCGCGGAAGTCCGAATAATCTTCGATGCAGACGATGCCATGCCGGAAGGCCGATTCGGGCATATGGTTGATCAGGTTGACCACGCCATTTTCCAGGCCCCCGGTGACCAGATGATGCATGACATGCAAGACCAGCGGCGGCGCTTTTCCGCTCATCCGCTCATCTCCATCCCAGGCACGCGAACAGGAAGGCGCGATCGGAATACTCCCAGTGTATGCCGCGCCGTAGCAGGTTGAACGGATCCACG
>NZ_JBWBYV010000163.1:0-834 GCF_056174685.1 Janthinobacterium sp. BHSEK
CAGGAGCAGGCCCATGTATCCCGATCCAAAACGCGTCCGCAACAACCGTGTCATGGTACGCCTTGACGAATATGAGTATGACGTCCTGGCCGCTATCGCCAATTATCAGGGCGAGGAATTGGCGCCGTTTCTGCGGCAGCTCGCGCTTCGCCAGGCGGCAATAGTGCTTGGCGACGACAACAGTGTCACCTTACCCAGCATTGCTGCCTAAATGAAGTCACCAATCAGCAACTTTTGAGCAGCCGAAAATATGCCCGACCGTTCCGTACCTGTAGAAACATGCGATGAAGACCAAGACACGTTTGAACGTGTCCGAATACAGCAGGGCTTGGACACCATCGACCAGGCTATCGAGTGGTTAATTAAGGATAACGTACGAATCGGGATTCGCAAGATGAGCGGCCGAGGCCGTGCACTGTATCAAGTGAAAAGAAAGAACAAATGAGAGTCATCGGCCTGCCCTGCCCGCATTGCGAATACACCGTCCGCGCCGTCAAGAGCCGCACGATGTCCGCGATGTTCAAGGAAATCACCTACATGTGCCAGAACCCCGACTGTGGACACTCCTTCGTGGCAGGCCTGGAAGTGCTGCGTACCCTCTCGCTGTCCGCCATGCCCAAGCCGGATATCCGCATCCCGATGTCACAGCATGCGCGCACAGCGGCCACCAGCCAGCTGGCCCTGGACCTGACTGCGGGCTGCTGATGACTATCCCGATCCTCGCGCCGCCGTAGCCCGGCCGCTGTAATTCCCCTCTTTTGCTGTGCCCTGCAGCGCTCCCTTTTGAGCGTGCGGGATTCGTTCAACCTGAAATAAGGAAATTCGATGTTAAAC
>NZ_JBWBYV010000164.1:0-2250 GCF_056174685.1 Janthinobacterium sp. BHSEK
GGCCTGGGCTGCGCGCAGGAGGGAGGGTGTACCGGCCGAAGCGCTCCTTGCTGGCGTCCAGCGCTACGCGAATTACGTCCTGCTATCGCGCACCGAGCCGCAATTCACGAAACAGCCGGCCACGTTCTTCGGGCCGGGCGAGCACTACAAGGCCGACTGGGCAGTCGGTGCAACGCAAACACAGAAAGGCGTCATCCATGGAAACTTTGGCAAGCAGGATTACCACAAGGGCGTTGGGGCAGATGGCACCTTTTGAAGGAAAGAAGCGCTTCGCCAGCGCGCAGATCGAGCGCTGCCCGATGCACGGTGAGTACACGGCCATGCTGATTCGCGGCGCCTGGTCCGGCTGCCCTGGCTGCATGAACGTCGAGGACCAGGTGCGCGAGGCAGAGCAGCGCGCCGCCTGGCGCCTGGAGCTCAAGGCGCGCGAATGGAGCGCCAAGCTCGGTCGTGCTGCCATTCCCGAGCGTTTTGCTGATCGCCGCCTTGAATCGTACCGGCCGGATTGCCCTGGCGCTGAGCGCGCGCTGGCGGTGGCCACCCGTTACGCCGAGAACTTCGAAGACGCACGGGCCACTGGCGCGTGCTTGATCTTCGCCGGGGATGTCGGTACCGGCAAGACCCACCTGGCCGTGGGCATTGCCCACCACATCATGGGGCATGGCCGCCAAGCCGTATTCACGTCGGTGATGCGCGCGGTGCGCTCCGTCAAGGAAACCTACGCCAAGGGCGCCGGCCGCACCGAGGCGCAGGCTATCCGCGACTTGGTCGAGCCGGATCTGCTGATCCTCGACGAGGTGGGCGTGCAGCACGGCAGCGACACGGAAAAGCTGATCCTGTTCGAGATCATCAACGGCCGCTATGAGGCGGCGCGCCCGACCATCGTCATTAGCAACCTCGACGCGGCCGGCCTGGAGCAGTTCCTGGGCGAGCGTGCCTTCGACCGATTGCGAGAAGGCGGCGGCAGGCTGGTGGTCTTCGATTGGGAATCGCACAGGGGGAAACGCCCGCGCGTCCCGGCTGCGAATGCCGCTCAGGATTTGCCAGAGGCACCGCCGCACTGCGCAAGGGCCATGGTCGCTACGAAGTGACGTACACATAAAAAAACGGCTTAAAAGGCTTCAAATGAAAAATCAAGAAACCAAAATTGCAGCAAACAAACGCCTGGCCGAGCTGCTGGGCTGGTCCAGCATTGTCGAGGTGGGCGGCGCCCTGGTCGGCACGCCGCGGCCGGGCGCGGCCGCAAGCCGTGGACAGGCGCTGGTGCCCGACTGGATGGGCGACTGGGCTGCAGCCGCGCCGCTGCTCGCACAGTTCGAGATCCGGCTGATGCCGATGTCGGCGGGCGTCGATGCCGCCGGCTTCCTGGAGTGGTACCGGCTCTATCCGGACAGGGACGCCGCGGCCCGTGCAGCAATCGTCAAGGCGGTCACGCATCGCCTGGAGAAAGCGCGATGATGGCCCGTGGCTTGCAGGCGCTGGGCCGCCTCAAGGTCGGCGCCATGAACCAGACCGAAGCGGCATACGCCAGGACGCTGGAGCAGCGTAAGGCCGCCGGCGAGGTGGCTTGGTACAAGTTCGAGGGCCTGAAATTTCGCTTGGCGGACAACACTTTTTACACGCCGGATTTTGCCGTACAGCTGGCCGACGGCGCGCTGGAGGCGCACGAAGTGAAAGGGCATTGGCAAGACGATGCACGCGCGAAGATCAAGATCGCGGCCGACATGTACCCGCTGCGATTCATCGCCGTGCAGGCGCTGCCGAAGAAGGCGGGCGGCGGTTGGAAAACGGAGGATTTCTGATGGGTGCGAACAAGAAGCCCCGCAAGCGATACATCCCGAAGCCGGCCGTGCTGCCGGCGGGCCTGCGCCAAGACGTGGCCTTCGAAATGCCTGGCTTCCAGGCCAGCGAGGCGATGGGGAAGGGGCACTTCCAGGAGCAACACGTCTACGACCTGCTGAGTAACGCCGATATGGCGCGCCGCATTGCGCCAGCTGGCCATGCCATTCTGCCGGTGGCCCAGGCGATGGTCGAGGCGATTGCCGAGATTCAAGCGCGCGCCCAGCGCACGGGCACCTTCGGCGTCAACGGCGATGAAATGCGCGTGCTGCGTGATGGCGTCGGCAAGACTATGGCCTTCCTGCGCGGCGTGCCGAATGTCGCAATTGCACGCGCTGGCTTGGCAGCCGTGCGCGAATTCAACCGCACCGGCGTGCTGCGTGTGTGAGCGATACCATAGATTGGCAGGGC
>NZ_JBWBYV010000165.1:0-1313 GCF_056174685.1 Janthinobacterium sp. BHSEK
GTTATCCAGGAGCATGTAGGCACAAATTTCCATTGCGGAGATTTCGACGTCGACCAGTACGTAAAAAAGAAAGCCCAGGTAGTTTGCGTCATCGTCGAGGATGCCGCGTCCTTCGATGAAGCGGAACGGCTTGACGGCAGACCAGTGCAGCGCGGCGTCGCGGGCCGGTTGCCGTGGCGGAGTGCTGTCGCCAGCCGCGTGGCGCTGCTCCAGCAAGGGCAGTTTTTCCACGAGCAAGGTCATGAGCGGCATTTCCGGCGCAAACAGGATGGCGCTGGATAAGGCCGGCAGCAACGTCCGGGCACGCGCCGCCAGGGCCGCCGGTCCCTGCGGCGGCATGATGGCCGCAGCGATCGCCGGCATGTCGGGCAGGCTGATGATCTCGTCCGTGGCGATCTGCGCCCGGCGCGCGCCGACTGCGCAAAACAGTTGCAGCAGGCCGTCCAGCGCAAGCCCGACGGCTATCTTCTCGTCTATCGAAGGGGCAGCGACCAATTGCTGGCAATGCCGTTGCAGGCAGGTGTGCAGACAGGCGTCGACGTCCGAATAATAGCGCTTGATCGCATCCATCCGTAGCATGATGCTCCTCCTGTCTGGTGGCAGATTAGCGGGCCTTCGGGCCGGGCCTGCTGCTGTCGGCATGCGCCGGTTCAGTTGTGCGTAGAACAAAATCGACCATTTGTTCCAGCCGGGCAGTGAGCCAGGCGTCGCCGTGGCTGGCCGAAACCAGCTGGACCGTCTCGGCAAAGAAGCGGCAGCTTGCAAAGAGGGCACGATACAACTGGGTGGGTGCCAGCCCATCGCAACGCGTTTCGGCCAGGCGCACCAGCAGTTGGGGGCTCAGGCGCTGCTCCGCGTGGCGGTATCCTTCCAGCGGCAAGCCGTGCGCCAGTTGCAGCATCGGCAGCAAGCCCTTCGCGCGCATGACGTCGAGCGAGTCGCCGGCTTCCCAATACTCGCCACGGGCAATCTTGGTGTGGGTGTACCAGATCCAGCCGCAAAATTTATTGTACGTATCTTCGAGAAAAGCTGGATCTGCTGACGCCGCATGTCCGGCCGCATGCGGCGCCGACGCCCGGAACGGTGGAATGCCCACCAGCAGCAGCCCTTGCTGAGGCTGGCTTGCTGCGCTTGCATGTAGATAGAGAATATCGATCTTGACCAGGGTGTCCTGGCAATCCCAGAAATGAATCAGGAGGTCGGGCATCTGCAAATGGGTCGCCGGGAACTGAGCTATCGCGCGTCCGTGCTGCTGCAGGCATTGCGCGACGGCGGCCTGGAGGCGCAGCCGGCTTGTCGGGTCATCGCAGCAC
>NZ_JBWBYV010000166.1:0-972 GCF_056174685.1 Janthinobacterium sp. BHSEK
CGCTGGCGAACTGCGCGCCCAGCTTGGCGCCCATCTGGCCGATTACATGATTCCCAGCGCCTTCGTCACGCTCGACGCCTTCCCGCTGACCAGCAACGGCAAGCTCGATCGCACGGCGCTGCCGGCGCCCGATCTGCAAGCGCTGGCGCGCGGCAGGTACGTCGCCGCGGAAGGTCAGGTGGAACAGGCGCTGTGCCAGGCATGGAGCACGGTGCTCAAGGTGGAGCAAGTCGGCGTGGAAGATAACTACTTCGACATCGGCGGCGACTCGATCCGCAGCATCGCCATCGTGGCGGCGGCCCGCGCGCACGGCATCGAACTGGCCATTGTCGACCTGTTCAGGCATCCGACCGTGCGCGCCCTGGCGCAGGCGCTGGCCGTGCGCGACGGCGCCGCCGCGCTCAGTCAAGACATGGAAATCCTCGACGCAGCGGACCGCGCGTCGCTGCCGGAACGGGTGCAGGACGCCTATCCGATGACGCTGCTGCAGATGGGCATGGTGTTCCACAACCAGTATGAGCAGGATGCGGGGTTGTATCACGATGTGTTCAGCAACCATGTCACGCTGCCGGCCTGGGATGAAGGCGTACTGCGTCAGGTGCTGGCGGCAATGGCGGAAAAACATCCGGTGCTGCGCACCAGCTTCGACCTGAGCCGCTATAGCGAGCCGCTGCAGCTGGTATGGCGCGATGCGGAAGTGCCGCTGATCGTGGCCGACCTGCGCGAGCTGAGCACGGCTGAGCAGGATCAGATCGTGGCCGGATTCATCGACGCCGAACGCAAGTCCGCTTTCGATCTGGCCAGCGCTCCGCTGCTGCGCATCTTCGTGCACCTGCGCGGCGCCAAGGCGATACAGTACACCTTCAGCTTCCACCATGCGATTCTCGATGGCTGGAGCGTGGCCTCGTTCCAGACCGAGCTGTTCAATGCCTACTTCGCTGCGCTCGAAGGCAAGGACATTGCGCTGCCATC
>NZ_JBWBYV010000167.1:0-1067 GCF_056174685.1 Janthinobacterium sp. BHSEK
CTTGTACACAGGGTTGCCATTTTTGAAAACAATTATGTCGGAAATATCGGACAGTTTGTGGCGAGAAAAGTACTGGTTGTCTCTGCGCTAACAGCGACAACCAGTATTGCCCGTTGACCAGGCAAGAGAGCCAAGTTGGCTCATGCTACCTCTGGGGAGGAGATTCGACTCTAACATTAGGAGGTACACATTTTGGCACTACCCATCATCCCCTGGATCGGCGGCAAACGACGCCTGGCCGACCGCATCATCCCGCAATTTCCGCCGCATACCTGCTACGTCGAGGTTTTCGCCGGTGGCGCCGCGCTGTACTTCATGCGGCCGCCGGCCGAGGTTGAGGTGCTGAACGACGTCAACGGCGAGTTGATCAATCTGTACCGCGTCGTCAAAAATCACCTGGAGGAATTCGTGCGCCAGTTCAAATGGGCGCTGTCGAGCCGCGAGGTGTTCAAGTGGCTGCAGGAGACGCCGCCGCATACCTTGACGGACCTGCAGCGCGCGGCACGTTTCTTCTACCTGCAGCAGCATGCCTTTGGTGGCAAGGTCGACGGCCAGACGTGGGGCACGGCAACCACGGCGCCGCCGCTCAACTTGCTGCGCATCGAGGAGAACTTGTCGGCCGCACACCTGCGCCTGTCTGGCGCCTATATCGAAAACCTTGACTGGTACAAGTGCATGGAGCGCTACGACCGGCCCCACACGCTGTTTTACCTGGACCCGCCGTACTGGGAGACAGCGGGCTATGGCGTGGAGTTTGAATTCGCGCAGTACGAGAAGATGGCCGAGCTGATGGCCCGGCTGAAGGGCAAGGCCATCTTGAGCCTGAATGACCACCCGGACATCCGGCGCGTCTTCGGGCGCTTCCAGATGGACACGACCGGCATCCAGTACAACGTGGGTGGCGGAGGCAAGGCGGTGGAGCGCAAAGAGTTGATCATTTACAGTTGGGACAAGCAGGCGGATCCGGCCGGGCTGTTTTAATGCGGCCATGAAAGATTCGGGCTAGTGCAGACGTCTGCACTAGCCCGAGCATAAGGGTTTCCTCTTTGGCGGTGTTCTTCGTATGG
>NZ_JBWBYV010000168.1:0-4979 GCF_056174685.1 Janthinobacterium sp. BHSEK
AGCCATCGCGCAGAATTTTGAATTTGATCCGACCGAGCTGCGACGGGGTGCGTATGTCCCTATCGCCCATGGAACGATTGAGACGGACCAAGAAGCGATCCGCACAGGTTTGGTTAAACTCCTGAGCGGCGAGACTCCCTTGCCGATGCGGGTCGTGAATTTCCCTAACCAGCCCGAGTAGCATCATCACGCCACCCTCGCAATCTCGCGCTCATGCGCAAAGTTGGCGAGGATCAAGGCCTTGGCCATGGGCGGGCAGACTGAATTGCCGCACATGCGCACCTGGGCCGACTTCGTCAACTTCAGGCCCTGAGCCGGATCGTCGCCGATGATGTAATCGTCGGGGAACCCCTGGGCCCGGAATAGCTCGCGCGGCTGCAACATGCGCAGGCCGATATCCACGATCTGATAGTCCTGACCGTGGATCGTCACCAGGCCGAACCTGTCGCGGCTGGTGACGGTGGCCAGCGGGTCGGCCAGGCCTTGCGACTGGTCGGTGCCGTAATAGGCCAGCAGGAACGAGCGTACCTCGGCGTGGTGCTGTCCGCCGGCGCTGACCGTGCCAAGTGGCTCGTCGGTACCGGCCGCCGTACTGGTGCCGCGCAGCTTGACCTGGTTGCTGGTGACGATGCCCAGCGCGTGCGGCGCACCAGCTGGTTTTCCTTCGGCCCGGCCGTGATTGTCGGCAGGGGCGTGTTCATGTCGCTGCCGGTGGCGCCAGTGCGGAATTTGGTGATGTGCGCCGACACCATGCTGAAATGGCCGCCCTTGACCTGGGCGCAAATGGTGCGCAGCGGCTCGTCGGCCGGCATCACGCGCTGATTGCTCGCGTTGGCATGCTCCGTCAAGAACGCTGTCACCAGGCTGTGGTGGTCGCATGCTGTGACCGTGCCGATAGGGTCGGCCAGGTCAGAGCCCACGACGCCCGTGTAATGCTTGGCCAGGAATGCAGTGGCCACGGCCTTGTTGCCGCTGGCCGTAACGGTGCCGAGCGGCGCCTCGACGTCGTGCGCACCAGTGCCCCAGCGCTTCACACCACCTGGCGATACTTCGCCGTGGGCGGCATCGACCAGCACAGCGGAAACCAGTACCTGGTTGCCGGCAGCGGTGATTGTCGGTACAGGCATGTCGGCGCCAGCGCCGGGGTGGCCAGTGGTATTGGTCATGACGAATGGCGCAAGCTCGGCTTCGACCAGCGCATGCTTCGCGGCCGCGCCCACAACCGTGCCCAGCGGCTTTTCGATATCCAGCGCGCGCGGCGCCTGGCCCTCGCGCTCCCCGTAGCCCACCTGCACCAGCGTGGCCACGCCCAGCGCCTTCTCGCCGCGGTGCGCACCGGTGATGGTGCGGAACGGCTCGCCGATGGATTCGGTGCGGTCGCCGCCCTGGTGCGTGACCGGGACGATGGTCGACGCGCAGAAATAGCTGTCGTTGCGCGCCAGCAGCGTGCCGAATGGGCGCGCAGCCGGGCGCGACTCACCAGCACGTGCTGGGCCCCCGGCGCCGACGATGAACGGATCGGCCGCGTCGACCACATAGCGCATGATGCCCTTGGCGATGCGGCGCAGCGTGGCCGGCGCCAGCGGCTTTTCGCGCTCGAAGATCGATGGGCATGGCAGGCTGAAGTCGATGCACTCGGCCGCCGTGCGGTACGGCAGCAGCTTGCCCGCGCGCACGCCGATGCTGTCGGGGGCGCCATGGGTCGGTTCTGGCCACTTGATGGCGATGCCGTCGCGGCGCGCCACCAGGAAGAAGCGCTTGCGGATAGTGGGCGTATTGTGGTCGCAGCCGCGCATTTCGCGGTAGTCGACGGTGTAACCATGCGCGCGCAGCTGGCGGATGAACGAATCGAAGGTCTTGCCCTTCTTGGCCGGGTCCGGCTTGGCGCTGCCATCGGCCTCGACCAGCAGCGGGCCCCACGTTTTAAATTCCTCGACGTTTTCCAGCATGATCACGCGCGGCTTGCACTTGGCCGCCCAGCGCAGCGTCACCCAGGCCAGGCCTCGGATGCGCTTTTCGACGGGCTTGCCGCCCTTGGCCTTGCTAAAATGTTTACAGTCCGGCGACAGCCAGACCAAGCCCACCGGGCGATTGTTCGTGACCTTGATCGGGTCAACGTCCCACACGCTCTCGCACAGGTGCGTGGTGTGCGGGTGGTTCGCCGCATGCATGGCCAGCGCCTCAGGATCGTGGTTGATGGCGATATCGACCGGGCGGCCGAATGCCTGCTCCAGACCGGTACTGGTCCCGCCGCCGCCGGCGAAGTTGTCGATGATCAGTTCGTTGCCCAAGTCGAGCGATAAGGTGAAGGCGTCGCGCTTCATGGGCGCGCCTCGGCAAACTGAGGTGCAAAATGAGCGCATGGCGGACTGGATGTGATCATTGTCACGGGCGCACCGAAAATAGCTGCCACCAACGGGTCACGGCCGTGCTCGCCGCGCGGCCAGTTGCTGCTGCGATTACGGTAGAGGTCGAATTCAGCCTGATCATCCAGATCGGGCATGCCGTACAGGGCGCGAACGTGCGCAGCTGCCGGCTCGATCAACACGAGTTGGCCGGCCGTGACCAGCTTGGCCAGGCGTTTGCGCACGGTCTCGCGGTGAAGCGTCAGGTCCAGGGCGATATCGCCGATGGTTGCGGCGCCACAGCGCTTGACCATGGCCAGGATATCGGCGGCGCGGTCGGCGTTGGCGGAATTGCGGATAGATGCTACGCCAGCAGGCGGGCGCGTGCGATTGTCAGCTTGGCCATTCACAACGCCACCTCCGCCAGGACGGAGTCGCGCCATTTCACTTGCTGGATGGGCGTGCCGCTGGAATGCGCCTTGCCGGTGTCCGCCACGAATGCGTGCGCGCGCCCCTTCTCCGTCGGTACCCAATGGCCTGCAATACTCTCTTGCAGGCCTGCCTGCACCAGCAGCTGGTTGAACGCCTTGCCGCTCTTGACGAAACGGCTGCCCAGCTCCGTCGGCGTGTAGTAAATCTCCTGGCTGGGCGTGGCCAGGTGCGTGCGTTCCATCAGCTGCAGCATGTTCACGCCGGTCAGCGCGGCCGTGCCCTGGTTCGCGCTGATGGCAGCGGCATTCTTGTCGAGGCCGATCAGGCGCGCGATGCCAAAGATGGCGCGGAATTCTTTGGCGGGCGAGACTGCGCTGCGCGCGGGCGCGGCGGCCGGCGCCTGAGCGGTGGCCACGGCGTCAAAGGTGCGGATGACTTCCAGATGGAACTTGGGGCTGATCCACATGGCGTAGGCGTAGACCAGTTCCTTGCAAACGTATGTGCCGCCCGTCCGGCCCTCGGATTTAACTACAGGAATTCCCGTAGTTTCCAATTCTGCAACAAGCTCCTTGGTTTGCTGATTAATCAGCCACGCGGATGGCTCGTGACGGCGTTCGCCGCCGGCCGCTTGGTGCAGGTCGTTCAAGCGGAAACGGCCAGCCTGATCTGTTGCAATGGCCGTATTCGCAATGCTGATGCTTTTCTGTTGTACAATTTGGCTCATAAATTCTCTCAAAGATTTATAGCGTTTCAAGGAAGCCCGCCTGCAAGCGGGCTTTTTTATTGGCTGGCGCGCTGCTCTTCGAGCATTGCTTCGTAGTGCTGACGCGTCCGCACATGGCCAGGATCGACAGGCAACGCGCCGTCGTGCGGCTCTTGGTGGGCGTGGCCGCCCTGCTCGCCCGAGGCCGCGCTGGCGCCAGGCACCGGTTGCAATGCCGCCCAGGTCAAGCCGTCACCTCGGCGCGCGCAATGCGCTTGAGCTCGCGGATCGACACGTCGAACACCTCGTGCATGCGGATCAGCAGCGAGGCGCCGATTGGCAGGCGGCCGTGACGAATCTTGGAAATCACTGGCGGCGCCACTTCCAGCGCGCGGGCCAGTGCTGCATCGTTCTTCGGGCCTTTGGCCAGCAGCATGTCGAGCAATTCGTTGTTGCCGTGGGCGTCGTCCAGCGAGCGATACGGCGATGTGGCTGTTGTTTGCGTCATGTCATATTCCTAATTGATAGTGATTAAAGTTGCCGATTCCGGCCATGCAATGCTGTAGCTGTCGGGTGCGGGTTCGTTATGGCGGCTCGCGCCGCGGCACCTCGTATTTCTTCGCCACCCTGTCGGTGGCATCGCGCCATTTCTGGCGCGCTTCCTTGTGCGCAGCCTTCGCCGCGCTCTCGCCCTCCCCGTCCTTGGCGCCCTGCAGGTCTTTCTCGGCCTGGCGGTAAATCATCGAACGCTGGAAGACCAGCTCCTTTTCCTCGGCTGTGACCTCGGCTGGTTTATTCAATAGCTGCCTCCATGCCGTTAAACCCGCATCCGCACGACGCGAGGGACCAGACCGAAGCTGGGGCGCTGCGCCTGGAGTGGGCCCAGCTTTTCCCGTGATTTGGGTCTAGCCCCGTTCGAAAACGGCGGCGTATCATTCCGTTTCGGCCTGGCGTCCAGGTGATTGCGGATGATCACGATCGTGCATTCGTTCAGCACGTCGCTGACGGTCTTGCGCATCGCCGTGCATGCGGCTTGCAAGGCATCCTTGTTGTCATCAGTTATGTAGCCCTTGACGAGCGCGGTACGTTTTTGCTTCTGTTTCATGGTTTTCTCCTGGTGGTCGGTGTTACAGGGTTTGGGTACAGCGAAAATGCAGGGTGGTACTTGGTGCTGTTTTACGGTGGGCGCTCGCTTGCTGGCGATGCGCACTCCTCGAGCGGCGCGCCGCGAGGCAACTGGTGCGGCTCGAGAATCGGAATGCACACGAAGTCGTCTGCCGAACGAGGCGGGGAAATTGGGATCAGGCGGATCATGGCTTCGCGCCCACGTCAATGCCGACAGCGGCCCGCAGCGGCACGGTGTCGAAGATGGCATTGGTGGTGGGCGGCTGGCGGCCGGCGTGGCCTGGCGCTGAAACCGGATCGGTGGCGCGGCGCGTCGCTACCTCATGGCTGGGCGCCCAAATATCGGGCCGAAGATCGCTGAGAGTGAGCTTCGG
>NZ_JBWBYV010000169.1:0-1082 GCF_056174685.1 Janthinobacterium sp. BHSEK
GCAACCATCGTGCGTTCGTTGCCAGGATAATAGCTGTTATATGCGCGCGAGGCAGCGTAGCGGCGGTCAGCCAGATTGCGCGCCGACAGCGCAAGGCGCCATGGGCCGGTCGTGTAATGCAGCGTGGCGTCCAGCAGCGCGACGCCGCCTTCGGCCGAGGTATTGCCCACGTCGTTCCAGCGCCTGCCGATATAGCGCACGCCGCCGCCGAAGCCGATGCCGTTGTGCATGGCGTAGTCGAGCCACACGGACGCCGATTGCTTCGGCACCTGGATCGGCATCTTGCCAAATTCGCTCCGGTCGGCACTCTCCAGCACCTTCATGTCCAGCACGGTATACGCGGCGATGACGTTCAGGCTGCGGGCCAGCTCGGCCTTTGCCTCCAGTTCCAGGCCGCGCGAACGGACAAGACCGATCTGGCGCTGATCCAAGGTGAGCTGATCGGTGGTAAGCACGTTCGATTTGCGCAAGTCGAAGATGGCGGCGGTGAACGAGGTGCGCATACCTTGCGGCTGGTATTTGATGCCGGCCTCGACCTGCTTGCCGCGCGTCGGCTGCAGGGGCCTGCTGTTGCTGTCGACGCCACTGCTTGGCATGAAGGAGGTGGCATAACTGATATACGGCGCCCAGCCACTGCCGATCAGATAGCTCAAGCCGCCCCGGCCGCTGAACTGATTGTCGGCCTGATCCTGGCGGGCGTTCCCGATGCGGTCGGTAGTTTCGGACTTTGCCCGGTCCTGGCGGCCGCTGAGCGTGAGCACCCAGCGGCCGTCGATCTTGATCTGGTCCTGCGCGTAAAGGCCAAGCTGCTCGGTGATCTGCGTGCTGCTGCGGTCCAGGGTAGAGGGCTCCGGCACCGGCACCGGCAAGACATTGATGGGCTTGCGCAGGTCGAGGCTGGGGGCCGGTCCCGAAAAATCCTCGCCGGCGAGGCGGATGCGCGTCGCGTCGATGCCGAACAGCAGCGTGTGCTCGGCGCTTCCCGCACGCACGCGGCCTTGCAACTGCGCATCCGAGGTCCACTGGCCGTGGCGTTCAAAAAATGCGCGCGCGCTGCGCGTCAGCGTGTAATTGTCCGGCAA
>NZ_JBWBYV010000170.1:0-2484 GCF_056174685.1 Janthinobacterium sp. BHSEK
AAATAGCACGACCAATCGAAGCGTGGCAGTTCCAGGGACAGTTAATACAGCTGGCAATGACTATGCGGAATACATATTCAAAAACCTTGCATGCGGCGACATTATTCCGGGACAACTTGTAGGCATTACTTCTGATAATGAAGTCACGGATAAGTGGGCCGATGCCGTCATGTTTTCGATTAAATCGACCGCGCCTTCGTTTGTTGGCGGCGATACGTGGTCCAGTGACTTGGGTTCGCGCCCATCACCCCAGGCGGGACCGGCCCCAACGCAGCCGCTGCGCCGCGAGGACGTGGTCGCGCAGCAAGCAGTACCTGGTACCAATCCACCGGAATACGAGGAGGTGGTGACCGAACTCGGCGACACCGACGAGGAATGGGCGGAAAAGCAGGCGACCTTCGCTGCGGCACTGGCTGCCCACACAGTCGCCGTGCAGCAGGATGCCCAGGCCATGGCCGCTTTTGATACGGCGCTGGAAATCGAACGCCAGAAGGTCGACCGCATCGCCATTGCCGGCCGCGTGCCGGTCAACGTGCTGGGCGCCCAGCCGGGCGATTACATCGTGCCGGTGCAGGACGGCGCCGGCATCAAGGGCATCCCTGTTCGTAAAGTTGACCTCACCCACTCGCAATACTTGGAGGCGGTCGGGCGCGTGATCTCGATTGAACCGGACGGCCGGGCCTACGTGATGGTCAAGGTCGTGTAGCAAAGCAGCATCCACTACAAACCCGCTTCGGCGGGTTTTTTCATTTCCATCACCGGAAATACAGTCTCACTTTTCCCTAGAAATGAGACAGCCACCACCGTACTGTCTGCAGTACCCCCTCCCCTACCTCCTCATCAAGAAAGACACTATGGCCATCGAAACAACTGCTGCCGGAAGCGCACTGATTAAAATATTTGGCATCCCGGTCCTGGCCGGCGCTGCCGCAACCTCGCTGGGATTCATGTTCATGTGGCCAAAATCCGCTAAGGAAGCCTTTGTGCGCTTCTTCGTCACCATTCTGTTTTCCGTCCTCATGGGGCCAGCGCTGGTGGTGGCTGCCCGCAACTGGTTGCCAGGCATGTTCGACAGCGCGCGCGCCGTCGCCGTGCTATACGGCAGCGACCCGACACTGGGCTTCCTGTTCATCGCCGCGCCGCTGATGGTAGCCGCCGGCTTGCCTGCCTGGTGGGTGCTGGGCGCCACGGTGCGCTGGCTCGATAAGCGCAAGGACAAGGATATCGGCGAGCTGGCGCACGACGTAGCCGCCATCGTCAAGGATGTGCGGGGTGGCATGTGAGCGCCGTCACGCTGGCCCAGCTGGTGGAGATCATGCCGCTGGCACGCGCTCGGGCGGCCGCCTTCCTGGTGCCGTTGAATGCGGCCATGCTGGAATTTGGTATCACCACCCCGGCGCGCCAGGCGTCGTTCCTATCCCAGGTCGGGCACGAGTCTGGCCAGCTGCGCTATGTGCGTGAGCTGGCCAGCGGCCAGGCCTACGAGGGGCGCGCCGACCTGGGTAACGTGCAGCCAGGCGACGGCGTGCGCTTTCGTGGGCGCGGCCTGCTGCAGGTGACCGGCCGCGCCAACTACGCCGCCTGCGGCAAGGCCCTGGGCTTGGATCTGCTGGCCCAGCCTCAGCTGCTCGAGCAGACCGTCAACGCCTGTCGTTCGGCGGGCTGGTTCTGGCAGACACGCGGCCTGAATGCCTTGGCCGATGCTGGCGACCAAGAGCGGGTGACGCGCCGCATCAACGGTGGCGTGAACGGTCTGGCCGAGCGTCTGGCCTTGTACCAGGCAGCGCGCAAGGTGTTGGCGTGATCGCGCTAACCAAGTTCTTTACCAAGGTGCCGGGATGGTTATACGGTGCTTTGCTGGTGTGCGTGCTGGCCGGCGCTGGCATGGTGTACCAGCGCGCGCAGGGCATCGCCCAAGGCCGGGCGGAGGTGCAGGCGCTGTGGGATACCGACAAAAAGGCCCGCACCACGGCGGAAACAAAGGCGGTGGCGCAGCGCGCTGCCGAGAATCTGGCGCAAGCCAGGCAACAGGCCGCCAAAGTGGCGAGCGTCAAGAAAGTCTATGATGACGAAATCAACGATATCCGCGCTCGCGTTTCTGCTGCTGAGCGCATGCGCAAGCCCGCCTTCTGTGCAAGTGCTGGACCTGCCGCCTCGGCCGGTGGCGGTGGCGCCGAAGGAGGCGCTGCAGCCGATCCCGCCGGCGGGTTACTTCCTGACGCGGTGGCGCGAGATATTCAAGCCTTGATCCTGCAGACGGAGGAAGTAGCCGCGACGGGACGTGCATGCCAGGCGTTTGTGAGGGGAAATGTGGAGTAGTAGAGCCGAGAGATGAATTGCGCCGCCTCAACAGCGGCCATCAGCGCTCGGGCCGCTTGCCAATTTTCGCCTCATCACCAATCGGCTCCGTGTACCGACTTCCCATCAACTTTGTAAGGTATTTTCCTTTCGTCTAAATAAGGCTTTATTTGTTCCCAAGGGAGA
>NZ_JBWBYV010000171.1:0-981 GCF_056174685.1 Janthinobacterium sp. BHSEK
AGGACATACCATGCCTGTGCAGCACATCCGCGGAACCCCCATCAAGCATCGCGCCGGCACCACGGCACAGCGCCAGTCTGCCCTATCGGCAACGCTGCTGGCGGCATGCGCCATCTTCGGCAATCCTTCGTTCGCCCATGCCCAAGGCGCCTCGTCCGCTGCCGCGGTGGCGGTGGAAAGGCAATTCGCCATCCCGCCCCTGCCATTGGGCCAGGCCATCAATGCGCTGGCACAGCAAGCGGGCACGGCGATCTCCATGAACGCCGCGCTGGCAGAAGGGAAAACTGCGCCCGCCATCCAAGGCAAGATGACGCTGCAACAGGCGCTCGAGACAGCCCTGGCGGGCAGCGGCCTGGCGGCGGCCGGGAATGGCTCGGCCATGGTAATCGTGCCCACCAGCCAGGCCATAGCGCAGATGCTGCCCGGCATCACCGTCCAGGCCGAACAGGAAACGGCCAACGAGCCCGTCTTCGGCTATATTGCCCGCCGCGCCGACACGGCCACCAAGACCGGCACGCCCATGCGCGAAATCCCGCAATCGGTCTCGGTAATCGGACGCACGGAAATCGAGGCGCGCGGCGCGCAGGACGTGATGGCCATCGTTGCCCAGACGCCCGGCATTTCCGTCAATACCTATGGTCCGGACAATCGCGGCTGGGAATATATCTCCCTGCGCGGCTTCAGCGGCAACAGCGGCAACTTCCGCGATGGCCTGTCGCAAACGCCCTTCGGCATCGTCTACCGTATGACCGAACCCTACCTGCTCGAGCGCGTGGAAGTGCTGCGCGGACCGGCCTCGGTGATGTTTGGCCAGGCCGATGCGGGCGGCATCATCAACCGTATCAGCAAGCAGCCAGGCGCCGAGCCGGCACGCGAGGTGGAGCTGCAGTACGGCAGCTTCAATCGCAAGCAGATCGGCATCGACCTGGGCGACACGTTAGCCCCAAACAGTGACTTCAGCTATCGCCTGACGGGCATGGC
>NZ_JBWBYV010000172.1:0-1001 GCF_056174685.1 Janthinobacterium sp. BHSEK
ATTTCTTTTCCTGCAGCTACTTAGATGTTTCAGTTCGCCGCGTTCGCCTTGCATACCTATGTATTCAGTATGCAATACCCTAAAAGGGTGGGTTGCCCCATTCGGAAATCTGCGGATCAAAGTGTGTTTGCTCACTCCCCGCAGCTTATCGCAAGCTACTACGTCCTTCATCGCCTGTAATCGCCAAGGCATCCACCATGTGCACTTATTCGCTTGTCCCTATAACGTTAGCCTCTTCATCCTTTCAAACGAAAAGAGCGCTACAGGGATAAGAAAGTACAACGTTGTTGCTTGTTTGTTGATACATACAATCATTACCCATCGATTCGCTTTTTACGGCAAACCGATCAATAAATAATCTTTACTTCTTCCAGATTGTTAAAGAACGAAACAGCTTTGATCGCTAAAAGATCAAACCTAAACCTGACTGGCTTACGTTTGCACTTTCGGTAAAACGTGGTGGAGGATGACGGGATCGAACCGACGACCCCCTGCTTGCAAAGCAGGTGCTCTCCCAGCTGAGCTAATCCCCCTGTGGGTATTACATACTGGTAGGTCTGGCTGGACTAGTGTCCACCTTACCCCCGGGTTTGTTTTTACTGGTAGGGCTGGTTGGACTCGAACCAACGACCCCCGCGTTATCAACACGGTGCTCTAACCAGCTGAGCTACAGCCCCAACGCGGTGCTACTACGACTACTGTTTCTTCTTAATTAAACAGCCGATAAGTGTGAACATTTGATGCGTGAACCATTTAACTGGTTCGTGCAAACTCTAGAAAGGAGGTGATCCAGCCGCACCTTCCGATACGGCTACCTTGTTACGACTTCACCCCAGTCACGAATCCTACCGTGGTAAGCGCCCTCCTTGCGGTTAAGCTACCTACTTCTGGTAAAACCCGCTCCCATGGTGTGACGGGCGGTGTGTACAAGACCCGGGAACGTATTCACCGCGACATGCTGATCCGCGATTACTAGCGATTCCAACTTCATGCAGTCGAGT
>NZ_JBWBYV010000173.1:0-4556 GCF_056174685.1 Janthinobacterium sp. BHSEK
TCCGGGCTAGGATTTGAATCCCCCTCTCGAAAAAAGAAAAAGCTACCTTTGGGTAGCTTTTTCTTTTTTCGTCTATACGCGGAGAGAAGCACTTCGTTCCTCAGGCGCAGGGCAGTGCGCTTCGAATCGACCAACTGCTGTCGCTGCGCTGAAGCCCAGCGCGTTACTGGTTCTAATCAATTTTGTGAATGAGCATGCTTTTACGGCGCCTAGCGTATCAGTTCGTGTCCAAATGGCAGACCTGACCCTGCGTCCTTCCTGCGTCCTTAACCCCGCGTCCTCCACGTCCTCTCCATCGTCCACTTTTGCACCGCCACCCAGCCCGGCCGCTGGGCCAGAAACCCCGCAATCGACCCCACCATCACCGTAATCACCGAATTTAATGCGATGCTGACGATGATCTGCACGCAATCCGCAAAGTCGCCCTAACCAGTCAAAACCGCAGAAACAATCGACCGGCGCAGCACCGTCCTCCCGGCATCGATGCCACGCTGTGAAAACGCCGGCGGCAACGCGACATCATCCGTAGCAGTGTTGTCTGGCGCAGCCGTTTCCTTTACCAGCATGTTGGCGCTATTCTCGACCTCGAAGTACTCGTCCCAATGCACTGGAACTTGATGGGAGCGGCCATCTCCACCTCTCACGGAGACGTAGTGGGTTCGCGCGACGCTGCGGAAGCCGCTGGCCGTTACCTGCACTTTCTGCGATCCGTCGGCCTCTTGTTGCATGGAGGTCTTCAGGATACTTCGCGTGACGCACTCGGGATGCTTGAACATCGCCTCGCCGTGGTAATTGGCAATCGCTTCATGCTCCCAGAAACAGGGTTTGTGCGAATACGTGTCTTGATAGATGTCCGAGTGCGGTCGATGCTGTTGGTACAAGGGGATGGCAAGCAGCGGGGCGATCCCAAAGTAGAACGACTTGAAGAAATCGTTGTGATAGGCGTTGAAAAACAGGCGCGCCTGGGCAAGTTCGTAGGCAAAGAATTTCTCCGGGGCGCCGCTGATATCGGTCGCGCGCATATGTCCCGACTCCAGCACGTTGATCATGCGGGTTTTTTCGAATACGAACGTGTCGCCAAAACCTGTCTGACTATCCTTGAGCAGCTTGAGCATTTCCTGTTGCGCCAACGGCGTGAACAACAGCCGGAACTGTACCTCATGGTTGCGGTCCGTGGCATCGAACAAGGCGTCGAATTCGCGGTTGGCCATCACCGTAAAAGTATTCCCCTCGTCGACATCGCGCGACTTTTCTTCCAGCTTCTTGATGGCGCGATTCTTCCGCCATTTGTCGAAGAAGCCGTCCTCCAGACTGGAGAGTTTTGACGGGTGGCGGCTGAACACGAGATCCGGCGCCGCTTCGTTGCCGTAGACGATAAACGTCTGGTTCTCGTACTCGGGCATCGGACGTTCGATCGAGGCCCGCAGAGTTTCGTGGCGGGTTCTGGTTTCCGTTTTGCCTTGTGAATTGCGGTACTGTTCCGTCCAGCTGATAGCCAGCGAGCCATGGTATGTCTTGCTGCCCATCGAGTGTGACAAGGTGCGCGCAAGAATGAACGGGTTGCCGTTCAGTACGCCGCTGTGTGAGAACTCGATCGAGTGGTCGTCACCAAGATTGCCATACCAGCCAAAGCTGTTGCGCAGCTCTTCCATGCGGCCGTTGCTGAAATACGGGTCGAATGCGATGCGAGGCACTGTTTGTTGCATCAGCTTCGTCACGATATCCCAGTCGTACAGGCGGTTCAGCGGCACCATCTGGCCCCAGGCCACGGCACGCTTCTCGTCGCAGGCTTCCTGCAGCCGCTTTAATTGCGCGTCGGAATCGTTGATGATGCGGTTGAGCGTATGAATCGCGACGGCAAGCGCAATCGCTGGAACCGTGAGCCATGGCCATGCGTAATGGGTGTAGAGATAGAGTGCCGCCAGTAGCGCGGCGACGATGCTGGCGCCGCGCAGGATACGCCACCATTTGTTGCTGGAACCGGCGCCCGCGGCCTGCTTTTCGAGCACGCGTAGTTCCTGCACTGTCGCGATGTTGGCGTTCTCGTCCACGCCGGAACGGCGCACGAGGTCTTCGAAAAAGTCCGACGTATTGCTGGCGTGAGCATTTCTGAAATGGGAAGAATACTGCTCCAATGGTTCATGGACGTCGTTGATCAAAAGAAGACGCTCCGGGCGGCAGCCTTGGTTTCGGCGGAGGCAGTGAAAGGAATGCGCGTGGTATAACCTTGCCGCGCCGCAACGATTTGCTTGGTCGGCCAGGCAAAGACGTCCTGGTTCCACATGCCGACGGTATCGTTATACAGCGTGCGCGCGGCGGTCACTTCCTTTTGCAGATAACTGTTCTGGCGCATGGCATCGGCAATGACGGCGTGTGCCTTCAGATCCGGGTAGGCTTCGAACGCCAGGTTAATGCGGGAAAAAATCCCGTCGATTTTCTGGGATGCCTGATTGCGTTCGGCGTCGGCGTTGTGTCCGCTCCGGTAAGCCGCTACCGACTTCATCACGTCCTTGTCGAGGTCGATCGCTTTCGCGACCAGGCCAACCACGTTGTTCAGGACGACGACGCGCTGTTCCAGATAATTGTCGATCTGTGACGCATCGGCCTGGATTTTCTGCTGCAGCTTGCGCAGATACGCCAGGGCGGAGATCTTCATGAACAGGAAGATCAGGCCTGGCAGTGCCCCCAGCACCAGGAGTCCCAAGCTGTACGTTTGCGGCAACGTACCGGTCAGCAGCGCCAAGCCGCCGATCAACGGAAGGACCGCCCACAGGGCGATTTCAAATATGAGCGACCCGGTGCCGACTTGGACGGAGATTTGCTTGCTGATGACGTTGATGTCGCGCCCTTGCTCATTTATCGGGCCAGTTACTTCGTCCAAATCATTTGCCATGCTTGAAAATCCTTTGTATTGAGTGTTTCTGATTGAGCGACTCTCGCTCGGTTGCAAAATATTTCGCTGTAGCTTTTGAAGTGCGGGAGCAAAATGTCGGTGGATTGTGTAAGTTTCCCAAAATTAATTTTTTTGCCATCATATCTTGAAGGAGGAGAGCCAATCAAGGGCGGTCAAGCCGATATTTCATGTTAAATTTCGGGAAAAAACTTGGACACTTTCCGGTGCGGCGAGTTTTAAGTCAAGCGCTTGCATCAGCCCGGCGGCAGGGAGGCGGAACACGGGATAACGGACGCCAGCTTCCAGCCGGCCGCAGCCTTCCAATAAATTTCTTCCGAGCCTGTAACCGATCCCCGCTCGCCACCGAATCTTCGGCGGCGCCAGAGCAAACTTTGCGGAGAAATAAATGATCAAGAATTTATTAAGGCTCTGCCATCGTCAAATAGAGGAAATGTAGGAAGTGGCTGCAATACAGTGACGGTGTGCATGGTGATACTTCTGCCATTCCGAGGGCCAGGGTCAGGTCCGGCATTCGAACACGTGCTGAGGCATTGCGAGGGCCAGGGTCAGGTCCGCCATTCGCCTGCTGCATCTTGCCTGTGTTTGCGCAGGCTGCGATGCCCGCCGCTGATGCCTGCCCGGAGAGCGTGCCGGCGACTTCAATCAAACTGGATGCCGTGCCAGCTGGCTGGACGCCGTATATCGGCAGCCCGCTCTACCTGAGTGCCGCGGCGCCGATCGATGGCGCGCCGCAGCGCAGGGGGCAGCTGGTGCCCAGCGGGAAGCGCAGGAAGAAAGGGGACACGACGCTCAGCTATCGCCTGGAAGGTCGCTATCCAGACGGCAAGTGGTTGCAATGCGGTTACGGCGTGCATGGTGAGGTAACGCTGTCGAGGAGAATGGACGACAGTGTCAGCCTTTGCGAATTTACCTACAGGAAAGGCAGCAAGGTCGGGCAGAATGAGATCGATATCGATTGCCGGTAAGTGAGTTGGTATCAGCGGTATCGCTGGGGGGATCGCAGGCCGCAAAGCCCGATGCGCCTGAGCGAGCCGTTCATCAAGCGGCTCGCTCCAGCGATCAGAACCGGTATTTGAGCGTTGCCGTCACCGCACGCTCGGCGCCCAGGTAACATTCGCCGTGGTAGCAGATGGTGTAGTAACGCTTGTTGAGCATGTTGCTGGCGTTGAGCCTGAGCTGCCAGCGTACCGTCTCGTATTTCAGCATGCCGGTGAAGAGCGTATAGCCGCCTGCCAGCGACGTGTTTGCCTCGTCGTTCTGGCGCGGGCCGACGTAGTTGACGCCGCCGCCGATGCCGAAGCCCTTGGCCAGCGTCTGGTCCAGCCAGAGCGAGGCCATCTGCTGCGGTTCCGTGGCGGGTACCTTGCCGGCCTCGGTGCGGTCGGCGCTTTCCAGCACCCTCAGGTTCATCTTGGTCAGCGACGCCGTCAGGTTCAGGTCGCGGGTCAGCTCGGCCTTGGTTTCCAGCTCGATGCCGCGCGAGCGTTGCTTGCCGATCTGGCGGGTATCGCCGCTGATGTTGTCATAGGTGACGACGTTGGTCTTGCGCAAGTCGAACAGGGCGGCGCCAAAGAAGATGCGCGAATTGTCAGGCTGGTATTTCACACCGGTCTCCAGCTGCTTGCCGCGGCTGGGTTTCAAC
>NZ_JBWBYV010000174.1:0-770 GCF_056174685.1 Janthinobacterium sp. BHSEK
CCACTATACGGGCAGCGCCAACGCCAGCGCAACAATAGCACCCGTCTTTACGCCCAATTCTCAGTCTGCCCCCAGTGTCGCCGATTTTTCTGCGCGTGGACCGAATAGCCATGACGGCAATGTCCTCAAGCCCGACATCAGTGCACCAGGGGTGCATATCTTTGCCGCCCATATTCCCAGCAATATAACAACGCAGGCCGAACGTGACGCCATCGCCGCTGGCACACTGCAGTCGCAGCAGAGTTGGGCATCCCTTCAAGGCACGTCGATGGCCACGCCACATGTTGCAGGCTTGGCCGCCTTGCTACGCCAGCAATACCCAAGCTGGTCGCCGGCCGCCATCAAGTCCGCGCTGATGACCACCGCCACGGATACGCAAGAGGTCAGCAGCACCACGGTGGGTGCGAGCGCCACCATCCAGCAGGGTGATGCACGCAGCAATCTGCCATTCTCCCAGGGCGCCGGACAAGTGGTGCCAAACTCGGCCAGCGACCCGGGACTGGTGTACGACATTACCCAGGCCGAGTACGAAAACTACGTTTGCGAGATGGGCGTCGGCCAGACAAGCTCCGGCCAAACCTGCGCCAAAATACCAAATGCTGGCCAGAGCCTGAATCTGCCGTCGATTTCCATCAATAATGTGCGCAACAAGCAAACCGTGACGCGCAGGGTCACCAATGTGGCGGCAACGCAGGCGACCTATCATGCCACGCACGTGATGGACGGTTATGCCGTTGACGTGCTGCCCAAGAGCCTGACCCTGAATCCTG
>NZ_JBWBYV010000175.1:0-253 GCF_056174685.1 Janthinobacterium sp. BHSEK
ACCTCTGGTGTACCGGTTGTCACGCCAGTGGCATTGCCGGGTAGCTAAGTTCGGAAGAGATAACCGCTGAAAGCATCTAAGCGGGAAACTTGCCTTGAGATGAGATTTCCCAGAGCCTTGAGCTCTTTGAAGGGTCGTTCGAGACCAGGACGTTGATAGGCTGGGTGTGGAAGTGCAGTAATGCATTAAGCTAACCAGTACTAATTGCCCGTACGGCTTGTCCCTATAACCTTAGCAGGTACAGAGGATAAGA
>NZ_JBWBYV010000176.1:0-2375 GCF_056174685.1 Janthinobacterium sp. BHSEK
GCGCCTTGGCATGGCGATACAGAGTCAGTATGTTGGCATGTGGCAACACGCCTAGTTGCTCAATGCGCAGGCCATGCTGGACAGTTGCGCTGTCGAACTCCGCGCGAAGCGCTGTGCAATGCGGGGGCAGGGTAAGCGCCAGAGACGGAAAGATGTTTTGCTCGGCCAGCAGAATCCAGGCGGCCAGCAGGCGGCGGTGATTCTTGTGCGCCTCGCCATCGGCCACGTAGACAAAATCAAAGCCGTCGCGCACGCTGGTCTGATCATGCGACGCGCTTGCCATGGCCCCAATGAATGGGATGACGCGCACCGGGGGCTTGGCGCCGTGCCAGGTTATCAGCGCTGAGCGCATGGAAGGGGTCTGGACGACATACTCATTGACATTGCCCTTGAAGGCGCGGCAAATGATACGTTCGAACGCTACCCGTATTTTTGTCTTGCCGGAAAATTCGGAAAGGGGCGTGAGGCCAAAGTAGTTCCGATTTTGCTGGAATACCACGACGTGGCCGGCCAGCGGCAGCAGCGGCGGCATGCCATGGAAGCACAGAATGACGTCATCGGCGCGTGCCGCGCGTTGCAGGCGCAGTTCGGCCTTGAGGCGGTCTACTGGCGAGGCCTTGACGAAGTAACTTTCCGTTCCTGACGGCAAGTCCAGAATTTCCTTGGCCCTGTAGTCGAGATTGGCCCATAACGTTGCGCCATCCTGGGCCGCAAGCAATTCCTTGAGCAGCACCAGTCCGCCGCCCACGTGAACGTTCGGCGCATGTAGCAATAGACGACCCACTTATTTGTCTCCCGCCTTGTAGACGTCTTTCGGGCCCACACCGCCAGGCACGAGCGCCCGCACGCCTTGGCGCAGCTTGTTGTCCGCCCATGCCAGTGCCCTGCGTGCCGTTTGCTCGGGGCGGGCGCTGAATGACGTGACGTTGAAATACTGTTCTCCAGTTGGAGACGCGGGTGAAAAATAATAGTTTGAAACGCAGCAGCGCAGGCGATCCACCTGGACCGGGCTAACCGAATGCCACGAGCTTGGTGTTGTTTCCATCAGCACCAGACGGTTGAATTTGCTATGGATGGTCTCGTTCTTGCGCACGGACGGTTCCCACAATTCCAGGTTGCCCCCGTTGCCTAGTTCCCAATCCGGCGTGACATAGAACAGCAGGTTCAGCGTGCGATAAAACTGGCGTGTCGCCTCGTGCGAGTTGTCGATGTGGGGGTTAAGAAAATGCCCTTTGCCCATCATGCTCAAGCCGCCCGCATATAGGGTAGGATCGGGAATCTGCTGCGTGATGCCGGTGATTTCCTCGATAATGCTGACTACGGCGACATCCTGCATCGCGAAGGTAATGTCCTTGAGAATCGGATTAAATTGATCAAAATGCTTGGAAGTGAATTTTCTCTCGCGAAAACTCGACATCAGGCGCATCTGCTCCAGTTTGGGGAAGGCGTGGTAGATTTCCATGGCCAGTGCCTCGGGAAGCATATTCTCGATATAGCAATGGCGTACGCCGACCTTGGCAGCGCTGGCTGCAAACATGTCGGCGGCGCGTGCTTTTTCCGTTTGCAGGCGCGCTACAATCAACTCGACGATTTCGTTTTTAGACATTTCCATTTTTACCTTTAAATGATGCCGATTTTTTACCCAAGAAAGCCTTCAGGGCGTCGCTTGCCGCATGAATGTTGGGAATGTCCGCAATGAAAAACCGTCCGCCAGCTGCGCTTGGCCGGGTGGCGCGCTTGGCCAGGCGGATGATCTTGGCTACAGCGATGCGCGCAGCGCCCAGCAGCACGCGCGTCACGGTGATAGCGGCACTCTTGCCATATTGTTGCTTGTAGGCTATCGCCGCCTTGAAAATTTCCTTGTAGTAATCCGGATGGCTGACCAGGCAGATCGCGTACAAATGGATGAAGTTGAAACGATCCAGCAGCGTGGCATCCAGTTTGCTCAGGGTTTCATAGGCGGCCTGGCCCCAGACGGTTTCGACGCTGAAAAAGCGTGGAATCAGCGGTGGCCACACCAGATTCTTGTAGGGCTTGATATGGGGATCGTCTTCCAGGTTGCCGCGGTGGGCATTCATGGCGCTGCGTCCGGTGTTGCTGTTGCCGGCGGCGCCAGGAATGGTCAGTGGATAGTCGATTTCAGCAAAAGATGGTGTGGTGGCGGCAATGCCGAGCGCGCCCGACACGTCCGGGCTGACCCCGTGGAAATAGGCACCCGTCTTTTCCTTGACTTGTTCCATGACGGCGCGCTTGACGATGCCGTGGTAAATCTTGGGCAAACCATCAGCCCCTTGGCATGCCAGTTGCAAGGAGTCCTGCAAGCCCTTGGCGCAATCGGTGCGCGAGATGCGTGACGAGAAATCGTTGATGTACAG
>NZ_JBWBYV010000177.1:0-622 GCF_056174685.1 Janthinobacterium sp. BHSEK
GGCCAGATCCATGCAGTTCAATATTATTCACCAATATATAATGAACCAATTTCTTTGCAGCCGGCAACGGTATCGAGATGCGGGAAAACTGCTCTTCATATCCGGCGAAATTATATTTCGTCTTTAATATCTCGATCATGATGCGGTAGCCATCCTCATCGCGCAAAGGCGCGATCAGCGCCCCCACATCGCGCGGAAAGTGCGGCACGGTCCCCTGGCGGCCATCGCCGGCCTTCAGGTACAGCGGGCGTAATGCTTCGCCGGGCGACGGTGCAACGGGCGGCGCATAGGGCGGCATATAACCCCACTGCAAGGTCGGCATGCCCGTGGTGCCCCCCGTGCGTATCATGAAATGGGGAAGCGACGCATTCGTCTGCAGCCACTCCTGCGCCAGGATCCGGTATTGCGCCTTGTCCATGATGGGCAGGCTGCGCAGCGATTGCAGGTCAATTTCCCGCTCGGCAAGCTCCGGCATCACGCGCCTCAGCGAGGGCAGCCTCTGGCGGCTCAAGCCCCAGGTGCGTGTCAAATGAAAGTTGCGCGACAATTCCAGAGGCGACATGGCAGCTCCTGTTGGATTGCAATTAACCAGATAAGATATATTTGGCGCAGGCCTTAAAAC
>NZ_JBWBYV010000178.1:0-787 GCF_056174685.1 Janthinobacterium sp. BHSEK
GTGTTCATGTTGCCGAAGACCGGCGCCCAGGCCTGGGCGATTGGCGCGCGGATCTACTGGGACGACGTCAACAAGCGCTGCGATAGCGATGCCGCCAAGGGCGACCTCATTGGCGTGGCCACGCTGGTGGCGGCAAACCCGTCGACTGTCGGTTACGTTCGCCTCAACGGTGGCGCAGTCGGCGCGTAAGCGGGAGCTGCCGTGTCATTTCATGCGGAACGTTTCTGGAGCGCTTTCCAGGGGGTAGGCATGCTTGACGAAGCCAGCTTCCAGCCGCCAGCTGGTGACCTGGTGGTGTTCTCAGGCGGATTCAAGCGGCCTGACCAAGTGGTACTCGACGGCATGGTGCATACCACCGACTACAGCATCGAATACATGGCCAGCGCCGTAGAGCTGAAGCGTGGCTTCATCATCACTGTCGCCGGCGTGCAGTACAAGGTGCGGCAGACGCCGATGGCAAACGGCGATGGCGAATTTGTCACTGCCTTGCTGGAAAAGGTGGCCCCATGACCTTGCGCGAAACTTTCATCCAGGAGCTCATGGCATTGCTGGCGGCGGCACCATTGTTTCCGGCTCAGGTCGAACGGTCACTCTCGGTGGCATTCAGCCGCGAGGAAAGCCCCGTGTTGGTAATTCATCGCGGCGACGAAGGCGTTGATGGCGACCTGTCCGACGAAGTGATCCGCGAGTGTCAAATTCTCGTCAGCGTTATCACGCGCAGCGATGTGCCCGACCAGCAGGCGGACAGCGTGATGGAGGTCGCGCACCCGCTGCTGATGTCCTATAA
>NZ_JBWBYV010000179.1:0-676 GCF_056174685.1 Janthinobacterium sp. BHSEK
CTTAGAACGCCTAACAAAACCGCTGAATGTATCTCCAGCAGATGAGTATGCAGGCAAGCGAGAGGAATGCCTGATGGATATCGGCACGGCGCTCGTAGCGGATGCGTAATCGGCGGAAGCGGTGCAGCCAGCCCAGCGTGCGTTCGACCACCCAGCGCCATTTGCCCAGGCGTTCGCGCGACTCGATGCCATAGCGGGCTATGCGTGGAGCGATGCCACGGCTGCGCAACCAGGCCCGATGGGCGCGCGAAGCATAGGCCTTGTCGGCATGCAGTTTGGCAGGACGTTTGCGTGGACGGCCAGCAAGACCTGCTACTGAAGGGACGGCTTCAAGCAGGGAAACCAGCATGCGGGAATCATGTACCTGAGCCCCTGATATGCTCGCCACCAGAGGCAGACCGCGTTGATCGACGAGCAGATGGTGCTTGCAACCGAGCTTGCCGCGGTCGGTGGGATTGGGGCCGGTATGCTGTCCGCCGAGGGGGGGATGGCACGCTGGCCGAGTCGACACTGGCGCGTTCCCATTGAATCTGGTCGTATTCCCGCAAGTGCTGCAGCATGGCGTCATGGATGCGTTGCCAGCTACCTGCCTGTTGCCATGCATGCAGGCGCCGCCAGCAACTCATGCCGCTGCCGCAGCCCAGTTCACGGGGAAGATATTCCCAAGGCAAGCCTG
>NZ_JBWBYV010000180.1:0-2056 GCF_056174685.1 Janthinobacterium sp. BHSEK
TACCAACTGATCTGCTGCCTTTCAACGGAACTGATTTGGCCATCAAAGAAGTAGCGTTAAGAAGTAGCGTTCCCAAAGGACGGCCAATACAACGCACGACGTTATTGGGATCGCGGGATAGGGGTCAGGATCGGGGCCAAGTCCGGCATTCGTACACGATTTCAGCCTTGACCATCTCCATCTACAGCAAGTTACTCCTTAGCAAATACCTATATTATTCGATTAGCTGCCTTCCCCATACCTGCCCGGCGTCACCCCCATCACCCGCTTGAACATGGCGATGAAGGCGCTGACGTTGTCGTAGCCCAGGTCCAGCGCGATCGTCGTGACGGGCTGGCCGGCGGCCAATAGTTCCAGGGCGCGCAGGATGCGGGCGCGCTGGCGCCAGGCGGAGGGCGTAAAGCCCGTCTCGATCGTGAAACGGCGCGCCAGGGTGCGCGGCGAGACGCCGGCCCAGGCGGCCAGTGCTTCCACGCCACGCTCGTCGGCCAGGTCGTCGAGCACGGCGCGCGCCACGCGCAGCAGGCGCGGATCCGTGGGTAGCGACAAACCGAACGGCTCGTGCGGCGCGGCGGCGATCTCGTCGAGGATCACGCCTGCCACCCGGGCCTGCCGCGCGTCCAGCGCGCCCTCGCCCCAGATGCTGGCGCGGCCCACCGCCTCGCGCAGCAAGCCCGAGACGCGCATCACGCACGGCGCGGCGGGCAAGCCGGCGCAGCTGGCCTCGTCCACATACACGCTCCAGCCCGCAAACGGGCCGTGCGAACGCAGCGCGTGGACGTGATGGGGCGGCACCCACACGCAGTGGCTGGCCGGCACCACCCACTGTCCGCTGTCGGCCGTAACGGAGAGCAAGCCCCGCATGGCGCCGAACAGCTGGCCGCTGGCATGGCGGTGCGCCGCCGTCACCCTTTCCTGCGGCTGGACAATGCGCATGGCGCGCAGCAACGGTGCTGGCGGCAAGATTGGCGGATTTGACGTATCGAATGACATAAACAACGCAGGCAAGACAATCCGGCCATCATACAGTGAAGTCTTTCCAACCTTCAGGAGTTCACCATGCGTGCAGAAGACGTCTTACCGGATCAACAAAACCAGGGCCAGTTCAATGGCGTCACCGTGCGCAAGGGCACGGTGGGCGCCTTTCTCGCCAATGCCCGGCTATGGCTGGACGATACGAGCAGCAGCGACGACAAGGCCATCGCCGAGCGCGACATTGCCGATGCCCTGCCCGCCCTGCATGCGCTGGGACTGTTCGAGATCCTGCAGGTGCGCGATGCGGCGCTGCGCGAACTGGTGTCCGTCGCAACGGAGTAAGCGGCCAACGACTCGTCCCCGGCGCGCATTTCCTCTATCATGCTGCTTTGCCCGCCTTCGCACCCGCCATGCCGTTTACCATTGCCGCCCCCGTCCACAGCGAACTGATCATCAAGAAAAGCCGTTTCATCGGTTGCGTGCAGCCGATGACGGACCGCGCCAGCGCGCAGCAGGTGGTCAACGATTTGAAGGCGCAGCATCCGGGCGCCTGCCATGTGTGCTGGGCGCTGCTGGCGGGCGGGCAGTCGGCGGCCGTCGACGATGGCGAACCGAGCGGCACGGCCGGGCGGCCCATGCTCGACGTGCTGCGCCACCAGGACCTGGAAGGCGTGCTGGCCACCGTCGTGCGCTACTTCGGCGGCATCAAGCTCGGTGCGGGAGGCCTGGTGCGCGCCTACACGGACAGCGTGGCGCAAGCGTTGTTGCAGGCGGAAAAAACGGCCATCGTGCGCCAGCGAACCCTGCGCTGCACGGTGCCGTATGCGATGGAGGGCATGCTGCGCCGCGAGCTCGACGGCGCCGGCGCCACCTTGCTGAACGTGGAGCACGGCGCAGACGTGCTGTTCGACTTCAGCCTGCCTGAAACGGCGGCCACCGCCCTGCTCGCCCATCTGCATGAGGCGGGCAATGGACGGATACAGTGGCTGGACGCGCAGGATAGCGACGGCGAGTCATAGTCAACAGGCGCATTGCTGCCGGGCGCCACCGATAACAAGCGAGCATTTATCCAGGCACTACA
>NZ_JBWBYV010000181.1:0-5753 GCF_056174685.1 Janthinobacterium sp. BHSEK
TGCCGCCCACCGCCACTACCAAGCGCAGCACCAGCACCACATGAACAAGATGCGCCTGGCCGGCGTACGCCGCGAGCTGGCCGGCCTCGAAGAAATGCGCAAGGAATTGATCACCGCGCAGATCGAAGCGCTGATCGACTTGGACGCATCCGCCGCGCGTGTGAAGCAGCTGGGCCGCGCCCACCGGGAGGCGCAGTGGACGTCGTAAGCCAAGCCGTGATGGACGTGGCCAGCCAGGCCCTGCGCAACTGGCATGCCGGCCACGCCATCGCCTACGCCGTCCGCCTGGCGCTGTTGAAGGCAGAAATCATAAAACTCACAAGGAAAAAGTCATGAACGCAGCAACTAAAGAGGGGCAAACGGCCCTGCAAACAGCGCAGTACGGACAGGGTGATCTGTCTGTGGCCAGCACCAGCAGCGCCTCCCTGATCCTTGATGTTGCGAGCATGGATAGCATCATGCGCCTGGCCGACATCATGGCCAAGGGCCGCTCAACCATCCCGGATCACCTGAAAGGCAGCTCGGCCGACTGTGCAGCTGTCGTCATGCAGGCCATGCAGTGGAAGATGAACCCGTTTGCGGTGGCGCAGAAAACGCACCTGGTGAACGGCGCGCTCGGCTACGAAGGCCAGCTGGTGAACGCAGCCATCCAGTCCAGCGGCGTCACGCTCGACCGCTTCAACTACGAATGGTTCGGGCCATGGGAAAAAATCATCGGCAAAACACGCGTTTGCGAGGCACCGGCCAAGGGAAAGCCGGGCGATAGAGACTACAAAAAAGCCTATCAATACCGTGTGCCGGATTACCCCATGCAGAGCGAAGAAGGCTGCGGCGTGCGCATTTGGGCAACGCTGCGCGGCGAAAACGAGCCGCGCTATCTCGAACTGCTGCTTGTCCAGGCCTCCGTGCGCAACTCGCCGCTCTGGGCGACCGATCCACGCCAGCAATTGGCTTACCTCGCCGTGAAGCGCTGGAGCCGCCTGTACGCCCCTGACGTAATCCTGGGCGTGTACACGCCAGACGAGCTTGAGGAAACGAACCGTGAAATGCGCGACATCACGCCGGCCGCGCCGGCTGCAGATGACCGCACCATCGTCCAGCTGCCGGAATGTACTGACGAGCTGTTCAAGCAAAAAACGCCGGAATGGCGCCAGACCATCCACAGCAAGAAGAAAACGCCGGCGCAGCTGATTGCCATGCTCAGCACCCGGGCGACCTTCACCGAGGCGCAAAAAATGACGATCGACAGCTGGGCGCACGAAAACGACTAATCGCCACACCACAAAAAATCACCAAGGACACATCATGCAACGCGAAAATACACTCACACGCGAAATCCACAACTTGCTCCAGGGTAGCGACGACTGGCACTCCTTCCGCTTCGACCACCACGGCGCCAGCGAGGCGGCCGCAATGCTCGGCCTGTCGAAGAAGGTCACTCGCAGCGAACTGGTGCGCATGAAGGCCACAGGCCTGGCCAAGGAGTTCAGCGACTGGGTGCAGGAAAACATCCTGGACTACGGCCACGAGGTCGAAGCGCTCGCGCGCCCATTCGCCGAAAAAATCATCGGCGACGACCTCTACCCGGCCACCCTGTCGCTGGGCCGCGAAAGCGCCTCGTGCGATGGCCTGAACATGGCCGAAACTATCGGCTTCGAGCACAAGCAGTGGAATGCCGAGCTGGCCGCGTCGGTTGGCGCCGGCGCGCTGCCGGAAGAGCACCAGCCGCAGGTCCAACAGCAACTGCTGGTGACCGGCGCCGAGAAGTGGCTGTTCATGGCATCCGACGGCACCCAGGAAAACATGGTCTGGATGTGGGTATATCCGGACACCGCATGGTTTTCGCGCATCGTGGCCGGCTGGGAGCAGTTCGATATCGACGTCGCCAACTACACACAGGTGGACATTGTCGAGAAGCCAGCCGCCGAGCCTATTGCCGCCCTGCCCGCCCTGGTCGTCCAGACCGAAGGTAAAGTCGTCAGCAGCAACCTTGTGGCGTACAAGGCCGCCGCCGAGAAGTTCATTGCCAAAATCAACACCAAGCTGGAAACCGACGAAGACTTCGCCAATGCCGAAAACACCGTCAGGTATTGCGGCGAGGCGGAAGACAAGCTGGAACTGACCAAGGCCGCCGCCCTGGCGCAGACCGCGACCATTGACGAAGTGATGCGCACGGTCGACCACATCAAGGCGCAGTTCCGCGCCAAGCGCCTGGAATTGGAAAAGCTGGTCAAAACCCGCAAGGAACAGATCAAGGAAACCATCCTGAACGAAGGCCGGCACGCCTTCACCGCACACGTGGCCGCGCTCGAAACCGAAATCACGCCGCTGCGCCTGCAACTGCAGCAGCCGGACTTTGCCGGCGCCATGAAGAACAAGCGCACCCTGGGCAGCCTGCGCGACGCAGTCAGCACCACGCTGGCCAATGCCAAGATTGCCGCCAACACGCAAGCTGCCGACTACCGCGCAAAGCAGGCATGGTGCCGCGAGCACGCCGCGACCTACGGTTTCCTGTTCATGGACATGGCCAACATCATCGGCAAGCCCATGGAAGACTTCCAGCTCGTCATCACCAGCCGCTTCGCTGATCACAAGCGCGCCGAGGAGGCGAAGGCCGAAGCCGAGCGGGCACGGATCCGCGAAGAGGAGCGCGTCAAGGCAGAAAAGGCAGCCGCCGAGACAATCCGGCTGGCCCAAGTGGAATCGGACCGCCTGGCAGCTGAGGTAGCGCAGGCCGAGCGCGAGCGCGCGGCAGCCGACACGCAGCGGCAACTGGCGGAGCAAGCCTCGCAGATCGCTGCGGAGCGCGCCGCCGCGCCCGCCGCGCAGGTTGCCGCGCCCGCGCCGGCCTCCCCTATCGGCCTCCGCCGCGCGCCGGCAGCCGCCGCACCGGCGCCGAGCCGCCCAGCGCCAGCACCTGACCTGCTCGACGCCGCTGCCGATGACCTCTACCCATCCGACAGCGACATCCTCGATGCGATGTTCGACCAGTTCGGTCTGACAGCGGTCGAGGCCATCGATCGCCTGACCAAGTTCGACTTTGCCGCAGCACGCGCCGGCCTGGCCGCCGAAGCTGCATAAAACGCCCCGCCCACCACCTGGAGAAACCCATGAATACAGCAGTCGCAGCACCACAAATCACCCTGCAAGCCATTCAGTCCTCGCAGATCGCCGCCATCGGCCACTGCCCGGCGACCGAAACGCTGGCCGTGCAGTTCTTCCGCAAGGGTGCACCGGCCGACGTCTACCACTACGCCAACGTCACGGCGACCGAGTATGCAGCCTTCGCCGGCGCCGAATCCATCGGCAAGCACTTCTACGCGCACATCAAGCCGCATGCCGACAAGCACCCGTACACGCACATGGGCACGCCGGCCGTCGAGCTGGCGCCGGTCAAGCTGAGCAAGGAACTGCTGTCCGGCCTGCTGACGGGCCGCGAATACAGTAAGGAAATGGTCAAGGAAGAAGAGCAGCAGGCCAAGGCGGCCGGCCTGATCGTGATCTTCGGCGCCAGCGACGACCTGATGGAGTTCCGTGGCTTCGTGGACGACGAGCGTGGCGCGCCGACCATCGCACTGCTCGATGCCAAGGGCTTGCTGCCTTTTCGCGAGGATATCCAGCACGACGACGAAGCACTCAAAGACTATTTCGCCCGGGCGCCGCAGGTGCGCGCCGTGGATGCCCTGTGGGGCAACGAAGAAGGCTACTGCTGGACTTACCGCACCGACGTGCCGCATGCCACTTTTGAAATCGTGGAGGACGGCGAGCCGTACTGCCGCGGCATCGTGATCGACGTGGCCGACCTGGGCGGTGCAGCGTGACCGGCCGCCCGGCCCGCAAGTCCGCCGCGCAGCTGCAAGCGGCATGCGACAAGTTCAATGCTTCGCACCAGGTCGGCGCGGCCGTCAGCGTCAAACTGGACGGTGGCGAGGTACGCGAGACGGTCACGAATAGCGAAGCGCAGGTCATGGGCGGCCACACTGCGGTCATATGGCTGGATGGTATTCGCGGCTGCTATGACTTGGAACGCGTGACGCCGCTGCCGCCGGCCAGTACGGTCGCAGGATCGCCGCCATGACGAAACAGACCTACTTCCTCGTGCACGACGAGGCGCGGCGCCGGGCAGTTGAATTCGCCAAGACCGCGCCACCCGGCTGGATGGTCGTGTTTTCCGAGCCGAAGAAGAAGCGCGCCCAGGAAGAAAAGTACCACGCGATGATCGGCGAGATTGCCAAGCAGGTCGAGCACATCGGGCGCAAGTGGGATGCGGACGACATGAAGCGGCTGCTGGTGGACGAGTTTGCCGACGAAATGCGCCTGGCCAGCACGCCGCTGCACCACGATGGGCGCGTGACGCCCAGCTTCGACGGGCGCCGGATCGTGCAGCTGGGCGTCCAGACCAGCGACTTCTACGTGAAGGAAGCCGCACAGTTCATTGAATTTTTGTATGCCTTCGGTGCCGCGCGCGGCGTCGTGTTTTCAGAATAAGGAAGCGCCATGTTTTTCAAGAATCTTCAAATCTACCGCCTGCTCGCAAACTGGCCCATGAGCGCCCCGGAGCTGAACAGCATGCTTGAGCGCCAGGCCTTCACGCCCGCCACAAGCATGGATCTTGTGCGCCAGGGCTGGGCCGCACCGCGCGGCGCCGGCGCACCGTTGGTGCACGCCGTGGGCGGCCAGTACCTGCTGCAGCTGAAAACCGAGAAAAAGCTGCTGCCGTCGACCGTGGTCAACCAGGTGGCCGCCGCCCGCGCACTGGAAATGGAAGAAGCCCAGGGCTTCGCGCCCGGCAAGAAGGCCATGAAAGAACTGAAAGAGCGCGTCACCGACGAGCTGCTGCCGCGCGCCTTCGCCATCCTCAGCACCACGGCAGTGTGGATCGACCCGATCAACGACTGGCTGGTGGTGGACGCGGCCAGTCCGGCCAAGGCGGACGAGGTGGTCAAGCTGCTGCTGAAATCCGTCGACATGCTGCCGCTGGAAAGCCTGCGCGTGCAGCGCTCGCCGGTGGGCGCGATGACGGAATGGCTGCAGGCGGACGAATCCCCTGCCGGCTTCACGGTCGACCAGGACGCTATCATGCGCGCCACCGGCGAGAGCAAGGCCCAGGTGGCGTACAAGCGCCATACCTTGGAGGCCGACGATATCCGCCGCCACATCGCCGCCGGCAAGCAGTGCACCCGCCTTGCCATGACCTGGAGCGACAAGATCAGCTTCGTGCTGGACGAGAGCCTGGCCATCAAGTCGGTCAAGCCGCTGGAAATCATCAAGGAAAGCGCCACGCGCAACGACGACGAGCGCTTCGACAGCGATTTCGCCCTGATGGCGGGCGAGCTGGCCAAGCTGCTGGCCGACCTGGTTGAGGCGCTGGGTGGCGAGGCCGACGTGGATACGCAGGCGCCAGGCCCGGCTGCTGCCGGCCAGCAGAAGATCGAGCGCGCCGTGAACTTGACTGCCGATCTGTACAAGCTGCGCAACCGTTATCGCGATGTGCTCAACGAGCTGTATGAAAGCACCGTGCAGCCGGCCGTTGCCCGCGTGCGCGAACACATGGCGCAAACCAGTGATGGTGCGATCAAATCGGCGCTGACGCTGGCCAAGGAACTGCCTGGCGGCTCGCAGTCCGCCGACCTACTGCTGGTAGCCGCCGTTGAGATCATGGAACCGAGCATACGACCGGCAGTGGGCGATGACCCTGTTCGCCCGCAGCGACCAGCGCTGCAGCTGAATGGCGAAGCGGCATGCGCCGTTCC
>NZ_JBWBYV010000182.1:0-1614 GCF_056174685.1 Janthinobacterium sp. BHSEK
CTATAGCGTTATCGGGCCATCTCCGTCAAATGGGTAAGTAAAATAGGCTTTCTCACAGGCATCATGCGTGGGGTGGGGGATGTTGCTCGGCGCCATAGACTTCGCAGTTTTGCTGCAATACGGTATTATCATGTCATTGAATTAATAATAATTCCACAAGGAAATTCCTGCCGGTGTGCATTGGATGCGCTTGAAGATGGCAGGCAACAACATGAAAAGAATGGAACGGTAAGGGTATGACGTCGATCGCATGGAAAATCAACCGCATGAAGCTGATGGGCGCACCCGAAATTGCCTGGCGGGTGCAGCAATTGCTGCAAAAAAAAGCCAGCAAACTGGGCATCGGCTTGCTGCGCCGCGTGCCAGCGCCGCAATTGACGCGTCTGGGCCTGCCCTTCCTGGCCGGTGACGGCCGCGACACGGATATCGCCTCCTTGCGCATCGCGGCCGATGCCGTGCTGGCGGGCCGCTGGAATGTCTTCGCCCTGCGTGGCGCGGAGCTGGGTTTTCCGCCGGAATGGAACCGCGATCCGAAGACAGGTACCGTGGCGCCGCTGACCTTGGGCAAGCAGATCGATTACCGCAGCGAAAAAGTGGTGGGCGATATCAAGTATCTGTGGGAGCCGAACCGGCACCTGGAGCTGGTGGCGCTGGCACAGGCGTGGACAGTGACGGGCGAGCAGCGCTACGCCGATGGCGCGCTCACCTTTCTGCAGTCGTGGTTCGAGCAATGCCCGTATCCCATGGGCGTGAACTGGACCAGTTCGCTTGAACTGGCGCTGCGCCTGTTGAACTGGGCTTGCGCCTGGGAATTGCTGGGTGGTGCGGCTTCGCCGCTGTTCCAGGGCGAGGCGGGGCAGCGTTTCCTGCAGCAGTGGCTTGCCGCCATCTACCAGCATGCCCACTTCATCGCCGGTTATTTTTCGCGCCATTCGTCAGCGAACAACCATCTGTTCGGTGAATACATGGGCTTGTTTGTGGCCAGTAGCGTGTGGCCTTGCTGGCCTGAAAGCGCGAAATGGCAGGCGCTGGCGCGCCAGGGGCTGGAAGAGGAGGCGCTCAAGCAAAATACGCCAGATGGCGTGAACCGCGAACAAGCCGTCTATTACCAGCATGAAGTGATGGACATGATGCTGCTGTGCCAGAGGATAGGGCAGGCCAACGGCGCGGGCTTTTCCGTGGCGTACCTGCAGCGCCTGGAGCGCCTGGCCGACTTTATCGCTTCTCTCATGGACGTGGAGGGCAACGTGCCGATGACGGGCGATGCCGACGATGCGCAGATGGTGCGCCTGGCGCACGAGGATGGCTGGCATCGCTACCGCTCGTTGCTGGCCAGCTGCGCCGTGTTGTTTGGCCGCGCCGACTTCAAGCGCAAGGCCATGCATTTTGACGACAAGAACCGCTGGCTGTTTGGTGTGGCGGGCTTGCAACAGTGGCAGGCGCTTGATGGCCGCTTGCCGGAGGCACCCGTGATGGCGTTTCCGGACGGCGGCTACTTTTTGCTCGGAAGCCAGTTTGGCACGGCCGATGAAGTGCGCCTGGTGGCAGACTGCGCACCGCTCGGCTACCTGTCCATTGCCGCGCATGGCCATGCCGATGCATTGGCCTTTACCC
>NZ_JBWBYV010000183.1:0-882 GCF_056174685.1 Janthinobacterium sp. BHSEK
GGGCACCGCCGGCGCCGCCACTGGCGCAGGCACCGGAGCAGAGACGGCAGGAGCTGATGCCGCAGCCGGGGCCTCCGTCTTGTTCAGATACTCGATCTTCGCACTTGCGCGCAGACGCTTGATCTCGGCGTCTGCCGCGTCCTTGTTCTTCTTATTGAACAGGAACTGCTCGATCTGCGGTGTCACTTGCGCCAGGGTGATCGGGCTGTCCTTGATATCAACCAGCGAAATCAGCAAGGTACGATCGCCTTCACGGATGATGAACAGCTGGCCTTTCGGCATACCCAACAGCTTGGTGCTCAGTTCCGGGGCCAGGTCGGTGCTGCTACGCGACAGCTGTGTGCGGCCATATTTGACCTTGTTCGCGTCCAGCCATGCCGCCACCTCCTCCAGCGACTTCGCGCTATCCATGGCCTTCTTCAGCTCATCATTCATGTCGGATGTAGCAATGATCAGTTCGCGCATGTCGAATTGCTTGCGCTGGCTAAAATACAGCGGATTCTTTTTAAAGTAATCTTCCACCTCGGCTGCCGTGGGCTTGGCGATATTACCGATGCGTTTTTGCATGTAAGCCTGGGCCACAATCAAGGCCTTGGCCCGCTCGACGGCCTGCACGACCTTGGGATCGCGGTCAACCTTATCCTTGACGGCTTCGTTCTGCAGCAACTGGCGGTCGATCAGCGATTCGAGCAACTGCTTGGTGGCGGTTTCCTGCTGCGCCGCAGGCACGTTCGCACGTTGCAGCTCCTCATTCAGCTGCAATACCGTGATTTCCTCGCCGTTGACGCTGGCCAGAGCCTGGCCTGCCTTCTTTTCCTTGCCGCCGCAGGCGGACAACCCGGCCGCCGCCAACACGACCAGCGCGGCGCACAACAAGCGGGC
>NZ_JBWBYV010000184.1:0-1728 GCF_056174685.1 Janthinobacterium sp. BHSEK
CACTGGGGCTACGAGCTGGCCACGTTCCCGCAGCCGGCCGACCGGGAATGGGCACGCCAGGCGATCGATGCGGGCGTGAACCATGTCATCGGCCACCATCCTCACGTGGCGCAGGGTTACGAAGTTTACAAGCATGGCAGCATCGCCTACTCGCTCGGTAATTTGCTGTTGCCACAAGTCGACTTCCGCGGCCGCAAGCTGCACTACAAGACGCCTGCCGTATGCGAACAACTGATGCTGGAACTGACGCCAGCCGGCTTGCGCTCGCACTGGCTGCGTTACGCGCCGCAGGAACAGCGCCTGTCCTATCTGGGTGCCGCGATGGCGGCAGAGGATGAAAAACTCCAACAACGCACACCATTTGCGGGCATGGACGATGCGCAGTACCGGCGCTGGTTCGCGGCCAAGGGCCGCTTTGGCAGCGAAGGCAAGCGCGCCGGCACCGTCTTCTGGAGTTACCGCGGCTGGGGCCGTATCGACTCGGCCATCAAACAGGCGCTGCTCGATGCCAAGGTCAGGGTGCGCAAACTGGCGATCAGGAGCGGCCTGCACACACCGTACAACTGGTGATGCCGGTCCGCTAGCTAGCGGACCCGGGACGCGAGCGGCAGCAAGGCCTGATAGCGGCACGCCAGCATCGCGGCAAGTTCGCGGTAACTGCGGTGCGCCTCGATGTAAGCCGGGCCGCCGGCTGCGCGCTGGCGGGCCGCGACGGGGTCGGCCAGGATTTCGTTCAATGCCTGCGCCATGGCAAGCGGATCGCTGGTGGTCAGCCAGCCGGCCCCGCTCGCTTCCAGCACGTGCGCCTGGTCGGGAATGTCGTTGCCCACCGCAGGCATGCCCAGTGCCAGATATTCAAGCAGCTTGGTCGGTGAACTGACATCGTACAGGGGCCCGCGCGGAACATAAGAGACCGCCGCATCAGCGGCGACCAGCAACTGCCACGCCTGCGCCGAAGGCAGCCAACCCGTGATGCGGACCGCCTGCTCCAAGCCCGCCTGGCGCACATACGCGAGTAGCTGGACTTCATCGTGTGGCGTGGGCGAGTTGCCAATCAACAATAAACAGGTGGACGGCGAGGTCATGCGCACGATCGCCAGCGCGTCAATCACCCGCTCCAGCTGGCGCGCCTTGTCCAGGGTGCCCAGATAAGCGATCAACGGTACCGCCTCCCAGCCTTCCGGCCGGCGCGGCTGAGGCTGCGACCTGCCCAGCAGCGCCATGTCGACCCCCATCGGCACGGCCGTCATGCGCTGCGCCGCGATGCCTTTCGCCTGCAGCAAGGCCAGCATGGCGTCGCTTTGCACGAAAACATGTTGCGCGCGTGGCAAAACCACCTTGTAGAGAAGAGCCTGCTCCAGCTGGCCCTTCCACAATACCAGCCGGCTGCGCAGGCCGGCGCCTTGCCGCAATTGCTCCTGCGCCCGCTCGATGCGTCCTTCGCTCATCAGGTACGAGACCCAGTAATAAAACGGAATGCCCTTGCAACGTGCGATCAGCATGGCCAGCAGACCCAGCGGCACCATGTCGCGTACCTGGATGGCATCGCACCTGCCGCGCCGTACTTGCAGCAATGCACGCAAACTCAGAAAAAAATAGGCCAGTTCGCGGCGGGCGCGGCTGCGGTGGTAGGCCGGCCGGCGCACAGATCGAAAGCCCTGCAGCTCGGGCGACGCGGCAGAAGCCTTGCCGACGACATCGCACAGCACCTGATGCTGCGGCAAGTAC
>NZ_JBWBYV010000185.1:0-422 GCF_056174685.1 Janthinobacterium sp. BHSEK
TTCACGAAGCAATCGGAAGTGGTTCCAAGAAAAGCCTCTAAGCTTCAGTCATACGAGACCGTACCGCAAACCGACACAGGTGGGCGAGATGAGTATTCTAAGGCGCTTGAGAGAACTCGGGAGAAGGAACTCGGCAAATTGGTACCGTAACTTCGGGAAAAGGTACGCCCCGGTAGCTTGAATGGTTTACTCCATGAGGGTGAAAGGGTTGCAATAAACTGGTGGCTGCGACTGTTTAATAAAAACACAGCACTCTGCAAACACGAAAGTGGACGTATAGGGTGTGACGCCTGCCCGGTGCTGGAAGATTAAATGATGGGGTGCAAGCTCTTGATTGAAGTCCCAGTAAACGGCGGCCGTAACTATAACGGTCCTAAGGTAGCGAAATTCCTTGTCGGGTAAGTTCCGACCTGCACGAATGG
>NZ_JBWBYV010000186.1:0-917 GCF_056174685.1 Janthinobacterium sp. BHSEK
TGATTTCTTTTCCTGCAGCTACTTAGATGTTTCAGTTCGCCGCGTTCGCCTTGCATACCTATGTATTCAGTATGCAATACCCTAAAAGGGTGGGTTGCCCCATTCGGAAATCTGCGGATCAAAGTGTGTTTGCTCACTCCCCGCAGCTTATCGCAAGCTACTACGTCCTTCATCGCCTGTAATCGCCAAGGCATCCACCATGTGCACTTATTCGCTTGTCCCTATAACGTTAGCCTCTGATTATCGAAATAATCAAAGAGCGCTACAGGGATAAGAAAGCACAACGTTGTTGCTTGTTTGTTGATACATACAATCATTACCCATCGATCTGCTTGTTACGGCAAACCGATCAATAAATAATCTTTACTTCTTCCAGATTGTTAAAGAACGAAACAGCTTTGATCGCTAAAAGATCAAACCTAAACCTGAGTCACTGACCGGCTTACGTTTGCACTTTCAAAGTACTTGGTGGAGGATGACGGGATCGAACCGACGACCCCCTGCTTGCAAAGCAGGTGCTCTCCCAGCTGAGCTAATCCCCCTGAGATTTACTAATTAGCTGGTAGGGCTGGTTGGACTCGAACCAACGACCCCCGCGTTATCAACACGGTGCTCTAACCAGCTGAGCTACAGCCCCAACGCGGTGCTACTACGACGACTACTGTTTCTTCTCTTACTAACAGCCGATAAGTGTGAACATTTGATGCGTGAACCATTTACCTGATTCGTGCAAACTCTAGAAAGGAGGTGATCCAGCCGCACCTTCCGATACGGCTACCTTGTTACGACTTCACCCCAGTCACGAATCCTACCGTGGTAAGCGCCCTCCTTACGGTTAAGCTACCTACTTCTGGTAAAACCCGCTCCCATGGTGTGACGGGCGGTGTGTACAAGACCCGGGAACGTATTCACCGCGA
>NZ_JBWBYV010000187.1:0-1032 GCF_056174685.1 Janthinobacterium sp. BHSEK
GGCCCAGTCAGCGAAGCGAATGTCCTGCAAGACCGCGTAGCGCTTGCCGATCGTCCAGCCATTGAATGTGCGGCGCGGCAGTACGCCGCCCAGCTGGGCCTGGCTGCCGTACATTGGGCCTATTATTTTCTCGAAGAACAGGTGCTGGCCAGCGCCCTGGTCGCCGGCGACAAGCAGGGCAGTTGCCATCTTGGCGCCACGGTGACGCAGCGGATACGCCAGCCAGCGGGCCACCCAGGTGGATTGCTCAATATTCTGGTTGCACAGGTGAAGCAACAGCGCGCGGATGTGCGGAGCCGTGACTGTCGCCACCGGCGCTACAGGTTGAGCAATCGACCCGAGGAGGGCGCGGATGTTGGCGATGATGGATGTAATGAATTTCATGGTTGCTCCGTTTTGGTGATGGTTATTGAGGTGCTGCCTCGGTATCAGGCGTGGGCGTGATTGCGCCGGCTGCCGGGGATTTGGGCCATGGCCACGGCTTCGGTGCTGCGGCGGTTTTGGGCTTGCGTGCGCGGGGTGCCGGCGTGGCTGATTGCGTTGTTGGCTCAGCTGGCGCGGGTGCTGCAGGTTCTTTAGCGGCCGGGATGACCGCATTCAGGCCGACGTCCTCGGCGAGCATTTCCGCGTCTTCTTCGTCTTCGTCGCTGGCTGCGTATTCGTTACCTGGTAAAGGCGTCGCCATGCTTGAGGCGATGGCGCCGAGCTTGACGAATCCGTCTCCGCAGTATTGGTGGTCAGTGTCAAGCGCCCATTGTTCAATCAGGGCGATGAACAGCGGTCGGCTCTCCAGCGCGAACTCGGTCAGTTCGTTGAGGCGTTCAGGAAAAGCGTTCAAGAAGGCGGGAACTTGCTCTGGCGTCAGCTGTTCAATATTTTCCAGTGCGGCGTTGTTGGCCTTGGCTGCTTTCTTGCTGGCGGTCTGGGCCTTCTTGTCGGCTGCATATTTGGCGGCGTCGGCCTTCGCCTTTGCTTTTGCCTTTGCTGCCTCGTTGATTTGGGCCTTGATGGAATAGGCGTCGACCTTGACCC
>NZ_JBWBYV010000188.1:0-727 GCF_056174685.1 Janthinobacterium sp. BHSEK
CTCAGGCCGTGTATTGCTGTTACGGTTGATATTTGCCAGCAAAGCGCTGGCCACTCCGTGCCGTTGATCGGCGACCAGGTCGCCAAACGGTTCCAGCTCGTAGTAGGCCATCCACTCGGTAAACTCAGCTGAAGAAATCTCCAGTTGAGCCTGGCGCACCGACTTGCCTAGCTCTTTGGCGAGGCGGAACCAGAATCGCCGCTCTGGTCGCTCCCGGAGTTTTTTGCGGCATCCGGCCCCGACTTGGCACCCAGGCCGTTCAAGCGCATGGCTACCTCGGCAGGGCCATCGAGCGACGCCGCCGACTTTGCTTGCAGCGCCTCGATGTCGCCCACTGTGAACAGCCGCACGCCGAACTCATCGACGATGGTGGCCGCCAGCAGAGCCGCCGAGAAGCGCCCTACCGGCACGCCCGCTTCGGAGGCAATCGAGGTCCGGAAAGCATCTCGCTCCATACCCGTCATGGCGCGAATACGCACCGTACCGCCCCAGGCTGGTACTGGCAGGTCTTCATGTTTCAGGTCGGCCGCGCCCAGGATCGCCGATTTGCTCAACAAGCCGCTCATGACCACACCACCTTGCCAGTTACCTTAGTATCGATGGTGCCCTTCAGAACGGCGTTGACGGCACCGGCAACAGGCATTGATTTGACCAGGATGTCGAAGGTTGCCACCACATCATCAGGAAAGGTCAGCTGCAGGCTGCTCCGTTCGCCGCTGACGTGCGC
>NZ_JBWBYV010000189.1:0-2949 GCF_056174685.1 Janthinobacterium sp. BHSEK
ATCGGGCCTGGTTGCGCAGCCGTGGCATCGCTCCACGCATAGCCCGCTATGGCATCGAGTCGCGCGAACGCCTGGGCAAATGGCGCTGGGTGGTCGAACGCACGCTGGGCTGGCTGCACCGCTTCCGCCGATTACGCATCCGCTACGAGCGCCGTGCCGATATCCATCAGGCATTCCTCTCGCTTGCCTGCATACTCATCTGCTGGAGATACATTCAGCGGTTTTGTTAGGCGTTCTAAGCGTGTATTTCTGGCACTTCGTGGTATTGACCAGCATGCGGCGCTGGTCGTAGGTGTTGCACAGCATCGCGTTGACGCTGTTGATTCGATCTTTCACCGCAGGATTGGCATGGTCGACCACCACCGTGAAGCCGGCGGCGCGCAGCAGCGACCGGTCCGACTCGCTGGCGCCACTGCTCTTGCGGTTCTGGCCGGACGCATCTGGATAAATCGTTATCAGATGCTGCTGCCCAGTCTGCTTGTAGCGGCCCTTGATCTTTTCAATCATGGCCGGCGTGTCGAACACCTCCATGAACTCGTCGACTGCGCGCGGCAGGTCATCGCGAATCACGAAAACCACCGCCGCGCCTTTACCAACGTTGAAGTCCATGCCGATGTGCAGCGCGTCGCCAAGCTTGACCGTGTCGTCGGTATGGTTGCGGCGCCGGTCGAAGCAGTAATAAATGACGCCCTGGTAGTTCTCGAAGCTGGCCAGGTATTCTTGGCGGAACGTGCGCGGATCCATCTTGCGCCGCGCGGCTTCGATCTCTTCGGCCGGGACGTTGCCGCCGTCGACCGAGGTGTACAACCAGCTCTTATGGTCAGGCTCACGCCCCTGGCCATCAAGGTAGCTGTCATAGCAATGGTTGAAGCCCTTCGGCGTGCCGATGCGCAGGGCGTGGCCGCCGACCCGCTCCTCGCCATTGATGACGAAGCGACAGGTCGACAGCATTGGGCGGAGCACCTCCTCCCAGGCCGCGTACACGCAGTCTGCCCATTCATCGACCAATGCGAAGAAGAGGCCCGAGCCGCGCAGGTTGTCGTAGGCGTCCAGGCCGACGATGCGGATGACGTGGCCGGCCTTGGTCGTGATCGAGCATTCCGTCTCGTTCGGTTTGCCGGCGCGCCAGCTGGCCGGGATTGCCTGCTTGAGCCGCTTCCAGAACACACGCTTCACCTGCTTGAACGTCGGTGCGCAATACCAGATCTCGTCCTCGGTGCTGACGCCCCACTCGGCAGCCAGGCGCGCAGCACGGCGAATCTCGGCCTTACCCAGGAACGTCTTACCGAAGCGCCGGCCGCACACCGCATCGCGGAACCGAGCCTTCTTTTGCCATCCCCAGCAGTAAATGTTCGCCTGTTTCGGCGTCAGCGCGACGGGCCCTTCAGAGAATCGGGCTGTCGGGGAGGTCTTCATCGGGCTTCAATATGTATTCAGGTGCGGACGGCATGCCTTCGCCGGTATCACCTGGTGCTTTTGGCGCATCGAGGCGGCGATTCACGTAGACGTCGCCTACTTCCTTGGCTGCCTGCTCGATCACGGCGACGGCCAGCGCGATATTGCGCGTGCCCTCGGCCTGCTGCGCCATCCTGGCCAGCGCGCGCAAGCGGAAAGCGCGGCTGGCAATCGGAATGGCCGCCGTGTCCTCTCGGAACCTGGCCCGCGTGTCGTTGAAAATAGTCTTCCATTTGGCGCTCAACTGGCGCCCCACATACTTTTCCGGGTCGTAGGTGGCGACCTGCTGTCGCGGCACGTCGAGCCCGAATTCATCCTTTACTGCCACCGACACCTGCGTCGGCGTGTCGAAACAAGCCAGCGCTTGGACGATAAACAGCTTCACCTCGTCACGTAGTGCTGCCATGAGTTGCCTTCCGGTAAATGGCCGGTCAACCTTATGCAGCCTTCAGCAAACAGGTTCCGCAAGCCCTCGCGATGTTGATTCTCGCCACTTCTGGCGGTGTCTTTGCTGCGTCGATGATGCGCTGCACGTCGTCGCTGGCGCCGTAACGCCGGACTACGCCGACGAACTCTTCGACGTCATGGCCGCGCATGCACAGCTTCGGCAATCCGTACTTGTTGAAAGCTGGCGCGCCGAATTCATCCTTCTCCTGGCCGATGTGATAAAGCTCGTGATCGAGCAGCGCGCAGAACTCGGCGTCACTGCAGGTCAGGCAATACGATGCGTCCAGGGTAATGAGGAAGTCCGGCACCGCGCCGAACCAGTCGGCCATCTGCTGTTGCTGGCGGCCTTTCTGCCACGGCCCGCAGCGGAATGTCATTTCCTCGCACTGGCCCAGCACGGTGCGGCCTTGCTTGGCGAATCCGTGTGGTGCCCACAGGAACTGCACATCGGCATATTCCAGGTGCACGTGGTCTCCGTTGTAGAGCGCGCCACCTTCGGTGAGGATGGTTGCGCGCGCCCACTTGAGCACCTCGGGCGCGGGCATGTAACGGTTGTTCAGCGGGTCGGCGAACTCGGGTGGAGGCATTGGGCGCGAGGAGCTGGGCGCTGCGAGATTGCGGTTTTTTTTCATTCCGACCTACTAGATGTAGTGTTTGACAGCAATTCTAGCGGTCTCAGCCCGGCAATTTTTGACACTTTCGCTCGCAACCTACTAAATGTAGTGTCTCACGCGGCTTCGATGCTTAAATTGACCGGTGGCATGCTCGCGCCCAGCACCCACAGCGCGATAGAGCCGCCGGAATTCAGCACGGCCAGTTCCTCGACGCTTGGGCGCCAATACGACACCACAGCAGGCAGATCGCCAACGTGCGTGTGATCGGCAATGCGCCACACAGCAACTCGGCCTGCTCCCAGCCGGCAGGCGCGCCGAGCACGCCGTTATTCGATGGATGTTGGATTTTCTGCATGGCTACTTTCGTTATGTCACAGCCCGCCCCCAGCAGGCGCCGCAGTGCATCGCGGCTGGAGTCCTCTGGATCTTTGCT
>NZ_JBWBYV010000190.1:0-1725 GCF_056174685.1 Janthinobacterium sp. BHSEK
GCATAGATGTATTCGGCAATCGGCGTGGAACCGACGAAGCTGACGGCGCGCACGTCCGGGTGGTGCAGCAAGCCGTCCACGGCTTCCTTGTCGCCCTGCACCACATTGAAGACGCCGTCGGGCAAGCCCGCGTCCGTCAGCAGCTGCGCCAGGAGCAGGCTGGCCGACGGGTCGCGTTCCGACGGTTTTAATACGAAAGTATTACCGCAGGCAATGGCCATCGGGAACATCCACATCGGCACCATCACGGGAAAGTTGAACGGCGTGATGCCGACACAGACGCCCAGTGCCTGGCGGATCGACCAGGCATCGATGCCGCCGGCCACCTGCTCCGAATACTCTCCCTTCATCATCTGCGGGATGCCGCAGGCAAACTCCACCACTTCGATGCCGCGCGTCACTTCCCCTTTCGCATCCGTGAACACTTTGCCGTGCTCGGCCGTGATCAGGGCCGCCAGCTGGTCGGAATGTTCTTCCAGCAACTCTTTAAATTTGAACATGACGCGGGCGCGGCGCAGCGGCGAGGTTTGCGACCAGGCGGGAAACGCTGCATGGGCGGCAGCCACGGCCGCGTTCAGTTCGGCAGGGGTGGCCAGCGCCACCTTGGCTGTCACGGCGCCCGTGGCAGGATTAAACACGTCGCTCGTGCGCTCCGAGCGCGAAGCCATCGGGTTGCCACCAATAAAGTGGCCGATCATCGGGGTCGTCATTGTCTTGTCCTTGGTTATTTCGTCATCAGCCAGTCATGGGCCGGGTCGTTTTTAAAATGCCACACGCGTTTCGGGCCGGCCATCACGTTCAAGTAATAGCCATCATAGCCATACGGCACGGTGACGGGGTGATAGCCGCGCGGCACCATCACCACGTCGTGGTTTTCCACGGCCATGGCTTCGTCGATGGAACGGTCATCCGTGTAGACGCGCTGGTAGGCAAAGCCCTGCTCCGGGTTCAGGCGGTGGTAATACGTTTCTTCCAGCGAACTTTCGGTTGGAATATTGTCGCTGTCGTGCTTGTGCGGCGGATAGCTCGACGAATGGCCGGACGGCGTGACGACTTCCACCACCAGCAAGCCGTCCGCGGCTTCCGTCTGCGGCAGGATGTCGCACACATAACGCGTGTTGGCGCCCTGGCCGCGCACGGAGCGCGTCATGCTGGCCGGTTCGATCAGGCGCGCCGGGCGCTTAGTCGTGGCCGGGGCGCTGCACAGGGCGACCTCGGCAGCGCTCACGGCCGTGATGCGGACCGTGGTGTCCAGCGGCACATACACGGCGTAGGGCGAGACGTCCTCGAAGACGCTGGCGCGCTTGCCGATGGTTTCCCAGACGTGATCGCCCGCCCGCACCGTGACCGTGCCCGTCAGCACGACGAGGCACAGTTCGCGGCGGCCCGTCTCCAGCGTCAAGACCTCGCCGGCCGCCAGGCGGTGGGCAGCAAAGCCCACGTGCGTCCAGCCGGCCGATGCGGGCGTGACCTCGACGATGGTCTGTCCCTGCCCCGCTTTCACCAGCAGCGGGCTCATGCCGCCTCCCGGCCCAGTCGGGGGATGGCATCGACCAGGCGCGCCAGGTAATCGTGGCCCATCTTCGCGTATGCGTAGCTGGGTGCGACGGCCGGGTCTTGCTCCGCTTCCACCACCAGCCAGCCCTCGTAGCCGTGCAGATACAAGCGCGTCAGGATGGCCGGGAAGTCGATGCTGCCGTCGCCCGGCACGCTGAAGGCGCCATT
>NZ_JBWBYV010000191.1:0-1652 GCF_056174685.1 Janthinobacterium sp. BHSEK
GTTTTCAATCGATGTCGCCGTTCGTCTGGGTGCCGGACTCGTTCAAGACCACCGAGGAAAGCGCGTTGTACGAGGAGGCGGCTGGCCACGGCCTCAAGGCCGGCGTGACCCTGCCGGTTCACGGTATCGGCGGCGAAGTCGGCATGCTGACTTGTGTCCGGGATCAGGCACCGGGGGCCGGTTTCACGAATGACCTCAGCCAACAACTCGCTAACCTGACCCTGTTGCGCGACATCGCTTTCGACTCCATGCGTCGCTACATGCATGCTGCGCCGGTAGCGCAGGAGGCGCCGGTACTGACCGCGCGCGAGCTCGATTGTCTGCAATGGATGGTGGCTGGCAAAACGGCGTGGGAAATCGGACGCATTCTGAGCATTTCGGAGGCGGGAGTAAATTTTCATATCGGAAATCTTCGTACCAAATTCGGCGTTACCCGTCGCAATGACGTGGTGATCAAGGCAATTCGCCTTGGTCTCGTCAATATTCCCGGTTAGAGTCGGCCACCGCTGGCATCGTCGTCACCCGAGCGCACCGCCAGCAGGTCGGCGTCGTTGATCACGCGCAGCAAGTACAGTCGCATCAGGATGAGCACCGGCAGCGGCATTGACTTGCCGCGCTCGAAGCGACTGCCGCGAGTCTGGGAAACGCCGAAGCGGCGCCAGAAGGCGGTCTGATTTTCGCGCATGATCTGGCGAAAGTCACGGATCAGATATTTATCACGCGTGGTGATCCAGTGCAGCTCGTCGCCACCATCGTCTGGCGTGGCGCTGCGCGACGACAGGACAACGCGTCTGGCCTGGATCGGTGCGCCGGCCGTGCGGCGCACCGAGGAAAGCTTGCTCATAATCGTACTCTGCTGGTTAAGCGGTGGCATGTTGCCGTCGCATGGGTCGATGTCATCAATGGTCGGGTCCAAACAGTGCGGTGCGTGTCTTGGCGCCTAGATGAATCTCCAGAGCAACTGCCTTTTCTACACCGATCTGTAGGGGGGGACCCATGCGCGTGGTTTCCACTCCGCTGTGACGCAGCAGGCGCTCGACGGCGGTGGTGGTTACTGTCACATATTTGCTGATGCCCTGCGTATCGGCAAAGTTGACGATGCCGCGCATCGCTTCTTTGGCGCGCTCGGCAAAGCCAAAGCGGTTGTCGCCGTCGGTCTCGATCGCAAAGCGGCTCAGCTCCCAGATGTTCTCTTCTTCCGGCAGGGCTGCGCCTTGCACCAGTTCGGGGAAGGTGTCCTTCAGCATGTATGGGCCCAGGGTGGGCAGCATGCGCCAGCAGCCGCAGATGCGCTGGTCGCCGCCGCGGATGACCATGTAATGAGGTTCCAGCGCATCATAGCCGTCGATCTCCATGCCACCCAGGATCGGCACTGCCCAGCCCATGCGATCACGGAACACTTTGGCGCGCAGTACATGGATGGCGCGCAGTTCCACGCGGCTGAATTTATCGCGCTGTCCTATTTGAATCATCGAGCTCATGGTCATTCCCCTGTATGGTTGAATTTCACTAGTACGTTGACTGCGGTTGTCAAATTGCTGCGTTTGATGTAGCTACTTTATGCAAATTGGCTAAATCAAATAACTAGCGATCCAGCTAGTGAAACGGCCGCAACGGCCTAGCAGAACTTCTAGCGACAAGAGCCCGAATCC
>NZ_JBWBYV010000192.1:0-994 GCF_056174685.1 Janthinobacterium sp. BHSEK
CCTGCAGCTACTTAGATGTTTCAGTTCGCCGCGTTCGCCTTGCATACCTATGTATTCAGTATGCAATACCCTAAAAGGGTGGGTTGCCCCATTCGGAAATCTGCGGATCAAAGTGTGTTTGCTCACTCCCCGCAGCTTATCGCAAGCTACTACGTCCTTCATCGCCTGTAATCGCCAAGGCATCCACCATGTGCACTTATTCGCTTGTCCCTATAACGTTAGCCTCTTCATTCTTTCAAACGAAAAGAGCGCTACAGGGATAAGAAAGTACAACGTTGTTGCTTGTTTGTTGATACATACAATCATTACCCATCGATTTACCTTTTACGGCAAACCGATCAATAAATAATCTTTACTTCTTCCAGATTGTTAAAGAACGAAACAGCTTTGATCGCTAAAAGATCAAACCTAAACCTGACTGGCTTACGTTTGCACTTTCGGGTAAAACTTTGGTGGAGGATGACGGGATCGAACCGACGACCCCCTGCTTGCAAAGCAGGTGCTCTCCCAGCTGAGCTAATCCCCCTGTGGGTATTACATACTGGTAGGTCTGGCTGGACTAGTGTCCACCTTACCCCCGGGTTTGTTTTTACTGGTAGGGCTGGTTGGACTCGAACCAACGACCCCCGCGTTATCAACACGGTGCTCTAACCAGCTGAGCTACAGCCCCAACGCGGTGCTACTACGACGACTACTGTTTCTTCTCTTACTAACAGCCGATAAGTGTGAACATTTGATGCGTGAATCATTTACGTGATTCGTGCAAACTCTAGAAAGGAGGTGATCCAGCCGCACCTTCCGATACGGCTACCTTGTTACGACTTCACCCCAGTCACGAATCCTACCGTGGTAAGCGCCCTCCTTGCGGTTAAGCTACCTACTTCTGGTAAAACCCGCTCCCATGGTGTGACGGGCGGTGTGTACAAGACCCGGGAACGTATTCACCGCGACATGCTGATCCGCGATTACTAGCGATTCCAACTTCATGCAGTCG
>NZ_JBWBYV010000193.1:0-3000 GCF_056174685.1 Janthinobacterium sp. BHSEK
TTCGGGCGGCCTGGATGGGTATGATGGAAAAATTCTCAGCGTCTTTTAATTCACTGTTATCGGGCGCCAGCCCGCGCCAAGCCTCGTTCTTGACGCGCTGATAACAGTTTTCGCGCTGGCACTACACTCTATAAATTATGCGAAGTTATGGGTGGGTTTGTCAAATCCCTCGTTTTGGAACTTATACAATCGCAAATGCGATTTTGGCCCTTTGCGCGCCGCTGTCGCCGGTCGCGCACAAGCTACATGAAATACGGCTTGTCCCCGTCCGTGTTCGGTTTGTTCACGCCCAGGTTGGCGTGCATGTGCAGGTCTTGCGTTTCGATGATGCTGGCGATCAGGTCCGCTACGCTCCTGCGCGACACCACGGTGCCTTTGAATGGCGCATGGCGCGTGGTCAGTTCGTAGTCGACTTCGTCTTCGTTCGTCATCCAGGCTGGGCGCACGATGGTGTATGCCAGGCCCGATGCTTCGATTGCGTCGGCGGCGCGGCGGAATGGTTTCAGGTCTTCGGCCAGCATGGCGTTGTTCCACTCGCCGAATTTGCCGGGAACTTCATCGTAGATGCCCATCGACAGGACGAAAATCAGGCGTTCGACGGCCGAGGCCCGCATGGCGGCGATGATGCTGTTGGCCTGGGCTTCCATGTCGTCGCCCACCAGATTGGCGTAGACCACATCGTGACCGGGCATCGTTTGCCGCAGCAAGGCCTGGTCCAGCACGTCACCGGCCAGCACGCTGCCGTTGGCCGGGACTGGCGTTGGCAGCTTGCCGGGATTGCGCAGCAACAGCGTCAAGGCGATGTTGTCACGGCCCGCGAAGGCGCGGATGACCCACTGCGCCACCTGTCCGCCTGCGCCCAGTATCAATATCTTTTTCATCGTTATCGCTTTCGTCATGGCACGCCGCCATGCAGGAAGTTACAGGTTTTCTTTGACTAAAGGAACACGGCGCGCTTGAAAAAAAGACAAAAACGCCCCCATGAGTGCCAGCCCATCGCCTTGTCTCTTGGTAGATTGCTGCCCATGTAATTTCAATAAAATCAGGTGCTTGCCAACTATGTTGAATGAGAAATCTCAACATCGGAGGAGCAATCAGGAGACCCGCATGACCCACTCGCATCCACGCACTGCGCTTCTTTTAGCGCATTGCCGCCGCTTTCTGTCCTTTGCTGGCACCCTAGCCATCGCGGCCGTCCTCCTCCCTTCCCCGCCCTGCTCCCGGCGCTCTTGCGTACACCATACCAGCGCACCGGAAAACAGGCACTGGTATGGCCCGCGTCGCCTATCCCGAGGGGAAAGTCCGCAACTGGTATTGTGATCTTGCGCAAAGAATAAAACCAGTTGACTACCACCTGCAATGCTTGCACTCTGAAAAATCGGACGGTGATAAACCGGCTCGGCCATGAAAAAAATACACAAGGAGATGCAATGAACCGGACAGTCATGAATACCCTCATCATTACCCTCTTCGGCGGGACGTTGGCCGCTTGCGGCGGCGGCAGCGACGGCTCCAGCGCAGGCGCGAGCCAGCTGCTGGCGGGCGCCACCGAAGCGGTCGCCTGCTACACGCCATGGAACAGCGGCACCGCCTACAATGGCGGCGGCAAGGCCAGCTACAACAACGTCAATTACACGGCCAACTGGTGGACGCAAGGCAATAACCCGTCGACCAGCAGCGGCGGCGCCGGCAGCGGTCAGCCATGGACGGTGGTGGGAGACTGCGGCACGCCGACGCCGACTCCTACCCCAACGCCTACGCCCACCCCGACACCGACGCCTACCCCAACACCAACGCCAACTCCTACGCCGACACCAACACCAACACCAACTCCAACACCGACGCCGACGCCGACCGGCCTGGCCAAGCACGCGCTGATCGGCTACTGGCACAACTTCACCAACCCCAGCGGCGCCACCTATCCGATCAGCCAGGTCAGCGACGAGTGGGACGTGATCGTTGTCTCGTTCGGCGACAACGCGGGTGGCGGCAATGTCAGCCTGACCATCGATCCGGGCGCGGGCACGGAAGCGCAGTTCATCGCCGACGTGGCCGCCAAGCGGGCCAAGGGCAAGAAAGTCATCCTGTCGCTGGGCGGGCAAAACGGTTCCGTTTCCGTCGGCAACACGTCCGAAGCGACGAATTTCACCAACAGCCTGTACGCCATCATCACGAAATATGGCTTCGACGGCATCGATCTGGACCTGGAAAACGGCGTGGCGCAGGGCGCGGCCATCCAGACGTATCTGCCGATCGCCGTGAAAAACCTGAAAGCCAAGGTCGGCAGCAGCTTTTACCTGTCGATGGCGCCGGAATGGGTGTACGTGGAAGGGGGCTACACGAGCTATGGCAGCATCTGGGGCGCCTACATTCCCATCATCAACGCCTTGCGCAGCGAGCTGACGGTCCTGCACCCGCAGTATTACAACAACGGCGACATCTACACGCCGTACGCCACGGGCGCCATCAAGGCCGGTTCGGCCGACCAGCTGGTGGCCACGGCGCGCATGCTGATCGAGGGCTTTAACTATGGCGGCAATACCTTCGCTGGCCTGCGTCCGGACCAGGTGGGCTTCGGCGTGCCGTCGGGCCGCAGTTCGGCCGGCTCCGGCTTCACGACGAATGCCGACGTCAGCAACGCCCTGAATTGCCTGACGCGCCTGCTCAACTGCGGCACCATCAAGCCGCTGCAGGCGTATCCGGACTTCCGCGGCGTGATGACGTGGTCGATCAACTGGGACCGCCACGATGGCTATAACTTCTCCGTACCGACGAAGAACGTGCTGAAGACCTTGCCGTAAGGCGCCAGGCGGGCCGGAGGAGACTGCCCTCCTCCGGCCTGCCGCTTCTTCAAACCATATATAGTCAGGCGTGTTCACGCCCCAGGCTGGAACACCAGCCGCTCCAGGTCGCTCATCCGCCAGTCCAGCACACGGTCGCGCCAGCTTGGCTTGCCGTCATGGGCCAGCACGTGGCGCGCATAGGCGCAAAACCGGGCCG
>NZ_JBWBYV010000194.1:0-1975 GCF_056174685.1 Janthinobacterium sp. BHSEK
TTGTGGTGGCCGACCAGGCAGTGCGCGACTGTAACGGCCAGGTGCGGCTGATGGCGGACGAACTCGCGTCCCTGAAAAGCATGGTCACGGTTAACACCTCGCCAATCTGCCAAGCCATCGTCGGGGGCATGCTGCTTGAGCATGACGGTTCGCTGGCCCTCCTCAGCAAAGACAAGGGAGCGCTCTACCGCCGCAACCTTGGCCTGCTGCTGGACGCGCTGACGCGCCATGTCGGCATGAATGGTGATCCTGCTCACGGCGTGCACTGGCATGTGCCGGCCGGCGGCTTCTTCCTGCGCATGCGTCTGCCGGTGGCGGCCGACGCCGCGCTGCTCAAGCTGTGCGCCCGGGACTATGGCGTGCTGTGGACGCCGATGAGCTATTTCCATCTCAATGACGCAGGCAACCAGCAATTGCGACTCTCGTGCAGTTATTTGACGCCGCAACAGATCGACGAAGGCGCGCGCCGGCTGGCGGCTTTCCTGCATAGCGAACACGTCGGCCGGCGGCCGGCGCCGGTCCATGAACTGCTGACGGAGTATTAATTATGGGAAATATGATGCACGAGCTGGGACAGGCCACCCGCGTGCGCTATGACAAGCGCGGGCATGTGGCCTACATCACCCTCGACCGGCCGCAGGCGCTCAATGCTCTGGACCTGCGCACCCATGCCGAACTGGCGGCCATCTGGGGTGATTTCGAGCAGGATGACAACCTGTGGCTGGGCGTGCTCACCGGGGCCGGTGAGCGTGCTTTCTCGGTCGGTCAGGACCTCAAGGAACTGGTGCGGCGCAACCAGGCCGGGGTTCCGCCATCGAGCTTTGGCAGCGCCGGCGGCACAGGCTGGCCGCGGCTGACGGAGCGTTTTTCCATGTCCAAGCCTTTGATCGCCCGGGTCAATGGTTATGCGCTGGGCGGCGGTTTCGAGCTGGCGCTGGCATGCGACATTATCGTCGCTGCCGAGCATGCGGAGTTCGCCCTCCCCGAAGCCCGGCTGGGGTTGATCGCGGGGGCTGGCGGCGTATTCCGCCTGACCCGGCAACTGCCGACCAAGACCGCCATGGGCTATCTGATGACGGGACGGCGACTGAGCGCCGAACGCGCCTACCAGCTGGGCCTGGTCAACGAGGTGGCGCCGATGGCCGAGCTGGACGCATGCGTCGAGCGCTGGGTCGATGACGTGCTGCGCAGTGCGCCGTTGTCGCTGCGGGCGATCAAGGAAGTGGCGCAGAAATCGTCGACGCTGCCGCTCGACCAGGCCTTCCAGGCCACTTACGAGTGGGAGGAACGCCGCCGCGCCAGCACCGATTGCCTGGAGGGGCCACGCGCCTTCGTGGAGCAGCGCCCGCCTGCCTGGAAAGCCAGCTAGCTGGCGCCATGAGCAGCTCTGGCTAGCAGAATTGCTAGTACCAATCGATGCACCACTTTGATTTAATGCTTGTACCGGCCCCGCCTTTGCGGTGCCGCTCCAGGCAAGAATCAGATGAGGAGAGTGTCGATGTACCCAACCAGACTAGCCGGTGCCATGTTCGTGGCATGTGCTGCCGCAGGCTGCGCGGTCGGGCCGGATTACCGCAGTCCGGCGCTGGCCGCACCGCCACGATTCGAGGCTCCGCTGCCGCATAGCCTGCAGCAGGAGGGGACGCCTCCTGTGCCGGCCGACGCCGATCTGGCCTGGTGGCGGCAGTTCGACGACCCGCTGGTGGCCGAACTGGTGCAGGCGGCGCAGGTCGATTCTCCCACCCTGGCGCAGTCGCTGGCGCGCGTGCTGCAGGCGCGCGCCGTCTACCAGGCCGCTGGCGCGGCGCGTCTGCCGGGGCTGGGCTTGAACGCCAGTGCCGCCCGCGCCCGTAGCGTGAGCGCTCCCGGCGCCTCGATGGTGGCCACCACGCTTAACCGCAGTCTCGATGCCAGTTGGGAGGTCGACTTGTTTGGCGCCCGCGCCAAGGCTGCCGAGGCGGCCGATGCGCGCTGG
>NZ_JBWBYV010000195.1:0-2432 GCF_056174685.1 Janthinobacterium sp. BHSEK
AACCTCAACCGATGGAGGCCAGCATGGCACCCCTAACTACGGCAACAACATCTGCGAGCCCTGACGAAGTCTCAGCAGCACGCGTGCGCCGAGTGGCTCTTGTGCTTTCAAATCGACTGCAGCGCAACGCTTTAGGCGCCACTTTCAGCTTGGCCAACGAGCGCGGCGAAAAAATCGCATTGGTTTCGATAGCCCAGCAAGGACTCAGCTCGACTCATCGTGCTGCAGTGCGGATGGCGTTGTCCAGCGAACTGGCGGGCGCGCTGCGAACAGCCAGCACGGACTATGAATTGCGCGGTGCTGTGTCGCCCGAAACCATGAACCGCATGCGCCAGCTACTCGCCACTCTGGACGCATGATGGGCACCTTCACCGTCTCCGTTCGCTTGGCAGCCGTGCTATTGATCACGCCCCAGGCCCTAGGCACTGAGCGCCTGTCCGCAATGTTGCTGATCACTTACTCGGCCCTGGGCACCGACAGCGCCGCAGTAATCATGGCCGCTATCGACTGCTTCGGCCCATGCGTCATTACCGCTAAACCACGCTGAAAGCCTCGCATGCGCACCATTTTCAACCTGTTTAGTTTTTACCGCCGCCGCGGCGCCAGCATCTACCTCGCCGCGCGCCGCGCCTTGCACGTCTATCGAAACGGATTCTGACATGACCAAGATCGAACCCGACCGCGCCGCGCTGGAAATCGCCTACGGCCAACTGCACACCACCAGGCCGCTCGACGAGCTGCTCAAGGTGCCAAACCTGCGGGCCACGCTGTTCGCAGTGGCGCGCCGCCACATGAAGCGCCGCGACCGGTTCGATCCGAAAAAAATGCAAGCGAACGACAACGATTAATTCGAGCAGCACCCACCGCAGCATCAACCAGGGAATCACAATGGAAAACCAGCACCGAAAAATCACCGGCTACCGCGAATTGTCGCAGGCCGAAATCAACACCATGAACGAAATCAAGGCCAAGGGCGAAGAACTGCGCGCCCTGGTCGCAAAGATCGGCCAGTTGGTCCAGCCGCCGCTGCAGGCGAACGAGCCGGCCACCGCCGGTGACGAAGCCGCCATCGGCGAATTGGCCTCGAAACCGGTCGAGCAGGAAGGCGACGATCCGCTGTACTGGCTGCGCTATGCCGACTCCTCGTTCCGCTGCGGCGTGATGTACGCGATCCGCGCCGTCGCACAGCCGACCTCGTACTAACAACCAGCCACCCGGCAGGCTGCGCACACCACCAGCCTGCCATTACTCAAACCAAGGACCGCCATGTTTACAGCATTGCACGCGCTCGCCCAAAGCGCGACCCTCATGATCGTCGTCACCGCCGAAGACGACGATCTGCGCGTCAGCATCACCCCCACCCAGGCCGGCGACAAGACCAAGGCCTACAAGTTGCAGCCGCTGTCGCTTGTGGCTAGCCCGGCCGAGCTGGACGACGGCTTTGCCGCGGCCATCCAATCCTGGCAGGCTCCGAAGCTGTCGCTGCAGCAGCAGGTCGAGGCCGCGAACGCCACCGGTGCCGATCCCGTCGCACCACCAGCCAGCAGTAAAGCGGCGTCGAAAGAGGCGAGCAAGCGCCCAGGTCCAGGCCGGCCGAAAAAGAACGACAGCCCAGCACCAGGTGGCGAAGGCGCAGCCGGCGCCGGCGCTGAAAACGTCAGCCAGCAGGAAAACACGCCACCTGCCGCCAGCGACGCTGGTGCTCCTGGGACGACCAGCACGCCACCAGTTGGCGGCGCCGAGGCCGAAGAGCCCGAAGAAATCATGCCGGCGCCTGCCGGCAACCCCGCCATCACCACCGCCGTCGACACGGTAACGCTCGACCTTTTCTAAGAAAGCTATCTGCCATGGCAATGCAAATCGAAAAACTGATCCGTGAATTCCGTTACAACGGCGTGGTGCTGCAAGACCCGAATAGCACCTTTAACCTGGTGCAGGTGCGCGACTTCTACGCCACGGTCTATCCGGAAATCATCAGCGCCGATATCGAGGGACCCGAGCAGCTGGGCGCCAAGGCCGTCTACACGTTCCGCCGCGCCGTCGGCACCAAGGGCTGCGAGCTGACCGGCCTTATCCGTGACGTCGGCGCGCTGCTGCACGCCAACTGGCTCGACAGCGAAGACGCCGAATTCATCAAGGAACTGCAGGCCGCCGTGGGCCGCAACGAGGTGACGTACATCGACCACGATGCGCGCGTGCGCCTGACCGAACTGCACGGCAAACACTGCAGCGTGGCGGCCTGACCATGTTGACGCGCAAAACTGCAATCGCGCAGCTGCGCGAAGCCGGCACGCTGGCTTCAAGCGGCGTGCCGGTTAATACGATTACTCCGGTCGAGGTGGATTCGCCCCTGGCCCGCGTGCTGGCCAGCACACTGGCACACAATAAGGCGCGCAGCGGCCCACGCTTGCTGGCGCCGTCGTTTGCCCATG
>NZ_JBWBYV010000196.1:0-1567 GCF_056174685.1 Janthinobacterium sp. BHSEK
GATCTGGCCCTGCTCGACGATGCGGTGCGTGTATGTGTGCTGCGCGGCGGCATCATGAGCCATCCGAAGTACGCCGGCCGCCGCGTATTCAGCGCCGGCATCAATCTCAAGAACCTGCACAACGGCCGCATCTCGTTGGTTGACTTCCTGCTGCGGCGAGAGCTCGGCTACCTCAACAAGATGCTGCGCGGCCTGCTGGTCGATGTGCCTGAGGATAGGCGGCCACGGCAACTGGCCAAGCCGTGGATTGCAGCCGTGGATACCTTCGCCATTGGCGGCGGCGCGCAACTGCTGCTAGTGTCGGACAAGGTGATCGGCGGCGCGGACAGCTTCTTCAGTTTGCCGGCCGCGCAGGAAGGCATCGTTCCCGGCGTGGCCAATTTGCGCCTGACGCGTTCGGTGGGCACGCGGATGGCGCGCCAGATCATCCTTGGCGGGCGCAGGGTGCACGCCGCCGAGCCGGACGGCCGCCTGCTGTTCGACGAGGTGGTGGAGCCGGCCGAACTCGATGCCGCTGTCGAGCGCAGCGTCGCCGCGTTCGACAGCCCGGCCGTGATGGCCAACAAGCGCATGCTGGTGCTGGCCGAGGAGCCGCTTGACCTGTTCCGCCAGTACATGGCTGAGTTCGCCTTCGAGCAGGCGCATCGCATGTACAGCCAGGATGTGCTGGACAAAGTGCGTCAAGCCTGAGGAGCAACCATCATGTCCACCACTCAAGCACTTTCCGGGAATGGCGTCATCCTCGAACGCAGCGCCCTGCATGCATCGGTGAGCGATCCCGCGCTCGATGCCATCAGCTTCCTCAACGAGGTCATGGATCACTATCCGCAGGCGATCTCGTTCGCGCCGGGCGCACCCTTTGCCGGCCTGTTCGACGATATCGATCTGGGTCGCTACATGGACAGGTATACGGACTACCTGGCCACAGTCAAGGGCCGCAACCCGGCCCAGATCCGCAAGCAGCTCTACCAGTACGGCCCCAGCAAAGGTATGATCAACGAGCTGATCGCCGCCGCCCTGCTGCGCGACGAGGGCATGGCGGTGACGCCGGAGTCGCTGGTGGTCACGGTTGGCTGCCAGGAAGCGTTGCTGCTGGTACTGCGTGCCCTGTGCGCCTGCGCCGACGACCTGCTGGCGGTGGTCAATCCCAGCTTTGCCGGCATCGTCGGCGCTGCCAGCGTGCTGGGCGCGCCCATCGTACCGATCGACGAAGGCCGGGGCGCCGACGGCTGGAGCGCCGGCCTCGACTGGGAACAGCTGGAGAGCGCCTGCCGCCGCGCGCGCGCCCAGGGCAAACGCATCCGCGCGCTGTACGTGGCGCCGGACTTTTCCAACCCATCCGGCACGGTGCTCGACCTGGCAGCGCGGCAGCGGCTGCTGGAACTGGCTGAACGCGAAGATTTCCTGCTGCTGGAAGACAACGCCTACGGTTTCACCGCCGCCCCAGGCACCGCGCTGCCCACCCTCAAGTCGCTCGACCGTCTCCAGCGCGTGATCTATTTCGGTACCTGCGCCAAGATCTGCATGCCGGGCGTACGGATCGGCTTTGTGGTGGCCGACCAGGCAG
>NZ_JBWBYV010000197.1:0-816 GCF_056174685.1 Janthinobacterium sp. BHSEK
GGGAAGAGTAATGTTCATCAGAGAAAAAACTAGTGTGGTCTTGGTTCGCTTCGCGCTGGGCGTAATTGCCGGTACCAGTTTGTTGACTCAAGTAACTCATGCGCAGGACGCCAGCATGGGACCTCAGGCGGCGGCGCCGGCGAAGGCTGCGGCCGAGGCCGACGGCAGCGCCGTGCAAAAAGTGTACGTGACCGGCTCGAACGTGCGCCGCATTACGCTGGAATCGGCTTCGCCGGTGCAGATCATCACGCGTGATGAACTGACGCGCGGTGGCGCGACGTCGCTCAATGAAGTGCTGCGCACGATCTCGTCGAACGTCGGCGGTATCGACGAGAACCGCACCAATGGTTTCAGCGCTGGCGCCGCCGGCCTGAACCTGCGCGGTTTCGGCAGCCAGGCCACTCTGACCCTGATCAATGGCCGCCGCCTGGCGCCATACGCGCAGCCTGAATTCCAGACGACGTTTGTCGATTTGAACTCGATTCCCGTGGGCGCCGTGGAACGCATCGAAATCCTGAAAGATGGCGCATCGGCCATTTATGGTTCGGAAGCGATGGCCGGCGTGGTCAACATCATTCTGCGCGACAGCTTCGAAGGTCTGGAAGTGGGCGGCTCGCTGGGCCAGTCCAGCCGCAGCGATGGTGAGCAGAAGCGTGCGACCATCAGCTTTGGTACCGGCAGCCTGGTCAAGGACCATTTCAATGCCTACGCCACCCTGGACGTGCGCCAGCGCGATCCGATGTACCTGCGCAAGCGCGACGGCTACCTGAGCACGCAGGATCTGCGCGCGTATGGCTACAAGGACCGCCGTTCGCT
>NZ_JBWBYV010000198.1:0-900 GCF_056174685.1 Janthinobacterium sp. BHSEK
TGTCTCCGGACGCGACAGTTTTTATCCGAACGGGGGGAAACGCCGTCCATGGTGGGCACAGGGAAAAACCAGCGGCTCATCCGGCACGCCGCTGGAAGTGTTCCGCAGCATCGATTCGATTATCTGGGAAGAAGCGTTTCAGCTGCAGTTCTGGCACTGGGCCGGCCATGAAAATGGCCAGGCACAAGCCATCTTGCGGGGGGACCAGGTCATCGGTATCAGCCAGCAGGATGCGCAGCCCTGGCTATGGGACCGTTTCGGCAAGCAGTTGCTGGTATCGACGCGCCACATGAACCGGGACACGGCCGAGGATATGCTCAACAGCATAGCCCGCGTCGGGGCCAAACAGTTGCGGGCCTATCCATCGGCAGCATTTGAGCTGGCGCGCGCGGCAGAACGACTGGCACACCCCTTACGCCTGCGCGGCGTCGTCACCGGTTCCGAACCCGTCTACCCGGCCCAGCGCGAACAAATCGAACGCGCCTTTGGCTGCAAGGTATTCGACTTCTACGGCATGGCCGAACGCATCGCCTTTGCCGGCCAGTGCGAACATGGGTACTACCACCTGCATCCAGAATATTCCTACGTGGAAATCCTGGATCAGCACGATCGGCCCACGGACGATTTCGGCTACGTGGTCGGGACCACCCTGCATAACCATGCGATGCCGCTGGTGCGCTACCGCATTGCCGACCGCGCACGCTGGGTATCGGGTGCCTGCCCCTGCGGCAGGCATTATCGCCGTATCGAACTATCCTCCGGCAAGGTTGAGGATCAGCTGTATGACAGCGAAGGCACGCCCATCAGTGCGGGCATCATTACCTTTGCCGTCAAATTTCTCGCCAACATCAAAAAAACGCAGGTGGCGCAGGTTGGCCCGGGGCAATGGCAATTGCGCGT
>NZ_JBWBYV010000199.1:0-2799 GCF_056174685.1 Janthinobacterium sp. BHSEK
AAAATCCTCGGTTTAACGGAGTTTCCGCGATTCGAACAGCACTGCAATAGCAATCCAACTAGCGAAGTAAAATAGTTTTTTAATTGCACCTTTCAAATTTTATTACTTTAACTACAACATCTCAGCTTCCCAATAAAAATTATTCGATATTTCATAAGGTCTTCTTAACCGATTATTTTGCCAGCGCCGTCGGCAATTCTGTCCAGCTGGTTGTGTACCGCGGCGTGCGGTTTTCCGACAACATTGCCCAGCGCCTGATCAGGCCCGCCGATCCCAAGTGCACAGTATCCCGGCCGAATCGCTCATTCAACGCGTCCAGGGCGGCCATGGCGGCCACCGACCTGACTCGATCTCGCCCCGCGTCTAACAAGACGCCTTGGCGCCGCGTATCCGGCTGCAGATCCATCAGCATGATCCCGGCTTTCTTGTACTTGAACCCATCGCGAAAGATCATGGCCAGGCCGTGAAGCGCAGCGCCCGCCAGGACGCGGTTATCAGCACTAGGCTCCACCAAGGGGATGGTGATGCCGTTGCTGTATTGTTCGTCCCGTTCCCGGAACCTGTTCGTTTGCACGAAAACGTGCACGGCACCGCACAGCGAATGCTGGCCGCGCAGCTTCTCGCCGGCGCGCGCGGCATAGGTAGATATCGATTCGCCCAGCTCGGCCGCCGTCATGACCATGGTGCCGAAGGAGCGCGACGACACAATCTCCTTGCGCGGCGGCGTCACCTCCTCCAGCTCCAGGCACGAAATGCCGCGCAGTTCATTGCATGTGCGCTCGAGCACGACTCCAAAATGTGCCCGCATTGTGCTGGGTGGCGCGTCTTTCAGGTCCTGCACGGTATTGATACCCATGGCACGCAGCTTGGCACCAATCCGCCTGCCGACACCCCATACCTCACCGACGTCGATGCGCTGCAACAGCCAAGCGGCCCGAGCATCCGACATGGTCGTGAAGTCGGCGACGCTGTCGAATAGAGGAAATTTCTTTGCCACGTGGTTCGCCAGCTTGGCCAAGGTCTTCGACTGCCCTATGCCCACACACACGGGCAGGCTGGTCCACAGCGCCACCTTGGCGCGGATATCCTGCCCCATGGCTGTCGGCGACGCCCACAGGCCGCCCAAGCCGTTCAGGCTGAGAAATGATTCATCAATCGAGTAAACCTCGACATTGGGGCTATATGTCCGCAGGATTGTCATGATGCGGTTGCTCATGTCCGCGTACAGGGTGTAATTGGAGGACAGGCCCACGATGCCGTGCTGGCGCGCCAAGTCGCGCAGCTGGAACCAAGGCGCACCCATCGGCACGCCCAGGGCCTTCACTTCGTTCGACCTGGCTACGGCACAGCCGTCGTTATTGGACAGCACCACCACCGGGCGGTCGCGCAAGCGCGGATTGAACGCGCGCTCGCAGCTGACGTACATATTGTTGACGTCGACAAGCGCAAAAATCTGCTTGGTCGGGTCGCCCATGTCACACTCGGAGCTTTCGCACGACGCCGGTCACCACACCCCATATCTGCAGCTCGCTTCCTTCGGCCATGCAGATCGACTTGTACGCCGGATTATCCGGGCGCAGCTCCACCCTGCCCCGCTGACAATAAAGGCGCTTGAGGGTGTATTCGGAATCGATCACCGCAATGACAATGTGCCCGTGAAGGGGCGCGACAGAGCGGTCGACCACCACTTTGTCGCCATCCAGTATGCCGGCATCGCGCATTGAGTCACCCTCGACCGTGAAGAAGAACGAGGCTGCCTTGCGCTGCACCAGCAGCGCGTTCAGGTCCAGACCATCCTCGGTATAGTCGGCAGCCGGCGACGGAAAGCCGGCGGATATCCGATGGGAAATTTCCGGCCGCGCACTGGGGATTGGGTACTGCGCAAGCGGCAATGGCACCTGCGATACACCGGGCTGGCTAGGTTGAAGTATTAATAATGTTGCATTCATGGCTGGCCGATACTGTGTTTTTATACAGTATATCGACCGAAGCAAGAAACAGGAAGTATAAAATTGTTTCTAGAAAAGTGAGTCTGGCGGCGCAGCTTCAGCCTTCGCCGCCGGTTTCGCTCTTGTCCGAGGAGGCAAGGGATCTGGCTGAGCCACGAGTAGGTCAGCAGGATACTGCCTATAAACGTCCGCTTCGGTCACCAGCGAGCCGTCCAGCCAGCCTTGGTACTGTTCCGGGTCCAGGATCATCACCATTCGCTTTTCGTCGTCTGGCTTGTGGAATCGCTGCATCAGCGGATGCCCATCGGCGTTGATCGTCAGCATCGAGAATGACAGTAGCTGGTCGGATGGGCGATATTCCCAGATGCCGGCAATGGCCACCGGCCCACCGTGGGCTCGCTCGATGCGCCAGCGCACTGGCTTGCCGGTTTCGTAATTGGGCTCGAAGAAATTGGCGGCCGGGATGATGCAGAACTGCTTGCGCTTCCAGGCACTGCGGAAGGATGGCTTGCTGGCCACCGTCTCGGTGCGCGCGTTATAGGTCTGGCGGGCCAGCTTGAGATCGGCCCAGTGCGGGACCATGCCGAACATGGCCGGGGCAATTTCCAGTTCACCAGGCGCTTCGTGCGAGCCGCGCAGGATTGGTGCCATGTAACCCGGCCATGCCTCTGCAGGCAACTCAAGTTGAGGTGAGCGCAAACCAAAATGGTCCGCGATCTGTTCTTTACGACTTGGCGTGTAATCTGCGCACATAGTTTACCAAGAGCAAGGGAATAATTGCCGACCCACTCGCGGACAATAATATATGACTTTATCCATATAAATCAAATACTTACAAACAAGTATTAAA
>NZ_JBWBYV010000200.1:0-257 GCF_056174685.1 Janthinobacterium sp. BHSEK
TCAACAGCGCGCTCTGGCGTTGGGATGTAGGCATCCAGCGCATCGGCCAGACGCAGCACTGCGTCCACGCCCATCTCGCCTTCTTTGCCTTCCAGCGCCATACGTGCCGAACCTTTGATGATAGGCAGGTCGTCGCCTGGGAATTCGTACTTCGACAACAGCTCGCGCACTTCCATTTCAACCAGTTCCAGCAGCTCTGCGTCGTCGACCAGGTCGCACTTGTTCAGGAACACGATGATGTATGGAACGCCAACTTG
>NZ_JBWBYV010000201.1:0-592 GCF_056174685.1 Janthinobacterium sp. BHSEK
CGTTGGGATGTAGGCATCCAGCGCATCGGCCAGACGCAGCACTGCGTCCACGCCCATCTCGCCTTCTTTGCCTTCCAGCGCCATACGTGCCGAACCTTTGATGATAGGCAGGTCGTCGCCTGGGAATTCGTACTTCGACAACAGCTCGCGCACTTCCATTTCAACCAGTTCCAGCAGCTCTGCGTCGTCGACCAGGTCGCACTTGTTCAGGAACACGATGATGTATGGAACGCCAACTTGACGGGCCAGCAGGATGTGTTCGCGGGTCTGTGGCATTGGGCCGTCAGCTGCGGAGCACACCAGGATCGCGCCGTCCATCTGGGCAGCACCGGTAATCATGTTCTTGATGTAGTCGGCGTGGCCTGGGCAGTCAACGTGCGCGTAGTGACGCGTTTCCGTTTCGTACTCGACGTGGGCGGTGTTGATCGTGATACCGCGCGCTTTTTCTTCTGGAGCCGCATCGATCTGGTCGTATGCTTTGGCTTCGCCGCCGAATTTCTTCGACAGAACCGTTGCGATTGCAGCGGTCAGCGTGGTTTTACCGTGGTCGACGTGGCCGATGGTGCCGACGTTGACGTGCGGCTTGGTCCGT
>NZ_JBWBYV010000202.1:0-592 GCF_056174685.1 Janthinobacterium sp. BHSEK
CGTTGGGATGTAGGCATCCAGCGCATCGGCCAGACGCAGCACTGCGTCCACGCCCATCTCGCCTTCTTTGCCTTCCAGCGCCATACGTGCCGAACCTTTGATGATAGGCAGGTCGTCGCCTGGGAATTCGTACTTCGACAACAGCTCGCGCACTTCCATTTCAACCAGTTCCAGCAGCTCTGCGTCGTCGACCAGGTCGCACTTGTTCAGGAACACGATGATGTATGGAACGCCAACTTGGCGGGCCAGCAGGATGTGTTCGCGGGTCTGTGGCATTGGGCCGTCAGCTGCGGAGCACACCAGGATCGCGCCGTCCATCTGGGCAGCACCGGTAATCATGTTCTTGATGTAATCGGCGTGGCCTGGGCAGTCAACGTGCGCGTAGTGACGCGTTTCCGTTTCGTACTCGACGTGGGCGGTGTTGATCGTGATACCGCGCGCTTTTTCTTCTGGAGCCGCATCGATCTGGTCGTATGCTTTGGCTTCGCCGCCGAATTTCTTCGACAGAACCGTTGCGATTGCAGCGGTCAGCGTGGTTTTACCGTGGTCGACGTGGCCGATGGTGCCGACGTTGACGTGCGGCTTGGTCCGT
>NZ_JBWBYV010000203.1:0-1247 GCF_056174685.1 Janthinobacterium sp. BHSEK
GCCGAAACGATGGCCCTGGGCGCGGCGGCCGGCGCGCACGTGCAAGCCGTCATCGATCAGGGCCAGGCGTTACGCGGTGAGCTGGAGGCCGCCACCACGATAGGGCAAGTAGCAGCTGTGGTATGGCCGGTACCCGTCTTGCAGGGGTTTTGATGACCAATCTTCGCATCGTCTACGATAACGCCGCCGATCGGGCCGCGCTGACCGCATCGAGCCAAACCGGAGAGCTGGGCCCGGCGAATCTGCAGCTCGAAGACAAGTTTTACCTGCTGCGCTCGATAGGCCTGGCGCTGACCATTACGGCCACCTGGGCCTCGCCCGAGATCGTCGGATGTGTGGCCCTGCCATTTTGCAACCTGACGCCGACGGCGACGATCCGCGTGCGCGGCTACGTCGAGCCAGGTGACGCCGTGGCCGATTTCGACACCGGTACGGTGCCGGCATGCGAGTACGCCAGGCTGGGCATGTGGGACTGGGGCGCGCTGCCGCTGGGCGTGAATGCCTTCAGCTATGGCGGCGGCACGTATGCGCGCTGCTGGTTCCCGATGGTCAGCATCAAGAAACTGATTATCGAGTTGGCGGACCCGGACAATCCGGCAGGCTACATCGAGGCGGCGCGCCTGGTGGCCGGCCCCTACTGGAGTCCGGAGCAGAACGCCTCGTACGGTGCGGGCGTCACTTCGTTCGATAGCAGCACCCAGTACCGCACCGGGTCCGGCGGGCAAATGGTCGAACGGGGTGCGATGTATCGCAAGCTGTCGCTCGCGCTCGAACACATGACGTCGCTGGATCGGGCCGAGCTGTGGCGCATCGTGCGCGGCAATGGCCTGACGCTCCCCTTGCTGGTCAGCCTGTATCCGGACAGCGAAGACGGCGAGCTCGAGCAGGCGCACCAGGTGTACGGCCGCCTCGCCAGCAATTCCGCCATCACTACCCCGTATTACCAGGCATATGCCACCAACATCGAAATCGAGGAACTGTAATGGGCGACTTTTTTTACTATGGCCAGAAAGATGTGATCCGGCGCCTGAATGAACTGGCCGGGCGCGGCGCCGTGGTGGCGTCGTATGCGCCGGCTGCGGGCAGGTCGCCGCTTGGTGATGCGAATGGGCGAATCGCGCCATCCTGGCTCGACCCGGATATGCCAATTGTTACAAATTTGTCTATCGCAGCAGGGCCAGTTTCCAAGTTTGGCTTTGTTTACCGCAATGGTGGAGGGGCAGCACAATATTGGAAAATCGCAACAT
>NZ_JBWBYV010000204.1:0-710 GCF_056174685.1 Janthinobacterium sp. BHSEK
GCACCTCAGGCGAGAGCGGCAGGTCGATGTACACCAGCCCGTTACGGGTGGAAGGATCAAGCGTCGGTCCGACCATGCGCACCGTGCCGGATACGGTCACGCCGTTGGAGACGGTCAACGTCACCTGCTGTCCCGGCTTGATACGGCGCAGATCGCTGCCCGGCACTTCGGCCCGCCATTCGAGCCGGTTCTTGCGAATCAGCTTGAACAATTCCTGGCCCTGCGGCGCCACGCTGCCCAGGGTGGCGCTGCGCGCCGAAATCACACCATCGTCGGACGCCCGTACCGCAGTCTGGTGCAAGCGCACCTGGGCACTCTTGAGCACAGCCTGGGCCGACACTACCCGCGCCTTGCCGCTACGCTCGGCCGTGAGATACTGCGTCATCTGCTGCGCGCTGACCAGGCCGCTGGTGGCCAGCGGTTGGGTGCGCAGGACATTGGACTGCGCCTCAGCCAGCGCCGAGCGCGCTTCCTCGACCGCCGCCTCTTTCTGCTCGACATCGGCTGCCACAGTGGCGGCATCGAAGCGCGCCAGAATCTGCCCGGACTTAACGCTGTCGCCCACATTGACGCTGACTTCAGCCAGGCGCAGGCCGCTCAACTCGCTGCCAATAACCGCCTCCTGCCACGCAAATATGCCGCCGTTGGCCGACAGCACAACCGGCCAGTCGCTCGGCTGCGGCCTGGCGGTGGTGACCGTCAGCATGGCT
>NZ_JBWBYV010000205.1:0-3520 GCF_056174685.1 Janthinobacterium sp. BHSEK
GAACTGCTCAATATCACCAAAACGTCCTACGAGGCGTTCCTGCTGCACACCGAAACGGCGCTGCGCGACGCGCGCCCGCTGCTGCTGGCGGTCGACGAAGAAGCGGCCGATCCGGAAAAACTGGCCATGGATATGGCGCTGTTGCGCGCCGCGCCGGTCGTCGTGGTGCCGCTGCACAGCGAGTTTCACGCGCTGGAGGAAGCCGGCCACCGCTTCCTGATGGCTGATGACGGCGTCTACTTGGAGGTGCGCCGGCCGTGGCTGCACCTGATCCAGCGCCTGGCGGAGCAAAAAGCGGTGCGCATGCCGTTTGGCGCCATCAAGCCGAAAGTCGAATTCGCGTTTGGCAAGATCGGCAGTGCGCTCGAGGAGCTGCGCGCCTTCGGCGAAGTGGCGCGCCTGAAGTCGCCGATCGAGAGCGCAGCCAGCTTGATCTGGAATGACGAAACGCGCGAGTGGGCCTTGCGCTACCCGTTGCCGATCGGCGAACCGACCAGCGGCCACATCCAGTTCCAGCAGTTGTTGCTGGCAGAGCGCGAGCACCTGGCCATCGACTTGCACAGCCATGGCACGCATCCGGCGTTTTTCAGCGAGACCGACAACCTGGACGACGCCGGCAGCGTGAAAATTTCCGGCGTGTACGGCAACCTAGACCAGCAGCTGCCGACGGTCGCATTCCGACTGTGCGTGCTGGGCCTGTTCATGACGCTGGCGGTACCGGCCGACAAGATTTTCACGGCCGAACTGGCCGCCGCGTAGGAGCCATCGACATGCCCCACATTACTCCCGCGCATTTCCTGCAGCACCAGGTGATGATTCACCTGGTGGGCTGCGGCGGCAACGGCTCGCAAATGCTGACCGGCCTGGCGCGCCTGAACCACGCGCTGACGGCACTGGGCCACCCCGGCCTGAACGTGATCGCGTTCGACCCGGACACGGTCAGCGAGGCCAACATGGGCCGCCAGATGTTTGGCCAGTTCGACGTCGGATCGAGCAAGGCGATCGTGCTGGTCAGCCGCATCAACGCATTTTTCGGCCTGAATTGGGAGGCCCATTTCGGCCGATACGAAGCCGGCAAGGGCGCGCCCGACATGCTGATCGCGTGCGTCGACAGCGCCAAGTCGCGCTACGAAATCGCCAACGACCGCGCACTGCGCCATCCGAACAAGCCGTACTACCTGATGGACATTGGCAACCGCGCCGCCGACGGCCAAGTGCTGTTCGGCGAGCTGGCCAACGCCGACGGCAGCCCAGCTCACAAGGCGCCGCCCGGCAGCGCGCGCCTGCCCGATCCGTACCGCGTGCTGCCCGAGCTGGTCGACGTCCAGGCCATCGAGGACGACACGCCCAGCTGCGGCCTGGCCGAAGCGCTCGAGCGCCAGGAATTATTCATCAACCAGGCCGTCGTCACGCCGGCGCTGTCGATCCTTTGGGAATTTTTCCGGCATGGCCGCCTGACCTGGCACGGCGCCTTCGTCAACCTGCGCACCGGCAGTATGCGCCCGTTGCTGGTTAAAGAGCCGCCCCCGGTACCGGAAGCGCCCGAGACGGAACAACTGCGTGTGCAGGTGATGGCATGAGTAGGCACACCCCTGGGCTACTTTTCATGGCCGAGACATTCCAGGAGGAGGGCGGGCGTCCCGAGATTGTCATTCGAGGAATTGGAGGGCGCGCCGCCGTAGCGGTTGTCATGGACTTCGGCAATGCACCCGGAATGCAAGAAGCCAATGCGCAGCGCCTTACCACCTGCTGGAATGCCTGCCTTGGGTTACCGCAAGAAACGCTCGCTGGCGGATGGACGGCGGCCGGCATGAGCACCTACGCAAAAGGCCTGGAAGACAAGCTGCGCATGGCGCGCGAGCTACTGCTGGCCGTCAAGGTTATGAGCGATAAGGACGAAATTGCCGACCATGACGAAGGCATGCCGTGCACATCAACCGAATTCGATGAACTGATTGTGGGGATACGCAATTTCCTATGGGGGGATGCAACGTGAAAGAACGTCCGATGTTATTCAATGCGCAGATGGTGCGCGCACTGCTTGCCGGCAGCAAGACCCAGACACGGCGGATCATGATGCCACAGCCTACCCGGATCGGCGACACGTCGATTTTGGAATACCGCGGCGGCCTGTTCCAACCCGAAAAGCTGCCAACAAACAGCAACTTATTTAATCACTGTCCGCATGGCCTGCCCGGCGACCAAATTTGGGTACGCGAAACGCTCGGTCATCACGCAGATAAAGGGCACTACTACGCGGCCACTGGCATGCATGTAGGCCCCCTGCTCGATTACGAACTGGAGCCAACGCCATCTGTCGGCATGCCAGCGCGCACCATCCCGAGTATCCACATGCCGCGCTGGAGCAGCCGGATTCTGCTTGAGATCGTGTCGGTGCGCGTCGAGCGTCTAAATGACTGCAGCGATGTCGACGCAGGAGCTGAGGGTGTGGCGCCCGACGAGGTTCGGCAGATATCGGTATTCGGAGCCAATGCCGATGAGCGAGCTGCGATGTACCGGCGCGCCGCTATCGCGCCTTTCGAACGACTATGGAAATCCATTAACGGCGCCGGCAGCTGGGCAGCCAACCCGTGGGTGTGGGTGATCGAGTTCGAGCGGGTGGCGCCATGAAGCCGCTGCTTGCCTACGAGGTACGCGAGCCTGGTGAAGGTCACTGCGTTATCCGCTTTGCCACCAGCGGGGCCGCGGCGCGCCGTGAAGGAGCCAACGAACTGGACTGCGGCTTTAACGAGGTCGAGCACTGCCTCCGTAAGCCGGAGTTCGACCAGTACGCGCCCGGCCCTGTGCCGCACGCGGTGCTAATCGACCATGGCTGGTGGTTCGAATGCCACCACTGCAGCCGGCGCGTCAACTACGACATGCAGCAAGAAGCCGAGGATCAAGGTGAAGAGCACGAGCACCTGGAAGTTGTCACGGACGGCGATGCCGTCTACTGCAGCCAGAGCTGCGTAATGGGGGAGTTTGTCGAGTGGCGTGCGCAAAAGGCAGCCCAAGCGGCCCTGATCGAATTCTTTGCGATCAGGTATCCGGACTGCAAGATCGGCAGCATCTGGGTAAGCCGCGCGCCGCTGCAGGGGCCGGACAGACTAGGTCACGCCCAGGCGCTCCTCTATTTCAAATTTCCAGGGGCGCAGCATAACGCGACCTTTACGTTTGGCGAAGACTGCATGCGCATCTCACCTGATGACAGGCCAGCTTTCTACGCCTGGCGCGGCATCAAGATGCCCACCGCGGAGGCGGCATGACCAACAACGACGAAGTGCCGCACAACGAACGCAGCCCTGGTGCCGCGCGCGTAGCGGCGGCCCTGATCCTGATTTACGTGGCGGCGACCCTGGCGGGCGTCCTGGCCGCGACAACCTGAAAGGTGAATATGAGCAAGCTTATTGAATGGGCGCCGGTCGTGCGCGATGCTGAGGGCTGGTATAGGCATCCAGATATGCCAGAGTTCGATGAAGATCATGAGGCGGAATATCTCGCGTGGCTCACTGCCCAGGGC
>NZ_JBWBYV010000206.1:0-595 GCF_056174685.1 Janthinobacterium sp. BHSEK
GCTTGGAACGGCATGGCAGGCACGCTGGCGCATCATTTTGGCAACATCATTGATCGTCATCGTCAGCGTCTCGTATGCCCTTTATATGGCCCAGTACAAGAGCGAAGGTTTTTTCCAGTTTGGCGGCGCAATTCCCCTGCCAGCCGAGAAAAAACTGGATGCCAAGGAAAAAGATCCCGCCAGCGGTATCGCCCTGGCAGACTACAAGCGTTACGCGGCAGCCTTTGGCACTGCCGAGCGCTATGCTGACTTCATCAAATACAACCAACTGAATGACGCGCCGGGCGCGGACCAGTTGCGCAAAATTTTTATCGTGCGCGATGGCATCGACAAGGTTGTCGAGCCGGTTTACCCGTTTTCCAAGCTTGACGCCAAGGAACTTGAACAGCCGCGCGATGGCAGCAATACCAATGTGATTGGCCTGCGCCTCAGTTTTGAGGCCGATAGCCCGCAAAAGGCCCAGCGCACGGTAGGCTTACTGGGCCGCTTCGTCATGGACAGCATCATATACCTGAGCTATGAGGATTCACTGCGTGTCAAGACAGCCGAGATGAATGCCAAGATTACCAAACTCGACAATCACATCATCGATAGC
>NZ_JBWBYV010000207.1:0-968 GCF_056174685.1 Janthinobacterium sp. BHSEK
TCCGGAGGCATGATGTCAACCGCCACAGCAGCGCCAGCGCAGCGGCAAAAACAATGGGACACGCGGCGCACCGAGAAACGCCGACGCCTCGACGCCGTGCGCCAGTACGCCAGCGGCCCCGTGCTGCAACCGGGCGACATGGTCGCCGTGCTCGAAGCGCTGCTCGCGCCGGGCGACCGCGTCGTCCTTGAAGGCAATAACCAGAAGCAGGCCGACTTCCTCGCCCGCATGTTGACCCAGGTCAACCCCGACAAGATCCACCATCTGCACCTGATCATGCCCAGCGTCAGCCTGCCAGAACACCTGGACCTGTTCGAGCGCGGTATCGCCCGCAAGCTGGACTTTTCCTTCGCCGGCACGCAAAGCCTGCGCATCGCCCAGTTCCTGCAGGATGGCTTGCTCGAAGTGGGCGCCATCCACACGTATATCGAGCTGTATGCGCGCCTGTTCGTCGACCTCACGCCCAACGTCGTCATGGTGGCCGGCTACATGGCCGACCGCCAGGGCAATCTGTACACGGGCCCCAGCACGGAGGACACGCCCACGCTGGTCGAATCGGCGGCCTTCCGCGACGGCATCGTCATCGCCCAGGTGAACCAGATCGTCGACGACGTCAGCGACTTGCCCCGGGTCGACGTACCCGGCTCGTGGATCGATTTCGTGGTGCAGTCCGACAAACCGTTCTTCATCGAACCCCTGTTTACCCGCGACCCGCGCGTGATCAAGCCCGTGCACGTGCTGATGGCCATGATGGCGATCCGCGGCGTGTATGAAAAACACCAGGTGCAGTCGCTCAATCACGGCATCGGCTTCAATACGGCCGCCATCGAGCTGATTCTGCCCACGTATGGCGAGCAACTGGGCTTGAAGGGCAAGATTTGCCGCAACTGGGTGCTCAACCCCCATCCCACCCTGATCCCCGCCATCGAGACGGGCTGGGTCGAGAGCGTGCACTGCTTCGGCGCAGA
>NZ_JBWBYV010000208.1:0-527 GCF_056174685.1 Janthinobacterium sp. BHSEK
CCGTAGCACCGCCGGAAAAATGGTACACCATCCGCGCCCAAGCGCGCCCGGCCGCCAGTGTCAGTGCACAAGCGAGCGCTGAAATCCTTATTTATGGCGATATCGGCGAGAGCTGGTATGGCGATACCGTCGCCGCTAAGGAGTTTGTGCGCGAAGTGGCCTTGCTGGACGTGTCTGCCTTGACCGTGCGCATCAATAGCTACGGCGGCTCTGTGACCGATGGCGTGGCCATCTACAACGCCCTCAAGCGCCATCCCGCCACCGTTACCACCGTGATCGACGGCATTGCCGCTTCCATCGCTAGCTTGATCGCCATGGCCGGCGATACGGTCGAGATGGCCGACAACGCTATGCTGATGATCCACGCTCCCTGGATGTACACGGGTGGCAATAGTGCTTCGCTGCGTGAAGATGCCAACATGCTCGACAGCTACGCCGAAGCCATGGCCACAAGCTACATCGCCAAGACCGGCGGCGACAAGGGCGAAATCCTGGCCTTGCTGCAGGACGGCAAAGACCACTGGTAC
>NZ_JBWBYV010000209.1:0-509 GCF_056174685.1 Janthinobacterium sp. BHSEK
CATGAGGTATATATGAAACGCCTTTCTCAGATTGCCGGTCTGTTCGTGCCGTGCCTGCTGCTGTGTCCCGTATCCGGCGCAGCCGACCAGAGCGATGCCGGCATGGCTGCGGTAGTCGTCAGCAGCACCAAGGACCCGGACTGGAAAACCTACCGCGCATTCACGGCCGGACTGGACATCTTCGACGAACAACGCCAGCTGGCACCGGACGCCACGCTGCGTTTCGTGCTGCTGCCCAAGGCCGCCAACGCCTCGCTCAAGGACATCAAGCTGCGCATCGCCGGCGACGAGTTAAGCATTCCGGTGCCGGTCGCGGCCGACGGCACGTTCACCGTGCCGCGCAGCGAAGCGGCCACCAGGGAGGACGCCGAATTGCTACTCAACCGCAAACCGGGTACCTTCCGATGGCGGCCAGACGTGCGCACACCCGGCGTGGCGGACAACGCCCGCCGCCTCGGCGACCTGCGGCTCGAATGCGCGGTGCGCTGGGCAGTCGAACAGTACGAGAC
>NZ_JBWBYV010000210.1:0-1155 GCF_056174685.1 Janthinobacterium sp. BHSEK
GCCAACCCGGACGCTGAGGCCATCGGCCTGCATGCGGGCCACCTCGCCTATGTGATCTACACCTCCGGCTCCACCGGCCAGCCCAAGGGCGCGATGAACGAGCATGGCGCGGTGGTCAACCGCCTGTGCTGGATGCAACAGGCGTTCTGCCTCGGTGCCGATGACCGCGTCCTGCAAAAAACGCCGTTCAGCTTTGACGTGTCTGTGTGGGAGTTCTTCTGGCCGCTGATGTCTGGCGCCACGCTGGTGATCGCCCGTCCGGAAGGCCACAAGTCACCCGATTATCTGGCGGCGCTGATCGAGCAGGCCGCAGTGACGACGATGCACTTCGTGCCGTCGATGCTGCAAGCCTTTGTGAGCGCATGCGGCGACTGGCGGGGCGGCAGCCTGAAACGCGTGTTCTGCAGCGGAGAGGCGCTGCCGCCCCAGTTGAGCGAGCGCTTCCTGCGGACCTGGCCAGAAGTCGAGCTGCACAATCTGTATGGCCCGACCGAAGCCGCGGTGGACGTCACGTGGCAGCATTGCGTGCCCGGTGACGGTGCGGCCAGCGTATCGATCGGCCGGCCGATCGCCAATACGCGCATCTACATCCTCGACCGTCACCTGCAGCCGGTGCCGGTGGGCGTGGCGGGCGAGATCCACATCGCCGGCGTGCAGGTCGGGCGCGGTTATCTGAACCGCGCGGAATTGACGGCGGAACGCTTCATCCGCGACCCTTACGCCGATGCCGCCGGCGCGCGGCTGTACAAGACCGGGGACCTTGGGCGCTGGCTGGCGGACGGTTCCATCGACTACCTTGGACGCAACGACTTCCAGGTCAAGATCCGCGGCTTCCGCATCGAGCTGGGCGAGATCGAGACGCGCCTGCTGGCATGCGACGGCGTGGCAGAAGCGCTGGTCGTCGCCCGCGAAGATGCGCCAGGCGAGAAACGGCTGGTGGCCTACCTGCGCGCGTCCGGCGCGGCGCCTGTCGCTGGCGAACTGCGCGCCCAGCTTGGCGCCCATCTGGCCGATTACATGATTCCCAGCGCCTTCGTCACGCTCGACGCCTTCCCGCTGACCAGCAACGGCAAGCTCGATCGCACGGCGCTGCCGGCGCCCGATCTGCAAGCGCTGGCGCGCGGCAGGTACGTCGCCGCGGAAGGTCAGGTGGAA
>NZ_JBWBYV010000211.1:0-316 GCF_056174685.1 Janthinobacterium sp. BHSEK
CGGTTGTCACGCCAGTGGCATTGCCGGGTAGCTAAGTTCGGAAGAGATAACCGCTGAAAGCATCTAAGCGGGAAACTTGCCTTGAGATGAGATTTCCCAGAGCCTTGAGCTCTTTGAAGGGTCGTTCGAGACCAGGACGTTGATAGGCTGGGTGTGGAAGTGCAGTAATGCATTAAGCTAACCAGTACTAATTGCCCGTACGGCTTGTCCCTATAACCTTAGCAGGTACAGAGGATAAGAAAGTACATGTTGCGAAGTTGTTGATCGCAATCATTACCCAAAATTCTAAATAATCCGCTTCTTCCAGATTCATGGC
>NZ_JBWBYV010000212.1:0-680 GCF_056174685.1 Janthinobacterium sp. BHSEK
GCCCGGCGCGCTCTGTGCGACATGGATATCAAAGCGTTGGTGGCCTTGACTGGGCTGGCCGAGCCGGACCTGCGCGCGCGCCTGGTCGCCGGCAATGGCGAGCTGCCGCGCCCGCGGGCCTTCGTGGTCGATGCGGTGCCGGCCCAGGCACTGGCGCGGCGGCCCGATATCGCCGCGGCCGAACGCGAGCTGGCAGCAGCGGCGGCCGGGATCAACGTGGCCGAGGCGCAGCGCTACCCCAGTCTGCTGTTGGGCGGCAGCATCGGCGTCGGCCGGCTGCGCAGCGGCGGCCTGTCCGGCTCGGCCGATACATGGTCGTTTGGACCGGCCTCGCTCAGCCTGCCGTTGTTCGACGGCGGCCGCCGCAAGGCCGAGGCCGCCGAGGCCCGGGGCTTCTATGACGAGCAGGCCGGGGTGTACCGGCAGCGCGTGCGCGAAGCCGTGCGCGAAATCGAGGAAGCGCTGGTGCGGCTCGACGCGGCCGCCCGCCGCGAAGCGGACGCCGACATTGCCGCGCGCCAGTATGAACGCTATTTCCAGGCCAGCGACGAGAAATTCCGCGCCGGTGCCAGCGGCCTGCTGGACCTGGAAGAGGCGCGCCGCAACAGCCTGTCTGCGCGCCTGACCCACGTCGGCGTCCGGCTCGACAGGGTGCAGGCCTGGATCGCGCTGTACAAGGC
>NZ_JBWBYV010000213.1:0-485 GCF_056174685.1 Janthinobacterium sp. BHSEK
GAGCCAGCGCGGCATTTTATGACCCATTCACCTCGCCCAATAACGGCGCTCCGATCCTGCAGATTGGTGATGCGATTATCGATGGCATTGTCTCGGCACGGCGTGCAATCGAGGTGGATGGCATCACACTAAAGGCGTTGAATCAGCTGCAACTACCACTATCTGGCACATACACCTTTGAACGCGGTAGCCGCTTGAAGCAGTTAGCCAAGGAGCCTAATTTCAATGCGGTGGTGGCAGTAGGAGACGTATTGACAATTAGCGGGGCTGCCAAGGTGGTCACGACTTCGGGTGCGGCAAGTTTTTCGGCTGCCACGAAAGCGATCAGCGATACATCTGGCGCCGCGTTGTTTGCCGCCATCGCGGTTGGCGACGTAGTAACCGTGGGTGGCACCGCTTCCAATAATGGCCTGCGAACGGTGACGGCCAAGCCTGGCGCGGCGACGTTGGTCGTGGCCGGGACAGTAGTCGACGAGGTGGTGACC
>NZ_JBWBYV010000214.1:0-1776 GCF_056174685.1 Janthinobacterium sp. BHSEK
GCCACGCAGCTTTACCATCGACAGTTCTGCGCAACTATTCGAAGTGCCAGAAAACGATGCCATCAAGGCCCGCCTGCTCGCCCATGCGCGACCACGCCAGCAAGCGCCCGACTTCCTGCCGCAGGCATCCTGGTCGAGCGCCATGCAGGCTGCACGGGGGCCGGCGGTTGCCCGGCTGAGTCTGCAGGTGAGCAATCAGATAGAAGGGCAGGTGGCCAGCCTGACCGCACCGACCGATGCACAGTGGCCGCTGACGTCGACCACGCCAACGGCGGCGCGTACCGCCTATATCGCGCAAATTACGCGTTCGATCGGCAATACGACCAACCAGGCCTTGGGCGCAGCCCTGTTGTACCGGATCACGGGAGAGTCCAAGTATCTGCAGGAAGCGTTGACGCGCGGCGATCAGCTGGCGGCGCTCGACCCTGACGGCATGACCAGTTATGTCAATCACGACATTGCCACGCGCAGCATCATGCTGGCACTGGCCAAGGTGTCGGATTTGATTGCGCCACAGCTGAACAAGGATGCGGCGCGCAAGGCGCGCTGGATGGCGGCGATCAGCGCCAGGGTTGCCCCGATGTATGCCGACCTTACCCGCGACAACTACCGTCTCGACGATGAACCGTACGATTCCCACGGCACGGTGGCGATGGGCTACCTGGCCGTTATCTCTGCCCTGACGATGGGCGATATCCCTGCGGCCACGACCTGGTTCGATTTTGCATTCCGCTCCTACGTCAATTCGATCTATGTCTGGAGCGGCCCGGAAGGCGGTTATTCGAATGGCACCTCCTATGCGATGTTCAGCACCGATTATGCATTGCAGTTGTGGCAGCCACTGATCGAGTCGACGGGGGTGAATATCTTCGACAAGCCCTGGGCCAAAGGGTTCTCGCGTTACCTGATGCATTTCCTGCCGCCGGGCGCCCCTGGTCAGGTTTTTGGCGACCAGAGTGAGGGCGATATTTACAACTTTGTGTTGAAGGGTTTTTCCGCGCGCATCAAGTCGCCGAATGCCGCGTGGTATGTCAAGAATATCGTCGGCGAGGAAGCGGACCTGACCTTGCTGCAGGCGCCATTTCCTCTCCCTGTCGATACCGTCAAGGAAGCGCCGGTTCCGCCACCGAACGCGGCTTTGTACCCGAGCATCGGCTGGGTTGCCATGCATAGCAATCTGGCGGACAGGGCACGTACTTCCGTGTATTTCAAGTCCAGCCCCTACGGTTCCTATAACCATAGCCATGGCGATCAGAACTCGCTCGTCATCGACAGCGGCGGACGCCGCCTGCTGATCGAGTCCGGTTATGAGGACTATTACTATTCGCCGCTGGTGCTGTCATGGTATCGCCAGACCAAGTCGCACAATGCGATTACCTTCAATGGCGGTATCGGTCAGGTCATCGACAAGAATACGCAAAACCTCGCCATGAATGGCAAGATCACGGCGTTTTCGACCACGCCGACACTCGATTATGCGGCTGGCGATGCCACGTTGTCGTATGGCGGAGCGCTCAGCTCGGCCGTGCGCAAGGTCTGGTATCTGCGCGGGCAGGATGCGGTCGTCGTTGTCGACAGGCTGGCGGCGCCGGGCCCGCTGTCGTTCGAATGGAATCTGCATGCGGGTGGGCCGATTCTCCGGGAAAGCGCCACGGCGGTGAAGATCACCAAGGTGGATCGTACCTTGTGCGTCAGTTCGCTCGGGAAGGAAGGCAATGCTTATCAGCTGCGCTCGGGCCCGCCGCCCAAACCGGGCACGACGGAAGACCATGGTGC
>NZ_JBWBYV010000215.1:0-511 GCF_056174685.1 Janthinobacterium sp. BHSEK
GGCAAGGTGCAGTTGATTAATGGCGTCGACCTGTGCGAGAAGATGCGCAAGTCGCTCGGCAGCAAGCGCAATGTCATGTCCGAGGACGATATTGCCCTCATTACGCGCAGCTTCGCCAATTTTGAAGAGATCAGCCCGACGGTGCTCGACAAGCAGTCTGACGTCAAGAGCAGCCGCGGCCGCAAGTCCGAGAAAAGCAGTGCGCCAGCACCTAAAACTTTCGCCAGCAAGATATTCCCTACCCATGCATTCGGCTACCGGCGCATCACTGTTGAGCGCGCGCTGCGCACGTCGGCTCAGTTGAGCGACGAGCGCCTGGCTGACTTGCGCTTCGCACCCAAACCGTTCAATGCGCCGATGCGCTGGGTTTATGAACAATTCGGTGCGGCCTGGACGGAGGACGATTATGGTGTGTTCGATGCCGACCAGGCGCTGCTCATTCGCGCCAAGGTCAAGGCTGACTTCAGCGAACTCAAGGAAGCCCAGATCAAAGACTTGACGGCGCCGACAC
>NZ_JBWBYV010000216.1:0-1335 GCF_056174685.1 Janthinobacterium sp. BHSEK
GTGCGTTCGGCACTGGGCGCGACGGCCAACCGTCTGGACCACGTCAACACCAACCTGTCGAACATCGCCACCAACACCAAAGCCGCTACCGGCCGCATCATGGACACCGACTTCGCGACCGAAAGCTCGAACATGACGTCGTCGCAAATGCTGCTGCAAGCTGGCACCGCGATGCTGAAACAAAGCAACAGCATGTCCTCGATGGTCATGTCCCTGCTGCAATAATATGGACTTGGCCGCTTGCGGCCAATCTATCGAAGCCAGACTCCGGTCTGGCTTTTTTTTCATGCGCGCCTGGCGCGGGCATGCCGTCGCACGGGTTCGGCGGAGCGGCGAGGCAACAACTACCATTTATTTTCAAAAATTTCCGCAAAGCATTTAATTAAGGTGGCGGCACGGTCGTCTTGTACTGATAGGAGCAGATAAATCGTCGCTCCTCACCGTAACCACCCAATTAGGAATGACACCATGCTGAGCCTTCACACCAACGCTGCCTCCCTGTCGGCACAAAATTCGATCTCGAATACCCAATCCAAACTGTCGACTTCGATGACGCGCCTGAGCACCGGCTTCCGCATCAACTCGGCCATGGACGACGCTGCCGGCCTGCAGATCGCCACCCGTCTGAAAGCACAAACCAGCGGCATGACCGTTGCGATGAACAACACGCAAAACAGCACCTCGCTGCTGCAAACGGCTGAAGGCGCATTCGCCGAAGTGACCAACATGCTGGTACGCATGAAAGACCTGGCTACCCAGGCTTCCGACGCCTCGTCGACCGGCGCCGACAAGACCGCCATGCAAGCTGAATACAATGCATTGGGCCAGGAACTGTACAACGTCATGACCAACACCACGTTCGGCGGCACCAAGCTGCTGGGCGACGGCGCGGCTGCCGCCTCCGGCACGCTGTCGACGTCGATGACGTTCCAGATCGGCGCCAGCTCGACGGAAAAAATGAGCTTCGACGTATCGGGCAACCTGACCGCGCTGAACGCAGCCCTGACCGGCCTGAGCAAAAACTTCTCGTCGGCAGCATCGACGGGCGCGACGGAACTGACCGCCACCGCCAACGCCACCATCGGCCTGCTGGCTACCGCCATCGACAGCGTCAGCACCGTGCGTTCGGCACTGGGCGCGACGGCCAACCGTCTGGACCACGTCAACACCAACCTGTCGAACATCGCCACCAACACCAAAGCCGCTACCGGCCGCATCATGGACACCGACTTCGCGACCGAAAGCTCGAACATGACGTCGTCGCAAATGCTGCTGCAAGCTGGCACCGCGATGCTGAAACAAAGCAACAGCATGTCCTCGATGGTCATGTCCCTG
>NZ_JBWBYV010000217.1:0-1474 GCF_056174685.1 Janthinobacterium sp. BHSEK
GTCAATCGCTGGTCTGCGCGATGAACTGACGGGGCATACATCGCAGGCAATCGATACAACCATTGCCAGCCTCCTGAGCAAAAACATCGTATCGCTTCAGTAATGTTACGCACAACCGCTTCACCCAACTCGGCACACCGACGATAGTGGCAATGGCCTAACCTCCGCCTGAGGTAAGGGGGAGTATGCGCCTAGTCCCGTTTAATCATAAACGCGCTTTACGAATAGGTCCGGCTTCTTTTGCTGCCATTCTTTGCGCGTCTGGATAGGTGTTTTTGCACCGATGGCCCGTAGTGGAATGGGGGGGTAAAGCTTTAGATAGTTGAGCAAAGCGGCGAGGCCACAGAGGTCGACGCGGATTTTGTCGCTTAGCTCAACGCGTGATGGAGTAATGGGCAGGGGGACAGACGGCTCGTGCCCGATGTTGTCGTTGGAGCAGGCAGTTACGAGATCGCACACCAGGCGCCTGGCCGAACACCGGTGGCCCCATACCGATCCATCAGTTCATCATCTTTTTAGAACTATGGATCAGGAGAGTTTAAGCTTCTGGTGACGATCAATGGAGAGGGAAGGCCACATTGAATATATTTGCGTTACGATAGCTACTCCATAGCGCCCTTTTATGCGCATGAACCTCCTCATTCTGCCATCTATGTCGCCTAATATCGAAAGCCTCTTGCAACGCTCGGCAGAGTTTGAACTTGCACTGCTCGCAGAATTTCCTGAACTGGAACTACGATTGGCTGATAGCGACCCTAAATTGGAACTCGTAGCCGCTGCAGCCATGGTCTCCCTGGAACACGGATCGGTGCTCAGGAAAGCATTTGAGATTGGGGCGCCAAATACTGGCGCTGCGCTATTGCGTCTGCAGTACGAAGCGCTTCTCAAAGCAGCATGGCTGCTTTTCGCGGCCACGCCCGTCCAGGTGGATAAGTTGGCACAGCCCTTGGAAAGTGAGGCTGAGCAAGCAGCCAAGGGGCTACCGGGACATCTTGAAATGCTGGCAGCAGTACAAAAGACTGGGCCCGCTGGACTTACACAGCCACTGACGGAGTTCAACCAATATTCACGCCATGCGCTGAATTCGTTCGTGCACACTGGCATTCATCCTCTGAGCCGCACAAAGGAAGGTTTTCCTCTACCACTGGCGGAAAAGATACTCAAGTTTGCCAATGCTCTTAGTCATCTTGCCTATCGTATCCTGGCGGTGCTCACAGGCGAGCAGCAGCGTATGAATCAAGTTACAAAGCTGTATCTCGCCTTCGCAGATTGCCTGTCAATGACTACAGTAAATGAAACGAATCTGACCTAGTTGGGAGAAATTTACCGGCTCGGTCATGGGCAAGGGATCAAACATACGCGCAATTGATTCCATGTATCGACCTTGCGCCACATCAAACCGTCAAGCATTGCGCGAATCGCTGGATCATTTCCCCCAAGACACCGGCGCAGTGCCAGCATACATGCCCTGCTC
>NZ_JBWBYV010000218.1:0-2555 GCF_056174685.1 Janthinobacterium sp. BHSEK
GGTCGAACAGGTCAATGCACTGCGGCCACGCACAGTGGTCGACGTCGGCTGCGGCTTCAATCCATTCAAAGGCAAAATTCCCAACCTGATCGGCATCGATATCACCAATGATGCCGCCGATCTCGTCTGCGACCTGCACGATGCCCCGTTTGCGGAAGGCTCGATCGACGTCTGCCTGGCGCTGGGCAGCATCAACTTCGGCGGCGCGCAGCAGGTCGCCGCGGCATTGCGCAAGGTACATGGCTGGCTGCGGCCAGGCGGCACGCTTTTCATGCGCGCCAACCCCGGCGAACCGATAGGGAACGATATTGCCGTCTTCCCCTGGCATCCGCAATGGATACGTCAATTTGCGCATGAGGTGGGTTTTGAACTGGCCTCCGCCATCGAGGAAGAGCGGCTTGTGCTCAGCAATGGGCAAGCGGCGCGGCGCCTGTTCTGGCGCTACGCCAAGTGTTGAGCGGCCAGCAGGTCTAGCAGCAGCGCGTGCTGCTGGCGGCCATCGCCGGGTGGTATCGGCAGGTCGGCGACAATGCTGTCGCCATTGCCCGTCAGCACGATGACCCGCTGCGCCAGCCGTATGGCTTCCGGCAAATCATGCGTTACAAGCACGGCGGCACAGGCGAGTTGCTCAAACACCTCAGCCAACTGCCCCTGCAGGTGTTCACGCGTCTTCTGGTCCAGGGCGGACAGCGGCTCATCGAGCAGCATCAGGGCGGGCCGCGCGACAAGCGCGCGGGCCACGGCGACGCGCTGCCGCATGCCGCCTGATAACTGGCTCGGGTAGAGACGGCCGCTGTCGCCCAGGCCGACCTGACGCAGGGCCGCCTGCGCCGCAGCCTGGCGCTGCGCTCTGGGCACGCCATTGACCAGCAGGGGATATTCGACATTCCCCTGTGCACTGAGCCAGGGAAACAGCGCGTAATCCTGGAACACCATGGCCAGGCCGGACATGCCGGGTTGCACCGCGCGGGCAGACAGCGTCACGCTGCCCTGCTGCGGACGCACCAAGCCCGCCAGTATGCGCAGCAGCGTGCTTTTGCCAACCCCGCTGGGCCCCACCAGCGCCACGACCTCGCGCTCGCCTAGAGTGAAGGAGCAATTGCGTATCACCTGGCGTGCTTGAAATGCATGGGAGACCGCGTCTACCCGCAGCAGGGGACGGGCCATCACCGTTCCTCCAGGTGCGGCGCGCACGCGCGCGCCAGCCATGCAATGGCGCCATTGATGCCCAGCGATACCACGCCAGTGACAACAATCGCGCCATACATCGCGGTCACCTGGAAGGTTTGCGACCACTCGAGGATGCGAAAGCCGATGCCGGCGTTTGCGCCCAGCATTTCGGCGGCGACGACGGCAAGCCAGGCGCTGCCCAATGCAAGCCGCAGGCCGGCCAGCAGGTGTCCGAATACGGCGGGCAGGTAGACGCTCGCCAGCAGCCAGGGCAGATTCGCGCCCATGCTCCGGGCCGCGTCGATTAGCGTACGGCAGGTAGCGTCGAGCCCAGCCAGGACATTGATGAACAGAGGCGGCCAGGCGACCCAGACAATGATGGCGATCGTGCTCTTGCCGCCCAGTCCGAAGATCAGCAGAAAAGCCGGCAGCAGCGCCAACGGAGCAATGCCACGCACCAGTTCGACCAGGGGAGCCGTCAGCCATCGGAACGGCGCATAAAAATGGGCCAGCGCCGCTGCCGGCAGCGCGAACAGGCAGGCAAGCACAGTACCGGCCAGCACCGCATGCAGGCTGGCTCGCATGTCGGCCAGCAGCGGACCGTGCCACAGCAGCGACGGCAAGGCCGCCAGCACCTCGCCGGGCGGTGGCAGATAGACAGGGTCGAGCAGCTGCAGGCGGATCAACGCTTCCCATGCCAGTAGCGCAGCGGCAACGCCCAGCAGGCCAAGCAGCTGCGGCGCGCGCCGATCCCGCCAGCGGCCAGCATGGCCAGGGCCGCCCAGGCCGGTAGCAGGGCGGGCCATCACGGATTGAAGCGGTCCGTGGCGCAGGCATCGCCCCGCAGGCCAGGCGCCTGCCTCAGGCCACCGTCCTGCCGCATGACATCGAGCCAGAACTGGACATCGCGCATCCGCACCTGCGCATTGCTGGTATAGCGGTGCGCCACCATCACGCTTTGCTTGAGGCCCAGCGCCCTGGCCATGATCGCATTCCCGTGCTGGATATCGTTCTGCAGGAAGGCGACGGCCTGGCGATAGCCGGCCAAAAAGCGGCTGACCGTATCGGCCTGCTCTTCCAGCATCTTTTTGCGGAAAAATACCAGCGAAAACTGCCGCTCGCCGATGATGTCGGCTCCCGTAAAGAGCCGACGCAACTTGGCCTGCGCTGCCATCGATACGCTATAGGGATCGATCAGCGCGGCAACATCGATCAAGCCCGCCAGCAAGGCCTGCTCCTGGCGCTCATGCGGCAGTGTCACGAAATGGACCTCCGACTTGGCAATGCCGAGCTTGCGCAGCGCGAGCAGCGTGGTGTAATAGAAGGAACCGGATAGGGAGTTGACGGCGATGCGACGCCCGCGCAGGTCGGCCATGCCCTTGACC
>NZ_JBWBYV010000219.1:0-2917 GCF_056174685.1 Janthinobacterium sp. BHSEK
GGCTCACGATGAGTACGGAATTGGGCACAAGCGACTTCGCAACGAAGGTCCGAACCTCCGTAACTGATGGCACTACGATTTCAGTCTGACCTGAGGCGCCGCTATCAACGGTCAGTTCAACTCTATAGGTAAATGACTGCATCTTTTTGTGAGAAGAAGGTGCTATTGCGTTCAAAGTCGTAATGTCTGCTTCTGGCCGGCTGGAGTCACTCAGCTGATGTCATTGGGGCTTCGTGGAGTATGAACCTGCTCGCCATCTGGTTCCAGCTAGCAGCCCGCCCTTGAAGAAATAACAGCTGTCCATACTCATCCATATTTGAATCTCGGTGAGTTAAGCGTAGCCATTTCTCATAAAATACGTCAAAGTCTTCCTGAGTCATTTGAGGTAAAAACTTATCGGAATAATCAAAGAGGGCAAGGAACTCAGTGTTAGGCCGCAACGATATTGAGCGCAATGGTTCAATGCCGAGCAAACCCATCAGCAACTCCAATTCTTCGTCACCGGCGAGCGTAACCGAGAAAAGCTCGGCACAGGCCGCCGCCATTAAGGCTTCAATCGACAAAGACGCTATGGCACTTGGTTCGTTTGACGATGCGAATAGATAGCTTTGAATTCTCGCCTCCACTAAAGTTGAGATGATATCGACGTCCAGTAGTCCGTCTGCTTCTGGCCGAACCCGGCCGTTCTGTCCAGCATAGCAGGTTGTCAGATGGAAAATATAGCGCCCCCTCAAGACAGGATGGATTCGCCGCCGAAAGCTGCTTGTCTGCGTGGCCAATGGCAGCGTGCAAATGGTCAATCGGAAGCTGGCAGGTGACGATGGTCGAGCGGCTACCGTGGCTCTAGCGGCTGTCAGAACTACGTCAACGAGGTAAATCACGGATCGGGGAGACGCTATCCCCGAATAGCACACGCCGCCGGCGAAACGGTGCGCCCTGGATGCATTCCGGTCTGCTGATCCGGTCCATTCGAAAATGACGGAAGTCCTCGCGCGCAGGATCCCAGGCCACTAAATACCAGAGCGGTGGCAAGATGAGCATGGCTTGCGGTTCAACAACTCGATTGGTTACGCCCCCTTTTGCGTCACTATATTGGAAACCCAGGTGCAGCCGCTGGAGAAAAGCTTGCTCGAATGCGGGCAGTAAGGTCGGCTCCATCGCTTTCATATCTGATATATCCACCAGTGGTGAAAGCTGCCCGACATACAGGCAGTCCAGAAACCGGCGCAGGTCGTGCACCTTGTCGGGCGGCAGGGCCTGCTCAATCTTGGCCAGCCCGGCATCTGCAAGACCTGAAAACGGTATATTCATGGCTGCCCGCATTGATGCAACGCTGACAAGCAGCGCAAAGACCTCGGCGACCGAGAGACGCGGCGTGGTCTGAACCGATTGCAAATTAAGTTGCAGGCCACCGCCGCGACCCGGTTCGGAATAAATGACAAAGCCCTCATCGCGCAGCGCGCTGATGTCACGCAACACCGTCCGCCTGGATACGCCAATCTCCTCCGCCAGTGCTCCGACTGTCGAAGTGCTGTTGCGGCGAAGGCTGCGTACGATGGCGTCATGTCGAAGGCGAAGATTCATGTCTCATCCTACCCTTAAATGGTGCCAGTATTTGGCACCATTGGATTTTAATATATCAGTGTTGCCGTCGAAATTACCGTGCACACCCATTAAACCCGAGGACGGGAAAGAGCGGGCACTCCACAACGGAATGAGTCGCTTGATCACCCGGGACGACCAAATAAAGGAAATACTAATGTCAACCACAACCCATTTTCCCAAGCCTACGTTTGTTCCAGTCAACGGCGTGGTACTGGAAGTCTTTGAAGCAGGCCGACAAAATGGCGGAAATCCAATCGTACTCTGTCACGGCTGGCCTGAGCACGCCTTTACCTGGCGCAATCAGATTCCCGCCCTTGTCGCGGCGGGCTACCATGTCATCATCCCCAACCAGCGGGGCTACGGCAATTCGTCCCATCCGGCCGAAGTGACGGACTATGACATTCGAAATCTGTCGGGCGATCTTGTCGCTCTTCTCGATCACTACGGATACCAGGATGCGACCTTCGTCGGTCATGACTGGGGTGCAATGGTCGTTTGGGGGCTGACCCTGCTCTATCCGGACCGCGTAAACAAAGTGATAAATCTAAGCCTGCCTTACCAGGAGCGTGGCGCAAGCCCCTGGATCGAAGTCCTTGAGCAAATCTTGGGCAGCGACTATTACTTTGTCCATTTCAATCGAAAGCCGGGTGTCGCGGACGCCATATTGGACGACAATACCTTCCGGTTCCTGCGCAACCTGTACCGGAAAAACGTGCCACTCAAGGAACCCGAGCCGGGCATGGCAATGATCAATCTGGCCAGAGCAGAAACTCCACTCGGAGAGCCTTTGATGAGCGACAGCGAATTAGCCGTTTTCGTCTCGGCCTTCGAAAAAACTGGGTTCACGGGCAGTATTAACTGGTACAGGAATCTCGACCGCAACTGGCACCTATTGGCGGATGTGGACCCTGTCATCCATCAACCTACGCTCATGATTTATGGGGACCGTGATGTGGTTCTCAAATCAGAAAGACTGGCAAAGTTCGTGCCCAATGTGGACGTGATCAGTTTGGATTGCGGTCACTGGATCCAGCAGGAAAAGCCGGAAGAAACCAACCAGGCGATATTGAATTGGCTGGCACGGCAGAGCTCAATCTGATCGTAGGGCCGGTTCAAGGGCATGTACGCTCTCCGGCCCGGCCGGAGGGCAGGATGGCACGCCGAAAGCTATCAGTGAGTGGTACGCCTTCAAGCGCATGAATTCTATTTCTGAGGAAATCTACGAACACAGCACGAGTCAAACTACCTGCGGCGTAAGCCTCTAGCGAGTTCTCCAGCCACTCAAGAATCGAAAGATTCGACACGAAATGTC
>NZ_JBWBYV010000220.1:0-1267 GCF_056174685.1 Janthinobacterium sp. BHSEK
TTGGGTCAGCGCCATCATGTACATGGTCGCAAGCCGCTTTGTCGCGCGCGGCTTCCTGCTGCACGCCAACGGGGAACGGGCGCCGGTACGGGTTGCCATCTATGGCGCCGGCAAGGCAGGCACACAACTGGCCAGCGCCCTGCGCGCCGGCCACGACTATCTGCCAGTGGCATTCATCGACGATAAAAAAGAGTTGAAAGGCGCCACCATTGCAGGCATTAAGGTCTACCCTTCAGCAGAACTGGGGGAACTGATTGCCAAGAGCAGTATCATGGAAGTGCTGCTGGCCATGCCATCGCTGTCCAAGAGCCAGCAGAAACACATCTTGGACAAGCTGGAAGTCCACAAGGTCAAGATCAAGGTAACGCCGCCAGTTGGCAGCCTGGTGTCGGGAGAGTTGCGGGTTCAGGATGTGCGCGACATTGAAATTGAAGACTTGCTGGGACGCGACCAGGTCGCCCCCAACCGCGAACTGCTGGCGAAATGCATCACCGGCAAGGCAGTGATGGTGACTGGTGCAGGTGGCTCCATCGGTTCCGAGCTATGCCGCCAGATCATCGGCCAACGCCCTAGCCGGCTCATCCTGCTCGACATGTCGGAATTCGCCCTGTATACGATCAAGCAGGAATTGAAGAGCACGATAAGCGCGCAAAACCTGCAAATCGAACTGCTGCCATTCCTCGGTTCCGTGCTCGATACAGAGAAGTGCACCAGGATCATGCACACCTTTGCCATCGATACGCTGTACCATGCGGCGGCCTACAAACACGTTCCTCTCGTCGAGCACAACCCGGTCGAGGGTGTCAGCAACAACGTCTTCGGCACGCTCAGTATCGCAAAGGCAGCCATGGCCGCTGGCGTGGGCTGTTTTGTGCTCATTTCCACCGACAAGGCGGTTCGGCCCACGAACGTCATGGGAGCAACCAAGCGCCTGGCTGAGCTGATTCTGCAAGGTTTTGCGCGCGAACAAGACCATACGCGGTTTTGCATGGTGCGCTTCGGCAATGTCCTGGGATCCTCTGGCTCGGTCGTGCCCCTGTTCCGCAAGCAGATCATGCTGGGCGGCCCGATTACCCTGACCCATCCGGAGATCACCCGCTACTTCATGACAATCCCCGAAGCGGCACAGCTGGTCTTGCAGACAGGCGCAATGGGCGAAGGCGGCGACGTCTTTGTCCTGGATATGGGCGAGCCGGTGAAGATCCTGGATCTGGCCAAGCGCATGGTCCACCTGAGCGGCCTGGCGGTGCGCAGTCCAGCCTCGCCC
>NZ_JBWBYV010000221.1:0-642 GCF_056174685.1 Janthinobacterium sp. BHSEK
GATTGTTGGCGGCATCCCAATACAGCAGGTCACCCAGGCCGACGACGTCGGTGCCCAGCTTGGCGACTGCAAATACGCCTTCGGCGGTGATCGCGCCAGTCTCTCCGACGGCGATGTCGGCCAAGGCGATGGCGATGCGCTTGCCGATCACCACCACCGCACCGGATGCGACAGCGGCAGTGGCCGTGTAGCTCAGGACGTTACCTTCTTGAATATAGTTCTTGGCCATGATGGCTCCTATGTCGTGGATTGGTGCGCCGCCGCAGCGGCGCACTCGGTCTGCGCGGTTTAGGCGCCCGGGTTCTTGGCCATGGTGCGGAAGTCGAGCGCCTTGACGCCCGCATCCATGCGCACCTTGAATTCGACGCCATCGACGTGCCAGCCGTTTTGCTGCTCCAGCGTCGGCGCTTCGTTGCCGTCGAGGTATTGCACTTCGATGCAGTCATGCTGGTCCTTGCTGGCTACGCCGTACCATGCCGTAGCGGAGTTCGCATCCAGGCGGGCGTCGGCCACGACGTCAAAGGTGCTGCGCACACTGTTGGGCACAGTGTTGTTCTTGTTGGCCGCGCCGACTTCGAACTCGCTCTCGCGCACCACATTGGCAGTGCCGCGCAGCGCGCGCGGAACGATCAGCGTTTTCAC
>NZ_JBWBYV010000222.1:0-1457 GCF_056174685.1 Janthinobacterium sp. BHSEK
TTCAAGTAGGTCTGCGCTGCCGTTCCGGCCTGGTCGCCCGATAGGGTCATACCCTTCCCAAAACTGGAAATTGAACCAGAATTGAAGTAATTCCCTGCTGAACTCAAGGCTTCACCCAGCGACGACGTCATACTAGTAAAGCCATCCGTGGCGATGTCATAGGCAGTCTTGGCGCTCTGCGCCAAGCCAGCAATACCGCCCAGGCCTCCGCCGGCCGCGCCGCCACTCATGCCCAGGCCATTGGATGAGGCCAGGCCAGCTACGCCGCCCCCGGACACCGACGCGCCAATGTTCAGGATCCATTTCTTGATCGTCATCTGGTACAGCATGTCCAGCAGCCCGTTTTTCAGCGTGTCCCGCAGGCGGTCGAACGCCGACTTGCCCGAATCGAAAATAGACACGAAAGTGTCGTGCGCCGTCGTGTCGATCGATTCCCACAGCTTGCGATTGGCCTCGATCTCTGGCTTGGCGAGCTGGTTGCTGTACCAGGTCGAATATTCTTCCTGCAGGCGCTTCTGCGCGTCCGTGCCGGCGCCGGCCAGGGCAATGCGTTCTTGCCACATGGCAGCGTCGATTTTCAATAATGCGGCAGCGCGCGATTTTTCATCGAACTGCGATTCAGCGGAGAAGCGGCGGTTTTCATCGGCCAGCTGGGCGGCATAGCCCAGCGCCTTGGTCTGCGCCAGCGTGGCCTGCTCCACGCGCACGCGCGCGGACGCCTCTTCCGTCAGGCGCTTGATCTGGTCCTCGGTGACAACTTTTCCCGCCAGCTTTTCCTGCAGAAGGAATTTCTCCAGCGCAGTCTGCTCTCGGACTGCCACCATGGCCAATTCACGAGCGTCACTCGTCTTGCCCATCATTTGGTATTCCACCACCAGCGCCGCCGCGGAGTCCTGACGCGCCAGGGTGCTTTCCTGGATGTGCGTGGACACGTCCTTTTCGGTAGCCCGGGCCTTGGCCACCTTTTCGACTGCCGCCAGCTCGTCCAGCGCTGCGTATGTCGCAGTCAGATGCGCGTCGGCCAGTTTAAGCTTATTGACCTTGCTGGCCTCGTCCACCTTGATGCGTAGCTTCTGGCTCTCGGTCGCATCGACGTCGGTAGCGTTCTCGAGGCGACCAGCCTCGATCTTCTCGCGGATGCTCGCAATCAATGTGGAGTAGGCCTGTTCCTCTTTTTTGAGCCCGGCAGCAACACCCTTGTCAGCATATTTAGCCCTGACCAACTTTTCCATTTCCGGAGGGATTTCCCCGAACTTCTTTTTCAACTCATCGAGTTCGGCCGCCATTTTCTGAGCGGCGCTGCCGTTTTGACCTAGCCAGGTTTTGATATCCGCATCACGAGTAAATGCTTTATTTTTCGCTTGCACAGTGTCAAAAATAGCCGCGTCTACGTCCAGCTTATTGAGCTTTCCTCCCCAAAGCGCCATCAATGCATTTTTAGCGGCACTATCTAAATC
>NZ_JBWBYV010000223.1:0-547 GCF_056174685.1 Janthinobacterium sp. BHSEK
GGAGGTGGGCATGGCGGCGACAAACGCATTGGAATTGGGACTCGCACCGACCCCCAGGACGCTGGCCGTACAGCCGAACGCCGCTTCCTTGAACGCCACCGGAAAGGAGAAATTCTTTGTTGCAATGCCGTTTGATGCGACGGGCACGTCGACGGTTTGCCATTGCATGATGAAGTCGTCCGGCAGGAACTTGTGGCCGCTACCGGCCAGCACGCCTGAAAATGCGGCATTGCGGCTCAGTTCCGCGGTGGAATCGATCACGCGCCACACCTGATCCGTGGTCGCCATCAGCGTGAGCGACTGGCCTTTTTTGACCGTGATGCTGTTCGTTTCATCGGGCGCCATGAGAAAGGCGCCCTTGGCCGGCACGAGCCGTCCACTTTGCGGGCCGGTGCAATGGACGCGCACGCAGATGCCGGCATTGTTGGGAATGCCCAGCGATACGGGAGGGGGCAGGGTGAGCACCATTGCCGCGCCGCCCAGCAAGAGGACCGAACCGGCGTCGTCGGCGGTCAGCGAACGGTCCGCTTCCACGCGGGTGTAACCC
>NZ_JBWBYV010000224.1:0-317 GCF_056174685.1 Janthinobacterium sp. BHSEK
CCTGCAGCTACTTAGATGTTTCAGTTCGCCGCGTTCGCCTTGCATACCTATGTATTCAGTATGCAATACCCTAAAAGGGTGGGTTGCCCCATTCGGAAATCTGCGGATCAAAGTGTGTTTGCTCACTCCCCGCAGCTTATCGCAAGCTACTACGTCCTTCATCGCCTGTAATCGCCAAGGCATCCACCATGTGCACTTATTCGCTTGTCCCTATAACGTTAGCCTCTTCATTCTTTCAAATGAAAAGAGCGCTACAGGGATAAGAAAGTACAACGTTGTTGCTTGTTTGTTGATACATACAATCATTACCCATCGAT
>NZ_JBWBYV010000225.1:0-1169 GCF_056174685.1 Janthinobacterium sp. BHSEK
CATAGCTGTCGCAGTCGTCATCAGCGCACTTATATGCCCATGGCCATTCGCCGAATGTGCGGCCGTAAATTTCGCTGTTGCTGACCAGCTCGACGGCGCCAGTGCAATACGGGCACTTGGTCGGCGCAGGAAGCGGGTTCTTGACGCGTGCCGTGGCGCTGCGCGAAGGGTTTTGTGGCGATACTGGGCCGGTGCGCGGTCCTACGACACCGGCGCCGAGCAGCGCCTGCTGCATCGAGCGGCTCATGGCCGCACCATCGCAGTCACGCCCAGGGCGCCATCGTCGTAAGCGGCATCGATCAGCGCGGCCAGGTTGCCGATGGCGGCGAAGCTGTGCACCGTGCTGGCGGTGCGAATGGTGATGATGTAGCTCATGTCCTGCTCCTCTGGTTAATGGGTTGCTGGCGACCCGGGAAAATCCGTCGGGCGTGTGATTCCTGCGGCTGGTGGGCCGCCAACACATGACCATCGAGAATCCCTCGTGGGACGCCGACACCAGGTGATTAATCTGGCCGTACCTGCTCGGCAATCACCCCGGCAGATTCGATGGTTATGTCTTGGCCGCCGGTTACGCCGGCGAAGCGGGCCAGGGCGACTGGCCGGGGTGAAATTAGGCTGCCGTCACCTGCGAAGGGCGGAAGCGCTGGCTTCGCGTCGAGCCGTCCAGCAGCACCTCCAGGAAGTCACCACGGGCGCCTGGGTGCGTCTTCACGAACTTGCCCGGGCGCGGCAACGGCTCGGTTTTCGTGCCCTTCACATTCACCTTCTGATCTTTTTTGAAATTCGACATGCTTTATTTCCTTCAAGGTTGGTTGTGGCGCCGGGCTTCCCCGGGCGCCTGATCCTCACGAAGATCAATCGGGCCACTCTGTGCCATCGGGCAGTTAATCGGGCTGCCAGTCCTGTCCCGCCTTGAACTACGGCGGCGGGCGACCGCTAAACCTTTGCCAGCTCCGCAGTCCAGCCCAGCTCGCGGCCATAAAACGTGCCGGTGCAAGACGCCAAACGCGCATCTACTCGCGCCAGCTCGTGCGCCTGAGTCGGGCTTCCTGCCCAAGCTGCTGCCTCATAATTCCCATCCTCAAACTTGATCGACACGTTGTACTTGCGCAGCGTTGCGCGCGCCGGAGGGGCGGTGAACAGGCCGGGGAGGGCATCACGGGCGCTCA
>NZ_JBWBYV010000226.1:0-854 GCF_056174685.1 Janthinobacterium sp. BHSEK
TTATTAAAATGTACAAAAGTCACTTGATTTGCGAAGTATCAACAGAGAGCTAAGTGACGGTTTAAAGACTACATTGCAATTGTCGGGGCGAAGAGTTTTTAATGTTTTGGGGCGATGAGTGATGTGGATTCTGTCGCGTTGTTGATCAGATGGGAAGATTTTCCTAGAGTGGCGTTGCCGCCCTCAAACTGAACAAAACAGTTCTGCCAGTGAATAAAATTGGTCGGTAATCGATACACCATTCGCGCCGCCCAGTGCGAACTGGCTCTTGCGTATCATTTGCATGAGTTCGATGCCGGCGAGTACATTACTGGAGCCCCGGAACTAAAGTTGTGAATCGCCACCAATAGCTTGACTTCCCTGATCCATAGTTTTTGAGAAATAAGAAGCCAATGGATCTCGTTAGGGGAACGGGTGTCCTCCCAGGCACCTGGTGTGCGATCTCGTCGCTTGCCTGATCCAAATATGACATCGTGATTGACCAGTCTATCTCCCCAGCCCTGCAGAGACAAACACCGCGCTGAGCAAAAGCTGGATTTCCCTAGCCATAGCGGTCGGCGAGGGATGGTATATCCGACCCCGCCAGCAGTTGAGCGCTTGCTTCTTAGCGAAATAGCGGCGGCACGGTTGGCTACGATAAACTAGCCCGTCATCTGCTTCGTGCGCTCGGCCAGATCGGGGACTTTGCGCGCTGGCGGTAGAGTTGCGATCACGGCTGACGCGACAGGCCACCTGACGGTATCACGCCAGAACAGAAGCTTGCCATGGCCATTTAACCTCTACCTTTAGAGCGCTCTAAAAATGGGGGGATTACCCTGAGGCAGATGTGGTTTTGGTTTCCCGAATGCCTCAGT
>NZ_JBWBYV010000227.1:0-732 GCF_056174685.1 Janthinobacterium sp. BHSEK
TCGTTCCCGCTGCCAGCAAGCCCTGCGGCATCTGTCGCGCCCCAACCCACCATCACCCCGAAGGAGAATGCCGTGCCACAACCACTTAATCCGCAAGCCGTGGAGCCGTCCGCTGCCGCTGTTGCGGCCAAGCAGATCGCCGCTGCCGCGCTGGAAGCCGATAAAACCCGTCGCACCTCCATCAGTGCAGCTTTCGCCAAGTTCGCTTCGACTGAAGGTGTCACAGCGTTGGCTACCGTCTGCGCCGATGACATCGAATGCACAGTCGAAGCGGCCAACACCAAACTGCTGGCCCATTTGGGCGCTGGTGCCAGTTCGGCCGGCGGCGGCCGCATCGTGACGCTCGAGGATGAGCGCGACAAGTTCCGGGCCGGCGTCGAGGCGTCGGTGCTGGCACGCTCCAGCTTGGGCAAGGATGACCGCAGCAACAATTTCCGCAGCTACAGCATGCTCGACATTGCCCGCGCCTGCCTGGACCAGGCCGGCATCAATGCCAAGGGCATGGACAAAATGAAGCTGGTGGCCGCCGCCTTTACCCACACCGGCAGCGATTTCCCCATGCTGCTCGGCAACATCGCCGAAAAGGCCATGCTGAAGGGTTACGAAGAAGCCGAAGAAACCTTCCAGCAGTGGACCTCCAAAGGCACGCTGGGCGACTTCAAGGTCGGCAAACGCGTTGACCTGAACACATTCCCGTCGCTCGACAAGATCCAGGATGGCGCCGAATACACC
>NZ_JBWBYV010000228.1:0-564 GCF_056174685.1 Janthinobacterium sp. BHSEK
TTCCCTGGCTATACCGCCACTGGCTTTGGTGCGCAGGATTGGCATGGCGCTACCGTGCATCGCTTGCCGCTGATGCCGCGTGGACGGGGTTCCGCCCTCGGACTGATCGGCAATTACCTGTCTTTCGTCCTGAGCGGTATCCTGCTGGCGCCATTCGCCCTGCGCCGCAAGCGCGTCGATGTGATTTTTGTATATGCGATTTCGCCGATCCTGCAAGTCATTCCAGCTATTTTCCTGAAGTGGATCAAGGGTGCAAAATTGGTCATCTGGGTACAGGATCTATGGCCCGAGAGCCTGGAGGCGACCGGTTTTGTTCGCAACCGTAAAGTGCTCAAGCTGGTAGAGATACTGGTGCGCTGGATCTATCGCCACGCCGACCTGATCCTGGTGCAATCGGAAGCGTTCATCGCGCCCGTCGCGGTACTGGCCGAGCGCAGCAAAATATCCTATTATCCAAACTCAGCCGATAATGTCTTCTTTCAGGATACCCAGCACCAGCAGCCCAGCGCTGTGGCGGGCTTGCACGACGGCTTTTCCATCGTCTTCGCCGGCAACCTGGGAACC
>NZ_JBWBYV010000229.1:0-260 GCF_056174685.1 Janthinobacterium sp. BHSEK
GTAAATGGTTCACGCATCAAATGTTCACACTTATCGGCTGTTAATAAAGAAGAACAGCATTTGGGGCTGTAGCTCAGCTGGTTAGAGCACCGTGTTGATAACGCGGGGGTCGTTGGTTCGAGTCCAACCAGCCCTACCAGTTTCTGTAGTCTGGAAATACCCTAGGGGGATTAGCTCAGCTGGGAGAGCACCTGCTTTGCAAGCAGGGGGTCGTCGGTTCGATCCCGTCATCCTCCACCAAAAGTTCAAACGTAAATCAG
>NZ_JBWBYV010000230.1:0-2038 GCF_056174685.1 Janthinobacterium sp. BHSEK
GGATAGCATCATGTGCGCAGACTACACCCCCAGCCGCCAAGAGCAGATCGAGGAAAGCTTTAAGACTGGCTATCCGCTGCTCGATCTGCCGCCCGAAGCTTGGCCTGGCTACATGGCACCAATCCTTCGCGGTTCGCACGACGCACCCGGCGAGCTGGAAATCGCCCCCGCCATGTTCGGGATGGTGCCGCACTGGGCCGACCTCAAGCTCGCCCGCCAGACCTACAACGCCCGCACCGAAACGGTCGCCAGCAAGCCATCCTTCCGCAGCGCCTGGAAGCGCAAGCAGTTCTGCATCATCCCGGCCGCCAACTTCTTCGAGCCCAACTATGAAACGGGAAAGCCCGTGCGCTGGCGCATCGAGCGCGCGGATGGTGGTCCAGTGGCTATTGCCGGTATTTGGGAATACCGGCCGGCGGATCAGCTGCTGTCGTTCTCGATGCTGACGATCAATGCCGACGGTCATCCGCTGATGCAGCGCTTCCACAAGCCGGACGATGAAAAGCGCATGGTGATGATCCTGGACCCGGACCAGTACCAAGGCTGGCTTGACGGCTCTTTGGTGACCGAGGTTGACGTTTATCGGCAGTATCCAGCAGAGCTGCTTGTCGCGCAGCCCGACCCTATGCAGCCGCGCACCCGCGGGAAAGCGCCGGCACCAACCGCGCCAGCGGACCAAGGCGGCCTCTTCTAGTTACAAATTTCACCTTCTGGTTTCCCTTGCTTGGCAATATACTGTGTTTTTATACAGTATATTTAAGGTGGGCGATGAAAATTTGGGCATCAAGGCGTCGAGAGGATGGCGCAGTGCTGGCGGCTCCTGTACCGGTAGTAGAGGGCGCCATACTGCTCGAACTGTTGGTTGTCGACGTAACGCTGGAGGGGAATCGACGCCCTTCAAAAGTGGCACGCCTGCAGGTGATTGGCGTGCCGCGCATTCTGGCGCAGCTGGCCAGGCCCAAGTTGGTGCGAGTTCAAGGATGGAATATAGTGTTGAGCGGCATTGAAGCAACGAGGGATGAGTCCGGCCACACCCGCGAGGTCGCCCAGACCTGGGTATGCAAACTTTTCGTGCCGGAAAACGCTATCGGATTCCGCGCCAAGGAACTGTATCGATCTGGAGTAGCCCTACCGAAAAAACTTGCCCGCGAGAGCGGTGGCTCGCGAGGGTTCCTGGCGGTGGCCGATGATTACTCAAATGTGCTACAGCGGCATACCACTTGTGCCGAGCTGCGCAGCCATAAGATTTCCACGTTCCCGGAGGGGCGTTTAATTGACTGTCACATCGAGTGGATGTCGGAAGAGTCATTCGAGCTGGGAGGTTTGAAGTTGCGGCCCGCATTCGAGAGTCGGCCCGAACAGTTGGAGCGCGGCGGTTGGCTGGTCGGCATCGACATGAAAGAACGCGAGCTGACGAAGAGCGAGGCGCGCATGCTGCGATAGAGTTAATCTAGCACGGCTTGTAGGCCCATTTCGCCTTTTATGCAGCGATTACCCGATGATGCCCAGCCGACCACGCGCTGGTTCTGGTCGACCAGGACGATGACCCGAGGGGCCTGATCTTGCACATAGTTTGATCTACAGACAGGGACGCAGCATGGGAGAAATTCGTTCCGCAAACGAGAGTGCAGGTGAGCGACTATGCGGCTTGCAAGCTGGTTAATTGTATTTTTTGCGGAACGAAAAATAACAGTAAGTCTTTGATTTCAATGACAATCACCGCTGACTTAAAATCTCCCGCCTGTAAGGGCGTGCCGGTTCGATTCCGGCTCCGGGCACCAAATTATCATGTTATATCGTATTAAGAAGTATCGAAACCCGCCCTTCTCATAGGAGGCGCGGGTTTTTTGTTGTCTTGTGTCGTCTTACGTCGTAGCATGACAGCGTACAGATTTGTCGGTACTTGTGACGGTACTTTTGAATACCGTCAGAAAAAGTACCGTCACGGAGAATGACATGGCGCTGACAGACACATTTGTAAGACAGGTGAAGCCCACCAGGCCCGCTGGCGACAAGCATGCGGACGGCGGCGGAATGT
>NZ_JBWBYV010000231.1:0-508 GCF_056174685.1 Janthinobacterium sp. BHSEK
TTGCCTTGAGATGAGATTTCCCAGAGCCTTGAGCTCTTTGAAGGGTCGTTCGAGACCAGGACGTTGATAGGCTGGGTGTGGAAGTGCAGTAATGCATTAAGCTAACCAGTACTAATTGCCCGTACGGCTTGTCCCTATAACCTTAGCAGGTACAGAGGATAAGAAAGTACATGTTGCGAAGTTGTTGATCGCAATCATTACCCAAAATTCTAAATAATCCGCTTCTTCCAGATTCATGGCTTTGTCGCTCCACTGAGGACAAATGCCAGTACAAGTTATGCCTGATGACCATAGCAAGTTGGTCCCACCCCTTCCCATCCCGAACAGGACCGTGAAACAACTTTGCGCCGATGATAGTGCTGCAACCAGTGTGAAAGTAGGTTATCGTCAGGCTTGTTATTCGCAGTAAGAGAAAAACCCGTCAAGCAATTGGCGGGTTTTTTTTCGTCTGGCGGTTGGATGCGCCGCTGGTGCTGTCGGCTTACGCTGCGCTAAGCCGACCTACGCC
>NZ_JBWBYV010000232.1:0-638 GCF_056174685.1 Janthinobacterium sp. BHSEK
CGCCAAGAACTGGACGGGCCAGGTAGCGGAACGCCGCAACGAACTGACTCTGCGCGCCCTGTTCAGCGAAGAGCTGGGCGCCGTCATCCAGGTGCGCGCGGAAGAAAAGTCGCTCGTCATGGACGTGCTGCGCACGTTTAATTTGGGCGCCTGCAGCCATATCATCGGCAAATTGAACGACCGCGACGTGATCGAATTCACGCGCGACGCCAAGCTGATTTACACGCAGCCGCGCGCGGACCTGCACCGCCTGTGGAGCGAAACGAGCTGGCGCATCGCCCGCCTGCGCGACAATCCGGCATGCGCGGACGCCGAATACGACCGCCTGCTGGACGTGCAAGACCCGGGCATGTCGCCTATCGTCACGTTCGACCAGAACGAGAACATCGCCGCGCCATTCATCGCCACCGGCGTGCGCCCGCGTGTCGCCATCCTGCGCGAGCAGGGCGTCAACTCGCACATCGAGACGGCCTACGTGATGCACCAGGCAGGCTTCACGGCCGTCGACGTGCACATGAGCGACCTGATCGCGGGCCGCGTCAAGCTGGACGACTTCCAGGGCGTCATCGCCGTGGGCGGTTTCTCGTACGGCGACGTGCTGGGCGCGGGCGAAGGCTGGGCGAAAACGATTCTGTTCA
>NZ_JBWBYV010000233.1:0-834 GCF_056174685.1 Janthinobacterium sp. BHSEK
CGTGTAGAGATTCTTGTGTAGAGTATCGTGTATAATTAGATTCTTCTGGCACTCCGCGCTTTGTGAATGGCGCCGATAGCTGGAACTCGCGACAGTACCCGGACCCAGCGCCGTACCTGCACGCCTTGAATTTGCCGCTCACCACGCGCTATAGTCGTGGGAGCAACACCGAAGCCCGCTCATGCGGGCTTTTTCTATTTGCGTGCCACCTTCGAGGCCGCCATGTCCGAAACGATACTCCCATCTCGCTATCTCGCCCGCGAGTACTTGGAGCGCCACACGCGGGCGCCCGAGCCGTTGCCTACGCGAGAAGAGGTTCGCCGCGAGCTGGGATGGGCCTTGATTACGGCCGAGCGCCAGAAGCAGGCCGAGGACGAAGAACGAAACTGAGCTGGCCAGATGCACGCGCGAGCAGGCCGCCGCAGGCCAGAAAAGGAGGTGCACCATGAAGTAGCGAAGAATTCATCCCCAGCGCCATGCGGCGCAAATGTGAAGGCGACTTACCGCGCATTTAGCCATCGGCGCAGCGGGTAGTTTGGCACTGGAGAGGCCTTAGCGCATCAATCAGCCCAAAACCACGAGCAGGATATGCATCATCCAGCCGACGCGCGTTGTAACCGCGGCTATTCGGCGCCGGACGCTGTAACCGGCAACCAGATTTCGCGGGCGTAGCTCAATGGTAGAGCGGAAGCCTTCCAAGCTTTCCACGAGGGTTCGATTCCCTTCACCCGCTCCAGTTTCCCTTGCCCGGCATGCCGGGTTTCGCCGCCGACCGCATCACTGCGCTGGCGGCTTTTTATTTGAGGTTGACCATGAAGCAGCAATACCGTGAAC
>NZ_JBWBYV010000234.1:0-313 GCF_056174685.1 Janthinobacterium sp. BHSEK
CGTAGATCGTATGCGGTATTAGCGTAACTTTCGCTACGTTATCCCCCACTCCAGGGTACGTTCCGATATATTACTCACCCGTTCGCCACTCGCCACCAGAGCAAGCTCCGTGCTGCCGTTCGACTTGCATGTGTAAGGCATGCCGCCAGCGTTCAATCTGAGCCAGGATCAAACTCTTCAGTTTAATCTCTGTTACTTTGCCCTTTTACAGGCACCGTCATTGCTGACGGGTCGCTCACTCAAAAAACTGACAGGCTACTTCCGAAGAAGTATCCTATTTCATTATTTCTTGTGAACATTTGATATTTTAAGT
>NZ_JBWBYV010000235.1:0-972 GCF_056174685.1 Janthinobacterium sp. BHSEK
CGCTGGCGAACTGCGCGCCCAGCTTGGCGCCCATCTGGCCGATTACATGATTCCCAGCGCCTTCGTCACGCTCGACGCCTTCCCGCTGACCAGCAACGGCAAGCTCGATCGCACGGCGCTGCCGGCGCCCGATCTGCAAGCGCTGGCGCGCGGCAGGTACGTCGCCGCGGAAGGTCAGGTGGAACAGGCGCTGTGCCAGGCATGGAGCACGGTGCTCAAGGTGGAGCAAGTCGGCGTGGAGGATAACTACTTCGACATCGGCGGCGACTCGATCCGCAGCATCGCCATCGTGGCGGCGGCCCGCGCGCACGGCATCGAACTGGCCATTGTCGACCTGTTCAGGCATCCGACCGTGCGCGCCCTGGCGCAGGCGCTGGCCGTGCGCGACGGCGCCGCCGCGCTCAGTCAAGACATGGAAATCCTCGATGCAGCGGACCGCGCGTCGCTGCCGGAACGGGTGCAGGACGCCTATCCGATGACGCTGCTGCAGATGGGCATGGTGTTCCACAACCAGTATGAGCAGGATGCGGGGTTGTATCACGATGTGTTCAGCAACCATGTCACGCTGCCGGCCTGGGATGAAGGCGTGCTGCGTCAGGTGCTGGCGGCGATGGCGGAAAAACATCCGGTGCTGCGCACCAGCTTCGACCTGAGCCGCTATAGCGAGCCGCTGCAGCTGGTATGGCGCGATGCGGAAGTGCCGCTGATCGTGGCCGACCTGCGCGAGCTGAACACGGCTGAGCAGGATCAGATCGTGGCCGGATTCATCGACGCCGAACGCAAGTCCGCTTTCGATCTGGCCAGCGCTCCGCTGCTGCGCATCTTCGTGCACCTGCGCGGCGCCAAGGCGATACAGTACACCTTCAGCTTCCACCATGCGATTCTCGATGGCTGGAGCGTGGCCTCGTTCCAGACCGAGCTGTTCAATGCCTACTTCGCTGCGCTCGAAGGCAAGGACATTGCGCTGCCATC
>NZ_JBWBYV010000236.1:0-569 GCF_056174685.1 Janthinobacterium sp. BHSEK
GACTACCTCTAAGTGACTTTGGCAGTGACTACCAGAGTGACTACCCTGTGTGACTACCCTTTTAAAAATTCTCCGACGCCGGACAAACCGAGCGCGAATTTACCCATACGCGGTAGGCTCCGGGAAGGACCCTGGAAAATCTGCCACCCTCGACGAGGGCATTTCGACCTGACCGGCCGGGGTCGCCTCGATGGGTCGGCCTATCAGGGCAGGTGGCAGGGGGCGGCAAGGCATCAGCCTCGCATCGCCGCCTCCCAAGCGGTGATCAAGTTGGTCTCGAAGTTGGCCGTGATGGCTTCATGAGCGATGGCGCTGAACTCGAAACGCTTCTTGTACACCGCGTCCGTGGCGAAACGGATCAACGGCGTGATACGCCGGTTGTCGTTCGTCCGTGCGTAGATACCCGCAGGCAGCTTGTGCCCCTTCGGCGTACCTTTGAAAAAGCGCTTGGCGGACTCGTATGAGTTGAGATCCTTGGCGATGCGCACGATCTTCGCCTTGCTCATGTTGCCGTACTGGTTCAACTGCATACCGGCACCAGGCAACGCAATCTGAGGACGGCCCCCTTC
>NZ_JBWBYV010000237.1:0-2395 GCF_056174685.1 Janthinobacterium sp. BHSEK
CCCCCTGGCTGACCTGGCGCGCACCCTGCGCCGCGACGAGCGCACCGTGCGCGACTGGCTCAGCGCGAAACAGCGCGTGCCCTGGTGGGTTCCCGAATACATGCGCCTGCGCCAGATGGAGCAAGCCGACATTCGGCGCCAGATGAACATGGCGGCCCTTGGCCCGCGCCTGGGCATTGTCCGCGATAACGTCATCGAACTGGCCGTGCGCCGCCCAAAGAAAAAGCCGCAGGTCACAGACTTGCGGCTTGATGATTTCGACCCGATCCAGCTGGCAAACTAGCTCCTGTACGCCATCGGGTACCGATCATTCAGCACGTTGGCCGCCTTGTGCTGCTTATACATGAAGTACGCGGCCACGGCGGCGGCCAGTATCAGCATGTGTTTCTGGCTCAAGCCGCTCATGCCTTGGTTCCTTCACGGATGGCGCCGGCCAGCGCGCCGGCCACGCCCGCCAAGCCTTGCGCGCAGATATGGAACGGCGGCGGCAGGAACGGCGACACGGACAGCGCCACGGCCGCCACGCCCGCCCAGGTGGACGCCTCTTTAAAACTATCGAAAAATCGTTTCATTTCATCCCTTAGTAAATGGTGTTGCCCTTGTCATCCTTGATGGTCAGGCTATTTTGTGTGACGAACTTTTGCAGCTTTGGAAACCGGGACAGGATGAAGGCCGCCACCAGCAGCCCGCCCAGGACGATCAGCGCTTCACGCGCGACTTGCGGCCCCGTAGGGATAATGCTTTTCAGGTTCAAAAGAAACTCCCGATAAATTTGCTGGCCGGGCATGCGAAGCTGGCGTCCCAGGTGCGGCCCTCGGCCAGCGCTTTCTCGCATTCCGTCATATCGGTGCGCGGGATGCCAATTTGATCGCCAATACCGAGTGCAACACCACCGACAACACCGCCAGCCAGATTAGCAGCCGCCTCACCGACAGCGATTCCCACATCCGCAGCCGCACCCTTTTTTTTTACCAGCACCAGAAGCGCCAGGGCCGCCACTGCCACGCCGATCAGCATGAACTTGCTTTCTCCTAACATCAGTTCCACCAGCCTTTCACCACGATGCTGTCCGGCTGCGTGCCGCCCAGGCGTGGGCTCGTGATCGTAGACAAGTAGTCCTTGCCGCCATACGTCCAGTCGTTCGTCGTGCCGCTCAGCAGCCCGGCCAGGCCGAACGATCCCAAGGCCGTATTCTGGTCATACGGCGCGCCTTGCATCGGGTTATAGCTTGTGCCGATCTGGCCGTTTAGGATGGGCGACAGCGCGCCAGCGGCTCCGCCGACGCTCTTGCCCGGCTTGAATTGCGTGTACAGCGCGTAGCCCAGTGCCACGACCGCCACGCCCATGACCAAATCTTGAATATCGTTCTTGTTCATGCCAGTTGGCCCCCTGCGTTGAGATATTCGGCCTGCAACTTTGCGAGTGACTCCTCGCGCTGGCCGTAGCCGGCGCCAGGCAGCGACGCCCACTCTTTTTTGCACTTCTCGACGGCGGCGGCAAACTGGCCGTTCATCGCCAGGCGCAGGCCGCCGCGCTGGCGAATCAGTTCGATACAAGCCAGGTCTTGACTGGCCGGGCTGAAATCTGGCAGGCCCAGCTTCGCCTGCACGCCGTCCCATGTGCGACGAATCATCTGGTAGGCGCCGGCAGCGCTGGAATAGTCATTGATGCGCGGTATCCAGACCTTCACACGTGGATGGTCTGAAAAGTCATTGAACAGGCCGCCGCCCACGATCGTACGGAATCCGTCCGGTCCCGTAGTGCCCTCGCCTACGCGAATGGACCACATGAACGCGGCCAGGTTGCGGCCCTGCTGTTCTGGTGAAACGCTTGAATTCATATCGGTAAATTCCTGAAAAAGTGCATCGGCCTGGTCAAGCAGATCAGGCGCCTCGTATGCCGTGTCGCCGTCATCCGCCCCGCCCTGCCCGGCCTGCCGCATGAGCAGCAGGGCGGCGGCACCGGCCACCAGCAAAATGACGTACTGGCGATCCATCAATCGAATTCGTAGTGCAGGTTGTCGAGCGAAAGGAAGTTTTCAGCCCCCAACACCCCCGCCCCGTCGTTGATAGTCAGCTTGCCCGCTTCCAGCTTGACCGACACGACGCCATCGACGTTTGTTGCAGAGCGGGCGGCGGCAACGAGGCGTATTTTCTCAGCTGGCAACAGATACGGCGGCAACGTGATGACGTCCGCCGATGGCGATCCTGTCGGCTTGACCATGCCCTTGAGCGTCGCGCCATAGTTGTGCATGCGTACGGCCAGCGTGGAATACCCGTCCACCATCTGTTGCCACCCCGCCGTCATCGCTGGCGGATTGAGTACAAACCGCGTTGCCACGCCAATTGTTTCTTCGCGCCCGATCAGGATGCGGGCCGTGTTCTCAATCGAGTAC
>NZ_JBWBYV010000238.1:0-469 GCF_056174685.1 Janthinobacterium sp. BHSEK
ACAAGCCTGACGATAACCTACTTTCACACTGGTTGCAGCACTATCATCGGCGCAAAGTTGTTTCACGGTCCTGTTCGGGATGGGAAGGGGTGGGACCAACTTGCTATGGTCATCAGGCATAACTTGTACTGACGGTTGCTCCCGATTGGGCAGCAGCGTCATGAATCTGGAAGAAGCAAAGATTTTGGGTAATGAATTGGTGTATCAACACACACGCAACGTTGTACCGTCTTATCCTCTGTACCTGCTAAGGTTATAGGGACAAGCCGTACGGGCAATTAGTACTGGTTAGCTTAATGCATTACTGCACTTCCACACCCAGCCTATCAACGTCCTGGTCTCGAACGACCCTTCAAAGAGCTCAAGGCTCTGGGAAATCTCATCTCAAGGCAAGTTTCCCGCTTAGATGCTTTCAGCGGTTATCTCTTCCGAACTTAGCTACCCGGCAATGCCACTGGCGTGACAACCG
>NZ_JBWBYV010000239.1:0-264 GCF_056174685.1 Janthinobacterium sp. BHSEK
ACCGCCATCGACAGCGTCAGCACCGTGCGTTCGGCACTGGGCGCGACGGCCAACCGTCTGGACCACGTCAACACCAACCTGTCGAACATCGCCACCAACACCAAAGCCGCTACCGGCCGCATCATGGACACCGACTTCGCGACCGAAAGCTCGAACATGACGTCGTCGCAAATGCTGCTGCAAGCTGGCACCGCGATGCTGAAACAAAGCAACAGCATGTCCTCGATGGTCATGTCCCTGCTGCAATAATATGGACTTGGCCGC
>NZ_JBWBYV010000240.1:0-696 GCF_056174685.1 Janthinobacterium sp. BHSEK
TCCTTGACCAGTTGGTCAGCTTTGCCGATAGCGGCCCTATCTATTTGGGTGCGAAGATCCATTCTATCGAAGGATTAATTGACCTAGTCCAGGAGGAAGATGCTGGTGGCGACGTGCTCATGGAAGCGGCTCAGCAGACGCGCAACCTCTTGCAGTACGTGCGCAATACTGGCACGGTGGTGCGCGACATGATGGCGTCGCTGCGCAATACAACAAAGGCAAGTGAGTTTGTGCGGCAGTTCTTCGACGACTATATTGAAAAATTCTTCCTGGGCGACTTTCGGGCGCTGCGTACGCAAGGCGATCATCCATTATCGAAACGTTACGCCATCATCCGGCGCGTCGACGCTATCGACGAGTCACCAATTGACCGTGAACGGCTCATCACTTGGTATGAAGAAAACCAGTTCCAAGGGAACCGGCCGCGCGCAGAAGTGCAGTACGAGCACGACCTATTCCGCCTTCGTGAACTGTCTCGACTTGATGAATACTTGGATCGCTTGGACAACGAGTTGCGCCGCGCCAATCGGCAGGCCACCGTCTACCTTGACTACACCATCCGCACGGTGCGCCCAATCGACCAAATGGTGCGTGATGCTATCAAGGTGCTGGAACAAGAAACAGAGCACCTTGTGCCAGATCCTTTTCCGCCCGGATCTCTGGCCAGTCAAGGTGCGCTGGCACTCACGCGCACAA
>NZ_JBWBYV010000241.1:0-395 GCF_056174685.1 Janthinobacterium sp. BHSEK
TAACAGCCGATAAGTGTGAACATTTGATGCGTGAACCATTTACCTGATTCGTGCAAACTCTAGAAAGGAGGTGATCCAGCCGCACCTTCCGATACGGCTACCTTGTTACGACTTCACCCCAGTCACGAATCCTACCGTGGTAAGCGCCCTCCTTACGGTTAAGCTACCTACTTCTGGTAAAACCCGCTCCCATGGTGTGACGGGCGGTGTGTACAAGACCCGGGAACGTATTCACCGCGACATGCTGATCCGCGATTACTAGCGATTCCAACTTCATGCAGTCGAGTTGCAGACTACAATCCGGACTACGATACACTTTCTGCGATTAGCTCCCCCTCGCGGGTTGGCGGCGCTCTGTATGTACCATTGTATGACGTGTGAAGCCCTACCCATAA
>NZ_JBWBYV010000242.1:0-688 GCF_056174685.1 Janthinobacterium sp. BHSEK
TCCATCCACACCCGGCTGCTGTTATTTACCGAAAATTGCATAGACTTTTCTTTTGAAAAACACACGTTCAATTTCGTTTAGGAAATTGAACCACGTATAGGCAGCAATGATCCCGAAGCACGCCGCAAATTCCCATGCCTTGAATGTCGCCAGTGGATTGAGCGAGAGCAGGAAGGAAAGTGTGATTAATGCCATTAATACGATAAATTTGCCGCCCAATACTTCCTTGAATTTTATTTCCAGGATATCAAAGGAGAAATAGAACATGAGCCAGGCGTCGGCACAGATTCTCAGAAGCCACACCAGCGCCGCGCCTTCCAGGCCGTAATAGCTGCATCCCAGCCAGAGCAACAAGCAGTACAGGGGAAATTCGACGACGTGCACCTTGGCCGTCAAGGCTGCCTTGCCGGCGCCTTGCAACAAGGAAAATGGAATTTGCGTGATGCTACTGATCAGGACACCATACGAGAAAATGCGCAACAGACTCGTACTTTGCTCTGAAAATGCAGCGCCCACCCATAGAGTAAGAATCTCTTGGCTGGCAAAGGCGATGATCAGCGTCATCGGCGTGATCGCCAGCAGTAAATACAGCACGCTGCGGCGATACAGTTCCAGCAGTTCATGGCCGCGGCCACCGCCGATCTGGCTGGAAAATGCCGGAAACAGCACCGCCGTCAAGGCGCCGGGA
>NZ_JBWBYV010000243.1:0-437 GCF_056174685.1 Janthinobacterium sp. BHSEK
TGGTGGAGGATGACGGGATCGAACCGACGACCCCCTGCTTGCAAAGCAGGTGCTCTCCCAGCTGAGCTAATCCCCCTAGGGTATTTCCAGACTACAGAAACTGGTAGGGCTGGTTGGACTCGAACCAACGACCCCCGCGTTATCAACACGGTGCTCTAACCAGCTGAGCTACAGCCCCAAATGCTGTTCTTCTTTATTAACAGCCGATAAGTGTGAACATTTGATGCGTGAACCATTTACCTGATTCGTGCAAACTCTAGAAAGGAGGTGATCCAGCCGCACCTTCCGATACGGCTACCTTGTTACGACTTCACCCCAGTCACGAATCCTACCGTGGTAAGCGCCCTCCTTACGGTTAAGCTACCTACTTCTGGTAAAACCCGCTCCCATGGTGTGACGGGCGGTGTGTACAAGACCCGGGAACGTATTCACCGCGA
>NZ_JBWBYV010000244.1:0-406 GCF_056174685.1 Janthinobacterium sp. BHSEK
ACCAGGACGCCACCTTGTCGCGCCTGCATCGCACGACGGTGGCGCGCCCGCAGTGGAACGAGCTGTGCGTGTTCGCGTTCGACCACCGTACGCAATTCTTTGAGCTGGCGCAACAAACCGGCGCGCCCGAAGCGGCCATTGCGGCCTTGAAGCAATTGATGGTGCAAGCCGTGGCGCAGACGGAAACGGCCTTGCAACTGGCCGGCAAGACGGGCGTGCTGATCGATGGCCGCTATGGCGTCGATGCGCTCAACGATGCGACGGGGCGCGGCTGGTGGATAGGCCGTCCCGTGGAATTGCCGGGATCGAACCCGCTGCAATTCGACTGGGGCCGCTCCATCGGTTCACACCTGCTCAGCTGGCCGAAGGAACACGTGATCAAGTGCCTGGTGCAGCTGCACCCGGA
>NZ_JBWBYV010000245.1:0-481 GCF_056174685.1 Janthinobacterium sp. BHSEK
TGGTGGAGGATGACGGGATCGAACCGACGACCCCCTGCTTGCAAAGCAGGTGCTCTCCCAGCTGAGCTAATCCCCCTAGGGTATTTCCAGACTACAGAAACTGGTAGGGCTGGTTGGACTCGAACCAACGACCCCCGCGTTATCAACACGGTGCTCTAACCAGCTGAGCTACAGCCCCAAATGCTGTTCTTCTTTATTAACAGCCGATAAGTGTGAACATTTGATGCGTGAACCATTTACATGATTCGTGCAAACTCTAGAAAGGAGGTGATCCAGCCGCACCTTCCGATACGGCTACCTTGTTACGACTTCACCCCAGTCACGAATCCTACCGTGGTAAGCGCCCTCCTTGCGGTTAAGCTACCTACTTCTGGTAAAACCCGCTCCCATGGTGTGACGGGCGGTGTGTACAAGACCCGGGAACGTATTCACCGCGACATGCTGATCCGCGATTACTAGCGATTCCAACTTCATGCAGTCG
>NZ_JBWBYV010000246.1:0-1604 GCF_056174685.1 Janthinobacterium sp. BHSEK
GATATACTCCAGCTTGGGCATGGTCCAGACAAAGCGCTTAGATGGAACCCGCTGCGCACCGGCCAGCCGGGCTGCTTCCTGGAATCGCCGTGCGATAGGGTTCATCACCATAGGCACCAGGCACAACCACTGCTCTTGTTTGATGCGAAGGCGGAACTCCACCAGACCAGCGCGAATCGAGCTGAAATTGACGCGCGACAGGTCGCCTGTCAACTGTTCGTAAGTGACGCCTGCGCCCACCGCTATCGCATGCAACTGCGTGGCAGAGTAATCGCCGTAGCCGCTGAAGGCTGCTGGCGCGCCGAAGTCAACACTCTCGGCGTTGTTCAAGTACTTGATCATGCCCGGCGCGACCTTCTCGTTCGCACCGGCATTGCTCTGCACCTGGCCCAGGCGCGCCGATTCATTGTCGGTACGCACGAAGGCAACAAAGCACGCCTCGATTTTCTTGCGCACCAGTTCGGCCTGCTCGTAATCACCCAGGTCACGCAAGCGCATCAACGAGACGGCAAATTCCGGCATGCCGCGCACTTGCGACGGTCGGCGTTTTCGGTAGTAATGCAGCACCTCGCTGGCCGGCACACGCTTGCTTTGCAAGCGGTTGCCACCAATGATCAGCACCTCGCCAGGATGCGACGGGAACAGCCAGTACGCCAGGCGCTGGCCGATGACGTTGTATTCCACACCAGCAATGGCGTAGTTGCCATTGTCGAGCGGGCCGGTCTTGAGCGTATCGAGGTGATCCGGCTCAAGCACCTGCAGCTGCAGCGGCACCACCAGGCCATCTTCGGGACTGCGCCAGCGAAAGCGGATAAGCACTTCGCCGCTTTCATAGCGCGTGCGGGCCGCCAGCTCCATCAAGCCATTGAAGTCCAGCTGGCCGTCCGCGTCGCAGTACTCGCACCAGTCGTCCCACAGCGCCTGTTCAGGCGCCTTGCCAACAATGCCGATGCCGACCGTGTTGGTGACCAAGGCATTCAACGCGGCGCTTGCGTACTCGTTATTGCGCACCGCCTCGCGGGCGCGGTTGCGCACGATGGACAACGCCGGCAGCACTTCCGCGTTGGCACTGCCGCTGCCTGCCCGCCAGCCATCGCCCCGCCGCCCCACCTTGGCCGCTTCATAAGCCCGCGCCATCTCCAGCGCCATGCGCGCCTGTGTACGGCGCACGCCATGGCCAGGACTGAGGAAGTTGACGGCCCGGTCGAGCCAATTCATATCGGTCATCGCACCCATGTCAGTCCCGCGAAAAAACCGTCAAAGTCGCCGGGCCACGGTTGGACATCGCCGGCGCCGCCAGTGCGCCCGAGGCCATCAGTTGGTTCTTGACCATTTCATACGCCTTGGTCAGGTCGGCCATACTGCGGTAGGTGACTTTCTTGCCGTCATACTCGATCGACAGTTCGCCGCTGCCGATGGCCGCTTCCAGCGCGGATAGTTGTTTCAGTGTAAATGCCATCGTTTTTACTCCAGCCAGTTATCGGTGCCACTCAGCCAGTCATCATCGTGATGCTGAGCTGCGGGCCGCTGTTGCATTTCAGGATGTGCAGACGTCTGCACAGGAAGGGGTGCGCTCTCTGCCGCCATCGCAGGCACTGGCGCCA
>NZ_JBWBYV010000247.1:0-311 GCF_056174685.1 Janthinobacterium sp. BHSEK
TTTTTCGTCTGCTGAACAGCCGGGGGCAGTCCCCCACACACTGACCGTCGGTCGGCGGATCGGCGTAGGTCGGCGTAGGTCGGCTTAGCGCAGCGTAAGCCGACAGCACCAGCGGCGCATCCAACCGCCAGACGAAAAAAAACCCGCCAATTGCTTGACGGGTTTTTCTCTTACTGCGAATAACAAGCCTGACGATAACCTACTTTCACACTGGTTGCAGCACTATCATCGGCGCAAAGTTGTTTCACGGTCCTGTTCGGGATGGGAAGGGGTGGGACCAACTTGCTATGGTCATCAGGCATAACTTGTAC
>NZ_JBWBYV010000248.1:0-1089 GCF_056174685.1 Janthinobacterium sp. BHSEK
TCCGAAACCAAGGGCAGTCCCGGCATCTACTTGCTGTGGGCCAATCTGGCCGATGCACAGCGCTGGGTTCCCGCGCAAATGCAAGCGTCCAAACAATCCTATGCGCGCGCCATCGCCCTGCTACGGCCCATCGTCGAGCGCAAACCCAACGATGTCACCGTTATTTCACGCCTGGCGCTTTACCAGGCCTACACGGAAGAAAAGCAAGCCGCGCTCCTGGGCGTGCGGCACGCACTTAGCCTCGCCCCAAAAATGGCTGACGTACAGTTTCGCGCCGCCCTGACGTATGAACTTACGGATATGCGCGGAGAAGCGCTGGCTGCGCTGCAACAAGCCAGCACGCTTGGCTATCCCCTCAATCTGATCGAGTCAGCCCCCGATCTGTTGAACCTGCGACGAGATGCTCGCTACCAGCAGTTTATTATTAACCTGAAAAGAGATCGTAAAACATGACGCCTGTAAGCCCTTGGATGAAGTTATCCGTGCATTTTGATGCAGATCAGATTACCAACCAGCTCGACTACAGCTTCACCTCGTGCGACGGCACGGCCGATCCACGCCATGGCCCCTATATGGGCGGGGTACACTTCCAGAAGGGACAACATGTCTATCTCGACGTGACTTGCTGCGGCTCCAAGGACAGCGGCTTCAGCTCGTTCCAGATCATCGATTGCTGCATCATCAGCGTGCCGCAACTGACGCAGATCGGTCCGAAAGTCCCGACCATCTATTCACCTCCATCGCCCTTCTTGCAAGCCGTAGGGGCCACTTATAGCTTGCCACTGGACTTCGAAATCCAGCAACTTCTGGGCGATACCGTACCGCCAACGCTGCACCATATCCGCCAGGAATGGAAACATACGCTGGACGTGGGCTATGCAAGCGGCCGCTGGGAATTGTCTTTCGTCATCACCGTACGCATCATGCGCGGCGAAGACACGCCGCCAGAATTGCGCGTATTTTCCTTTGACCCGGAAAGCTCAGTCGGCGGGAATGTCCTGATGTAATCCCACGCACCTGGTCCCGCCCATCAGCATGGCGTGCGGGATCAGGTGCGGCAAGCGGCACGGACACCGGCCAGCCATGCGC
>NZ_JBWBYV010000249.1:0-1092 GCF_056174685.1 Janthinobacterium sp. BHSEK
GCATGTAGAACGAGGTCGACCGAATCATCCAGCGACATCAGGAAACGTGTCATGTTGGGATCGGTAATGGTAATTGATTTGCCATCCTTCAGTTGTTGAATAAACAGCGGAATCACGGAACCGCGCGAAGCCATGACATTGCCATAGCGGGTTGCGCAGATGACCGTTTCGCCTGCCGTGCGCATGCGTGATTTGGCGACCATGAGTTTTTCCATCATGGCCTTGGAAATGCCCATGGCATTGATTGGATAGACGGCCTTGTCCGTGCTCAACACAACCAGGCGCTGGACATTGTTGGCGACTGCGGCGTTCAGGACGTTTTCGGTACCCAGCACATTCGTGCGTACCGCTTCCATGGGATAAAACTCGCATGACGGCACCTGTTTCAGCGCAGCAGCGTGGAAAACATAGTTCACGCCTTTCATTGCTTCATTGATGCTGTCGTAATTACGGATATCGCCGATATAAAACTTCAGTTTCGGATTGTTCAGCGCAATGCGCATGTCTTCCTGTTTTTTTTCATCCCGGCTGAAAATCCGGATTTCCGCCACGTCGGTGGAGAGGAAGCGCTTCAATACGGCATTGCCGAAGGAGCCCGTACCACCCGTAATCATCAGTACTTTATCTTTAAACATTTATTGCTCCTTATTACTTAAAATTAGCCATTTTCTGGATGAGTTCCGGCCATGCCGGTGCCACGTAGCCAGTGGCGGCGCGGAAGCGTTCCGCATTCAGCGATCTGTCGATTGTTAATTGCTCATCGGCAACAATGTCGATCTGCTTTCCATAGGCTTGCGCAACCAGGGTGAGCAGATCAAATTTGTTGATCGGCTTGGCGGCCACATGGTACAGACCGTGCAATGCGGGTTGCGGCAAGACGACATCGCGTATCACGTGCGCCAGTTCGACCGTTGGCAAGCCCGAGAAAACCGCTTTCGTATAGCCCTTGACAGTGCCTTGCTGCCCGAGGAACCAGCCGACCAGGCTCTTTGCGCTGTTCAGCTCGTGGCCGATGATCGAGGTGCGCAGCGTGATGCAGTGCGGATAGTCGACTTCCCCCAGGAATTTCGAGCGTCCGTACAGGTCCTTGGC
>NZ_JBWBYV010000250.1:0-681 GCF_056174685.1 Janthinobacterium sp. BHSEK
ATGTTCACACTTATCGGCTGTTAATAAAGAAGAACAGCATTTGGGGCTGTAGCTCAGCTGGTTAGAGCACCGTGTTGATAACGCGGGGGTCGTTGGTTCGAGTCCAACCAGCCCTACCAGTTTCTGTAGTCTGGAAATACCCTAGGGGGATTAGCTCAGCTGGGAGAGCACCTGCTTTGCAAGCAGGGGGTCGTCGGTTCGATCCCGTCATCCTCCACCAAAAGTTCAAACGTAAATCAGTGCAGATGGCGCCGGGATTTAGGTTTGGTCTTTTCGAGATCAAGTGCTGTATGTTCTTTAACAATCTGGAAGAAGTAAAGATTATTTATTGATCGGTTTGCCGTAACAAGCAGATCGATGGGTAATGATTGTATGTATCAACAAACAAGCAACAACGTTGTACTTTCTTATCCCTGTAGCGCTCTTTGAGGACTTCGGTCTTCAGAGGCTAACGTTATAGGGACAAGCGAATAAGTGCACATGGTGGATGCCTTGGCGATTACAGGCGATGAAGGACGTAGTAGCTTGCGATAAGCTGCGGGGAGTGAGCAAACACACTTTGATCCGCAGATTTCCGAATGGGGCAACCCACCCTTTTAGGGTATTGCATACTGAATACATAGGTATGCAAGGCGAACGCGGCGAACTGAAACATCTAAGTAGCTGCAGGAAAAGAAATCA
>NZ_JBWBYV010000251.1:0-588 GCF_056174685.1 Janthinobacterium sp. BHSEK
CACACTTATCGGCTGTTAATAAAGAAGAACAGCATTTGGGGCTGTAGCTCAGCTGGTTAGAGCACCGTGTTGATAACGCGGGGGTCGTTGGTTCGAGTCCAACCAGCCCTACCAGTTTCTGTAGTCTGGAAATACCCTAGGGGGATTAGCTCAGCTGGGAGAGCACCTGCTTTGCAAGCAGGGGGTCGTCGGTTCGATCCCGTCATCCTCCACCAAAAGTTCAAACGTAAATCAGCGCAGGTGGCGCCGGGATTTAGGTTTGGTCTTTTCGAGATCAAGTGCTGTATGTTCTTTAACAATCTGGAAGAAGTAAAGATTATTTATTGATCGGTTTGCCGTAAAAAGTGAATCGATGGGTAATGATTGTATGTATCAACAAACAAGCAACAACGTTGTACTTTCTTATCCCTGTAGCGCTCTTTTCATTTGAAAGAATGAAGAGGCTAACGTTATAGGGACAAGCGAATAAGTGCACATGGTGGATGCCTTGGCGATTACAGGCGATGAAGGACGTAGTAGCTTGCGATAAGCTGCGGGGAGTGAGCAAACACACTTTGATCCGCAGATTTCCGAATGGGGCAACCCACC
>NZ_JBWBYV010000252.1:0-588 GCF_056174685.1 Janthinobacterium sp. BHSEK
CACACTTATCGGCTGTTAATAAAGAAGAACAGCATTTGGGGCTGTAGCTCAGCTGGTTAGAGCACCGTGTTGATAACGCGGGGGTCGTTGGTTCGAGTCCAACCAGCCCTACCAGTTTCTGTAGTCTGGAAATACCCTAGGGGGATTAGCTCAGCTGGGAGAGCACCTGCTTTGCAAGCAGGGGGTCGTCGGTTCGATCCCGTCATCCTCCACCAAAAGTTCAAACGTAAATCAGCGCAGATGGCGCCGGGATTTAGGTTTGGTCTTTTCGAGATCAAGTGCTGTATGTTCTTTAACAATCTGGAAGAAGTAAAGATTATTTATTGATCGGTTTGCCGTAACAAGCAGATCGATGGGTAATGATTGTATGTATCAACAAACAAGCAACAACGTTGTACTTTCTTATCCCTGTAGCGCTCTTTTCATTTGAAAGAATGAAGAGGCTAACGTTATAGGGACAAGCGAATAAGTGCACATGGTGGATGCCTTGGCGATTACAGGCGATGAAGGACGTAGTAGCTTGCGATAAGCTGCGGGGAGTGAGCAAACACACTTTGATCCGCAGATTTCCGAATGGGGCAACCCACC
>NZ_JBWBYV010000253.1:0-245 GCF_056174685.1 Janthinobacterium sp. BHSEK
CTGCGCTGATTTACGTTTGAACTTTTGGTGGAGGATGACGGGATCGAACCGACGACCCCCTGCTTGCAAAGCAGGTGCTCTCCCAGCTGAGCTAATCCCCCTAGGGTATTTCCAGACTACAGAAACTGGTAGGGCTGGTTGGACTCGAACCAACGACCCCCGCGTTATCAACACGGTGCTCTAACCAGCTGAGCTACAGCCCCAAATGCTGTTCTTCTTTATTAACAGCCGATAAGTGTGAACAT
>NZ_JBWBYV010000254.1:0-505 GCF_056174685.1 Janthinobacterium sp. BHSEK
CACCCGGATACAGCATGCTCTCGACGAGGTGCCGGCCGCTGGCCGGCGCGGCGAGCACCTCAGAAAAGAAAATGCCCTGGTCGATTTCTCGCGCTTCCTTGTCCCCCTGCGGCGACAGGCGCTCCTGGGTGATTGCCGCTTGATCCGGGACCAGGCCGGGAAACAGCTCCGCAGCCGCATACGCCAGTTCGGCCAGTTGCGGGCGCAGGGTCTTGCCGGCCGTCAGGCGGTCATATACCCAGTCGGCGTGCAGACGCAGGAAGTTGGTGCGCGCTGCGCGACTGGCGCCGTGTATGGCCTCGGCGGCGGCGCACTGTTCGGCAGAGCGCAGCGGCTTGGCCGGCAACTGCGCCAACAATGCCTCGCCGTCGGCGACATGGCAGGCAAGCGCGCGGGCGTCGGTGTCGGGCACGCGGGTGATGGCCGGTGGCGCATCGCGCCATTGGCGCCATGTATGCCGCATGATGGTCGGGCCGGTGGAAGAGTGCTGGGCGAAGCTCATGGT
>NZ_JBWBYV010000255.1:0-573 GCF_056174685.1 Janthinobacterium sp. BHSEK
GGGCCAGGTAAGTGCGCTTGCTGGAGAACGGCGTGCCGTCGCCATAGCGCATCTGCGAGTTCCGGTCCAGACCCAGGGCGACCACGCGGTAGTTCAGCGTGTCGCTGGCCGTCCCGCCCAGGTCGGCGGCCACTTGCTTGCGCTGGAAGGTGCCGTACTGCACCTCGACTTCGCGCAGCGGCGTGTTGCCGGGCATCTTGCTGACGCGATTGATGATGCCGCCGGCATCGCCCTGGCCGAACAGCACCGAGGCCGGTCCGCGCAGCACATCGACACGCTCGACGCCGTAGGATTCGGTGACCGAATAGGCGGGCAAGACCAGGCCGTCGCGGTAGCCGGCGATGCCCGACGTGGCGTCGAAGCCGCGCATCAGTATCCATTCGATGCCACGCGGGTCGAAGCCCCAGTTGCTGACGGTAACACCGGGCGTATAGCGCACGGCTTCCATGATGTCCTGGGCGCCACGCGCATCCATTTCCTCGCGGCCGATGACCGACACCGACTGCGGCACTTCGAGCAGCGGCGTATCGGTCTTTGTGCCTGTCGCGCTGCGACGCGCCACATAGCCCGGTA
>NZ_JBWBYV010000256.1:0-902 GCF_056174685.1 Janthinobacterium sp. BHSEK
GGTATTCGTTCAGCCATGTGATGCGGTCATTAGCGTGCTCGGCCAGCAATCTCGCTGCCGAAATGGCAAAGCGCGTAAGGATGTAGGTATCTACCGGGTCAAGCACAGGCAAGTCTTCGTCGGCCGGATCGGCATCGGTGTTCGTTTCCCTGGCCAGATCGCTATTGCTGGCCATTTCAAGGCACACGCCAATGCCACGGGCGATATCCATCGTGGCGGCGGCGAATTGCGCATCTTGGTCATGCTTCAGGCGGAGGTCCAAGTGCGAGAAGGGCACATGAAACGCGGTGGCTTTTGGCAGCTTGGCCGGTGCAGGTGTGTGACGGGTGTTCATGGTGCACCTCCGTCGATGCCATCCAACGTGCCCGCGACTTCATCTGCCATTTGCTGTGCCAGCCAAAGCAGATCACTAGGGCCGTCTGCTGGCTGCATTGCCAGCAGAAGCGCGGCCAACTGGCGCGCGCGCATGCGGGCATGCTCGGGAGCGACAGCGTAGGCGAGGTGAATATCAGCAAAGGGCGCATCCAGCACGATGGCCGCATCAATTTGGCTACGAGTGCTCGTTTTCATGCTGCACCGCCGATCTTGGCAATGGCAGTGCGCCAGATGGTTTTGCCTTCTTCAATACCGGCAAAGAAGGCATCAGCGGCGGCAGTGCCGGCCTGGTACGGCATATCGAGGTCTTTATGTTCGATGCGGTGCTCGAGCGCCATGCGTGCGCCGGCCTTGTATTCCTGGCTGCGTGGCGTGCGGCCGTTGTAGAACGCGGTTTGGAAAAGCTGATCGACGGACAGGATGCCGGCGATTGATGGGAAATGTTGGGGTGTGTTGGTGCCTGGCATGATTGCCTCCTTGTCGGTTGTAAAACCGCGCAACCCGTCGCCAAACGGGGAGAGCAGCAG
>NZ_JBWBYV010000257.1:0-899 GCF_056174685.1 Janthinobacterium sp. BHSEK
TTGAAAAAGAGCGGATTTTATGCTGAATGCCTCTGATCTGCAGGTGCCGAGCATGGTGACTTCCGTGCGCCAGCCACCTGAACATCTTTTGATCGATGCCATGATCGTTCCATTAGGCGTAATCGTGGCGTAACGCTTATCAGTTTTTAGGGGGATGTGTATGGAGTGTTCGGACAAGAAAAAAGCCACTAAATCCTTGATTTTATTGGATTTAATGGCTTTATCGGTACTTCTTTGATGTGTTCTGTGGTGCCGGGAGCCGGAATCGATGCCCGCATATTCATGCGGGGTTGCGGCTATTTGGCGTAAATTTGGCGTAATCGAAATTAATTTTTCTCGCGGTACGATTGTGCCCACGCGATCACCTCCTTGGCATTGTACAGGGGCTGCGCACGGCCCTTTGATGTCGGCAGGCGGATGGCTTTGGGAAACGAGGGCAAGCAAGCCATCTGTTCACGAACCGTACCGGGTTCGCGTTTCAAGTACGCGGCAATCGTTGCAATGTCCCACAGGTCAACGGCCAGCGGAATCGATGGTGCCATCCGCTGGGCGACAGCGTCGGCCAGGCGCTCAATCAGGTCAACGTCGGTCATGTTTTGTTCCCTGGACTGCTTGCCAGTTTTGGTGGTGTGTTGAGTTTCCATATCGTTCTGTTTCTCAGTAAGTGGTAATGCATTCGGAGGCTTGGCGGCGTTGTGGGTGCTCCGCATCACGGACTCCACCACGACAGCCCGGCCAGGGCGGCCGCCAGTGCCACGAATGCCACTGTGATGCTGTGGAGGTAGGGCATCGGTTCGACGCGGCCGTGGCGTCGTTTTGATGGCTTGTCGAGTGACGCGCTGATGGCCGCGATGGCTTTGTCTTCGCGCCGATCGACCTGGTCGGCGAGGTGCAGTTCC
>NZ_JBWBYV010000258.1:0-626 GCF_056174685.1 Janthinobacterium sp. BHSEK
GCCCCAGCGCTTAGCTGCGCGCAGCATCTCGCGCAATTCGCTTTTCGACGATGGGAATGCCCGCGTAGTGAGTAGACGGTATTTTTCTTCTAGCTCTACGAGATCGCAGACCACCTCGCCGGACTCGCTGATATCTTTGCCTTGGCGCATCGCCTCATCGTAAATCTGGCGCAGCAGCAGCGCAAAGATGGTTTGTCCCGTATGGATGGAGCCGGGCTTGGCGTAGCGAGGCAAGGCGCAGGCATAGCGCAAGGCCCGCTCGACGTGCAAATCCATACCTAGCGCGGACAACGCCCCTTTCAGGTCGCGCTCAAAACCGGCGATAATCTGGTAGTCGCGCTTGCTTTTGCGGTCACTGTAATAGAGCACCTGTTCGGTCACTAAGCGGTACAGGGCCGCTTCGATTTCCTCATTGGTGGCCAATCCCTCGCTGCGTTCAGCCAATGTCTGCCAGTGTTTGTTCATGATGTTTTCCTTAGTATGCGGCGCACAACTCCAAATGTTGCACCACTGATGAACAGATGCTCCTCTTCGGTGTCGCCCATTGGTGTGACGATAAAGCCGGGCGTCTGCGAGCGCGCGGCCTGTTTGACTGCCACATCCCCGGCGCGCAAGTGGAAAGCGAT
>NZ_JBWBYV010000259.1:0-960 GCF_056174685.1 Janthinobacterium sp. BHSEK
TGGCCGCCGCCCAGTTGGCCGTGCCCGAAGGCTATAAACTCGTGCCGCTTGAGCCGACACCGGAAATCATAGCCAGTGCTGCTGTTGCAATCTGGCCGACCGCCAGCCCGGCTGATATCGCACTCGCGCACTTGGCGGCACCGATTGTCCTGATGCAGATGGACATGGCGCCGGGCACGACGGTCGATGCGGTCGCCGGTATGCTGGCTACGATGGCACCGGCATATCGCGCCATGCTTGCGGCCGCGCCGATTCCACCAACATCAGAACAGCACGCCGACGACGTTGCCGTCGACCGCTTTGCGGCTGCGATGAAGGCAAAATTGGCCTTGGCACGTGCAAAGGGCCGCGGCGGCTGGGACGACCCGGAGCAGTGTAGCGTGGACGATCTGACGACCATGCTGCGCAATCAGGCCAATGGAGGCGACCCGGTTGATGCGGGTAACTTCGCCATGATGATCCACCAGCGAGGGGGAAACATGGCGCCGCCAGCATTTGCGCGCGCTGATGGTATCGAGCACGCCGAGCTGCAAACGGTTTTGGTAAAACGTTTCTCGCATTGTCGCCCAGGGTATCCAGCTGGCATCGCTGCCTGGACAAGGGCAGCGCTGGCAGATGAAAGTGAAAAAAATGATGACTTACGTTACCCGTCCTCGATGACGGCGGCCCTTGCCGATGTTCTGGGATTGCCGAATTTCCGTACTGGACCCATCGCGCACGTCTACCGTGCAGCTGGCGCCGAGATCCGTACCAAATGCGAGGACGAACAGGCTTTCGTGCTCGACCGGTATCTTCGCCTGGCGATCGAGCACGGCGATGAATGGCGCACGGCTGCCGAGGCCGATCTCAAGGCAGCGTACACGCGGGCCGAGTCCAGCAAGGCGGTGAAATCATGAGCCGCCTTCCGGACTGCTTCGCCCCCAAGCCCTTGCCGAAGCCGATCAGCACGGCTCGCTGGGT
>NZ_JBWBYV010000260.1:0-296 GCF_056174685.1 Janthinobacterium sp. BHSEK
GCGCCAGGCGAGAAACGGCTGGTGGCCTACCTGCGCGCGTCCGGCGCGGCGCCTGTCGCTGGCGAACTGCGCGCCCAGCTTGGCGCCCATCTGGCCGATTACATGATTCCCAGCGCCTTCGTCACGCTCGACGCCTTCCCGCTGACCAGCAACGGCAAGCTCGATCGCACGGCGCTGCCGGCGCCCGATCTGCAAGCGCTGGCGCGCGGCAGGTACGTCGCCGCGGAAGGTCAGGTGGAACAGGCGCTGTGCCAGGCATGGAGCACGGTGCTCAAGGTGGAGCAAGTCGGCGTGGA
>NZ_JBWBYV010000261.1:0-251 GCF_056174685.1 Janthinobacterium sp. BHSEK
CCGTGAAAGGGGCGTAGCCATTCCCGCAGGCGGCTGTGATAGGCATTGACGTGCTGCACATGCACGGCGCCCTGCACCCGGATGCCTGCGCGCAAATTGACGGCCTCGTGGCTGATCCCCGCCTCCTTTGCAAAAGCCCGGTAGGCGGCATGGCCATCGGTGAGCAACAGGATATCCTTGTCGATCATGGGCAACAAATAATGGCGCACCTGCGCCTGCGTCAGCGCTCCTTTTCCCGTGACGAAATCGAG
>NZ_JBWBYV010000262.1:0-609 GCF_056174685.1 Janthinobacterium sp. BHSEK
ACCGGGTCGAGCAGCACGGTCTGCGGCACGATCAGCACCCGCGCACCGTTGAGCAGGCCGCCCCAGACTTCCCAGGTCGAGGCGTCGAAGGCGGGATTGGCGCAGTGAACAATCACATCATCGCGGCCGATCTCGGCAAATGAATTGTTTATTACCAGCTGCACTACATTGCGGTGCTCCACCATCACGCCCTTGGGCATGCCAGTCGAACCGGAGGTATAGATCACATAGGCAAGATGGTGCGCAGCCAGGCCAGCCGCCGCCGCGTCCGGATCGCCTTGGGCTTGGCTGGCGATGGCGTGGGCGTCTGCTTCGCCATCGACGATGATCGCGCGCACGCCAGTCGGCGGCATGCGTTCCGCCAGCGATGCCTGCGTCAGCAACGCCACCGGTCCGCTGTCGGCCAACATGGCCGACAGCCGGTCGGCCGGATAGTTCGATTCAAGCGGCACATAGGCGGCGCCAGCCTTGAGGATGCCGAGCCAGCCGATGACCATGGCGCTGCCGCGCTCCATGCAGATGGCGACCCGGTCATCCGGCTGCACACCCAGCGCAAGCAGATAATGCGCCAGCTGGTTGGCACGCCGATTGAGTTCATCGTAGCTCATG
>NZ_JBWBYV010000263.1:0-588 GCF_056174685.1 Janthinobacterium sp. BHSEK
CACCTTCAGCTTCCACCATGCGATTCTCGATGGCTGGAGCGTGGCCTCGTTCCAGACCGAGCTGTTCAATGCCTACTTCGCTGCGCTCGAAGGCAAGGACATTGCGCTGCCATCGTTGCGCGTGACGCCGAAGATGGCAGCGCTGCGCGAAAAACAGGCACTGCGATCGGAGCGGCAAGGCGCGTTCTGGAAGCACTATCTGGACGGGCATGTGTACTCGACGCTGCCGCCGGCCGAGCAAGCGCAGGACGCGACGAGCATGGACCGCAACCGCGCCGCGAAGGTCAGCGACGCCGTCTGCGGCAAGCTGCAAGCGCTGGCGGCGACGCTGGCCGTGCCGATGCGCACGGTACTGCTGAGCGCCCACCTGCGGGTGGTGTCCATGCTGGCTGGCAAAGACGACGTCACGACAGGGCTGGTGAGCAACGTGCGCCCGGAGGAGCAAGACGGGGAGAAGGTGCTGGGCCTGTTCCTGAACACGCTGCCGCTGCGCCAGAAGCTGGAGCGCTCCAGCTGGAAAGAGCTGATCAAAGCCACGTACGCCAACGAGCTGTCGGTGCTGGAGCACCGCGACTATCCCTACGTCCA
>NZ_JBWBYV010000264.1:0-472 GCF_056174685.1 Janthinobacterium sp. BHSEK
TCAAGCTACCGGGGCGTACCTTTTCCCGAAGTTACGGTACCAATTTGCCGAGTTCCTTCTCCCGAGTTCTCTCAAGCGCCTTAGAATACTCATCTCGCCCACCTGTGTCGGTTTGCGGTACGGTCTCGTATGACTGAAGCTTAGAGGCTTTTCTTGGAACCACTTCCGATTGCTTCGTGAATAAATTCACTCGTCCCATCCCCTTGAATTCCGCACCCGGATTTGCCTAAGTGCCTTCTATGAGACAGAAACTGACTATTCCAACAGTCAGACAACCTTCCGCGATCCGTCCCCCCATCGCATCATACGACGGTGCAGGAATATTAACCTGCTTCCCATCAGCTACGCATCTCTGCCTCGCCTTAGGGGCCGACTCACCCTGCTCCGATGAACGTTGAACAGGAAACCTTGGGCTTACGGCGTGGAGGCTTTTCACCCCCATTATCGCTACTCATGTCAGCATTCGCACTTC
>NZ_JBWBYV010000265.1:0-349 GCF_056174685.1 Janthinobacterium sp. BHSEK
ACTTAAAATATCAAATGTTCACAAGAAATAATGAAATAGGATACTTCTTCGGAAGTAGCCTGTCAGTTTTTTGAGTGAGCGACCCGTCGCAAGACGGTGCCAATAAAATGGCAAAGTAACAGAGATTAAACTGAAGAGTTTGATCCTGGCTCAGATTGAACGCTGGCGGCATGCCTTACACATGCAAGTCGAACGGCAGCACGGAGCTTGCTCTGGTGGCGAGTGGCGAACGGGTGAGTAATATATCGGAACGTACCCTGGAGTGGGGGATAACGTAGCGAAAGTTACGCTAATACCGCATACGATCTACGGATGAAAGTGGGGGATCGCAAGACCTCATGCTCGTGGA
>NZ_JBWBYV010000266.1:0-982 GCF_056174685.1 Janthinobacterium sp. BHSEK
GCGCATGGCTGCACTGGACGCGAAGCTTGCCACCGGAATTGCCGCTATGGACACGAAACTTGATGCAAATTTCGCTCGCTTCGAGTCGATGCTTCACAAGTCCACGGCGGATATCCACAAGGCGACGACAGACACGCTATCGAGGGTGGTGGCCATTGTCTCTGGGCTGGTTGGTGTTGGAATTGCGGTGATTGTGCTGGTACTCAACAATATGGCGCCGAAGCCTGCGTCAGTTGCGCCAGCGCCGGTCGTGATCTACGCGCAGCCGGCTGCAACAGCCCCGCCTCAAGTGGCGCCTGCGCCCGCAGCCAAGCCATAGCAGGAGCCTGCTGTGCGCGGGCTTTTTAATGCCCTCGCATCCCCAATCACTTTCAAATTGGCAATAGTCAAAGCATAATGCCTTTATGCAACTATCCGCCGCTATAATCAAGATCAAGCAAATTCAATTGGCCGTGGTCCAGGTTGAGCCAGAGCATACCTGGCCGTCCACCGGTCCAGCCGCGCTGGCACATGCACAGCGATACTTCCCTGACCTCCCTATTTTGCTGGTATCGCCGCGCGTCGGCGGCTTCTCGCGCAGCTACTCCACGTTCGACATCGGACCGCTGATCAACCAGATCAACGCTGACGAAATCACCTGGCGACGCTACCGGCAGCCACCGTCTCCAATACTGCCCTTTTAAATTCCTCTGCCAGCCCCGTTGATCGGGGCTTTTTTTCGCCCTTAGATTTCCCATCAGCTCTGCACAAAAGAATAAATTAATCTTTTTGGTAAATTACGCTTGCCTCATGTTTATCTTTTTGGTAAAGTCGCTCAATCGAAAGCAAACACAGGAGTACGACATGTCCCCAGCAGAGCGTCAGGCACTTGCAGCAGCAGCCGCACTTGGCGGCGATTTCCCACCAGCCTTGGAGCTGCCAACGTTGCAGCAGGCCGGATGGGGTGTGAAGGCAGTCAAATGAAATCCCCACTCACCCAAGC
>NZ_JBWBYV010000267.1:0-249 GCF_056174685.1 Janthinobacterium sp. BHSEK
ACCTCTGGTGTACCGGTTGTCACGCCAGTGGCATTGCCGGGTAGCTAAGTTCGGAAGAGATAACCGCTGAAAGCATCTAAGCGGGAAACTTGCCTTGAGATGAGATTTCCCAGAGCCTTGAGCTCTTTGAAGGGTCGTTCGAGACCAGGACGTTGATAGGCTGGGTGTGGAAGTGCAGTAATGCATTAAGCTAACCAGTACTAATTGCCCGTACGGCTTGTCCCTATAACCTTAGCAGGTGCAGAGGAT
>NZ_JBWBYV010000268.1:0-263 GCF_056174685.1 Janthinobacterium sp. BHSEK
TCGGCGTGGCCTGGGCAGTCAACGTGCGCGTAGTGACGCGTTTCCGTTTCGTACTCGACGTGGGCGGTGTTGATCGTGATACCGCGCGCTTTTTCTTCTGGAGCCGCATCGATCTGGTCGTATGCTTTGGCTTCGCCGCCGAATTTCTTCGACAGAACCGTTGCGATTGCAGCGGTCAGCGTGGTTTTACCGTGGTCGACGTGGCCGATGGTGCCGACGTTGACGTGCGGCTTGGTCCGTTCGAATTTACCTTTTGCCATTTT
>NZ_JBWBYV010000269.1:0-488 GCF_056174685.1 Janthinobacterium sp. BHSEK
GTACCGGTTGTCACGCCAGTGGCATTGCCGGGTAGCTAAGTTCGGAAGAGATAACCGCTGAAAGCATCTAAGCGGGAAACTTGCCTTGAGATGAGATTTCCCAGAGCCTTGAGCTCTTTGAAGGGTCGTTCGAGACCAGGACGTTGATAGGCTGGGTGTGGAAGTGCAGTAATGCATTAAGCTAACCAGTACTAATTGCCCGTACGGCTTGTCCCTATAACCTTAGCAGGTGCAGAGGATAAGAAAGTACATGTTGCGAAGTTGTTGATCGCAATCATTACCCAAAATTCTAAATAATCCGCTTCTTCCAGATTCATGGCTTTGTCGCTCCACTGAGGACAAATGCCGGTACAAGTTATGCCTGATGACCATAGCAAGTTGGTCCCACCCCTTCCCATCCCGAACAGGACCGTGAAACAACTTTGCGCCGATGATAGTGCTGCAACCAGTGTGAAAGTAGGTTATCGTCAGGCTTGTTATTCGCAGTA
>NZ_JBWBYV010000270.1:0-241 GCF_056174685.1 Janthinobacterium sp. BHSEK
AGAAGTGCGAATGCTGACATGAGTAGCGATAATGGGGGTGAAAAGCCTCCACGCCGTAAGCCCAAGGTTTCCTGTTCAACGTTCATCGGAGCAGGGTGAGTCGGCCCCTAAGGCGAGGCAGAGATGCGTAGCTGATGGGAAGCAGGTTAATATTCCTGCACCGTCGTATGATGCGATGGGGGGACGGATCGCGGAAGGTTGTCTGACTGTTGGAATAGTCAGTTTCTGTCTCATAGAAGGC
>NZ_JBWBYV010000271.1:0-583 GCF_056174685.1 Janthinobacterium sp. BHSEK
TCCCGAGTCGGCACAAAATGCGCGTCAGCTGGTTACCGTTACGGAAGACAACGCCCGCTACTTGTCGCCCATTACGCAGTTGACGACCAGCGAAGTGCGGATCGTCGACCTCAAGGAAATCATCACCAAGGCCAAACGCGACCGCCAGCAGGCCGTACTGCTGCGCGACTACTACGACAAGGCGAGGGCGTTCATGAACCAGACACGCTCCGGTGAAGTCATCCTGCGCGGCCTGGAAGCGGTCAAGGAAGCAGCGTTCAAGAACAAGGATCTGAACGACGACACGATCAAGGAAGTCTACAACACCATCTCGATAGAAAACCAGAGCGCGCTAAGCCTGTATCTGGAAAAGAGCCGCTTCATTGCCGGCCCAAGCTTGCCTGAGCGGCGTTCGTCGCGCCTGTCGTCCGTCATCCTGACGAGCGGCCTGCTTGGATTGCTGTTTTCCGTCATTCTGGTATTCGGTAGCAAATGGTGGCGCGAGAACCGCCAGAAACTGAATTCCTGACCACATCGTTGCCTGACCGCTTCATGCCTTCCGGGAACGACGCCCGATGCACTGCATCGGGCGTTTTGCATACAA
>NZ_JBWBYV010000272.1:0-567 GCF_056174685.1 Janthinobacterium sp. BHSEK
GGTCCGCTGGCGTGAATTGCGTGCCGGCCACCGGTTGACGGACTGTCGCCCGCGGACGGAAGTTGCACTTTGTAATAGATCAAGCAAGGATGAGATTTCGCCTGGATGGGCGAGGATGGGCTGCGTCTGCATTGCCGCTGGGTAAGGCGAAGTCTAGAAACGACAACGCCCACTGGCAGGAGTGGGCGTTTCATGGAGACTGTTCTTGGTGGCCCGGGGCGGAATCGAACCACCGACACAAGGATTTTCAAAACAAGGCTCTTACTCAACTATTTAAAGCTCTACAACCACCATATTCCACAACGGGCCATCGGTGCTAAAACACGCATCCAGGCGCTCAAAGAATGGCAGCAAAAGAAACCGGAACTATTCGTCAAGCGCGTTTATGATCAAACGGGACTGGACACGTAACCAAATGACGACTTCAGGTTTGGATTGGGATTGTCCGATACAAGAATATATGCTCATTATTGCTGCAGATTCACTTGGTAGCTGCAGTCTGCCATGTTGGCATAACTTAGCGCATGGATGCTGACTAGTTAGCGGTAGGATTGTTCTCAATAGTAT
>NZ_JBWBYV010000273.1:0-340 GCF_056174685.1 Janthinobacterium sp. BHSEK
GGCGTAGGTCGGCTTAGCGCAGCGTAAGCCGACAGCACCAGCGGCGCATCCAACCGCCAGACGAAAAAAAACCCGCCAATTGCTTGACGGGTTTTTCTCTTACTGCGAATAACAAGCCTGACGATAACCTACTTTCACACTGGTTGCAGCACTATCATCGGCGCAAAGTTGTTTCACGGTCCTGTTCGGGATGGGAAGGGGTGGGACCAACTTGCTATGGTCATCAGGCATAACTTGTACCGGCATTTGTCCTCAGTGGAGCGACAAAGCCATGAATCTGGAAGAAGCGGATTATTTAGAATTTTGGGTAATGATTGCGATCAACAACTTCGCAACATGT
>NZ_JBWBYV010000274.1:0-249 GCF_056174685.1 Janthinobacterium sp. BHSEK
TTTGAAAGAATGAAGAGGCTAACGTTATAGGGACAAGCGAATAAGTGCACATGGTGGATGCCTTGGCGATTACAGGCGATGAAGGACGTAGTAGCTTGCGATAAGCTGCGGGGAGTGAGCAAACACACTTTGATCCGCAGATTTCCGAATGGGGCAACCCACCCTTTTAGGGTATTGCATACTGAATACATAGGTATGCAAGGCGAACGCGGCGAACTGAAACATCTAAGTAGCTGCAGGAAAAGAAAT
>NZ_JBWBYV010000275.1:0-738 GCF_056174685.1 Janthinobacterium sp. BHSEK
TGTTTTAGCGAAACTCGTTGAGATTGTATGTAATCAAAAATATGGTTTCAAGAACCATTTTCGAGAATCACAAGGTTTTGATTTCCCGTATCGCGTTGATTTCCCTGGCGGGCTTTTCATAAACCCTCGTTTTCCAGAAAAAGGAAACCGTATGCCCCGCCGTTCGATTCTGTCTGCCTCCGAGCGCGATAGCCTGCTTGCCTTGCCAGTCTCTCTGCTGAATTGGATAGGTCGGCAACTACGGCTCAACCCGATGTGCAGGCCGCAGTATGCCGAACGGGAGGAGACGCGGCGCGAGCATCTGCTTGAGCTGCCGGCGTACCTGGACAGGCCGAACTCGGGGCATATGCTGGAACACATTGAACGCCTCAAAACGTGGTAGACGCTCGACCTGCCTATCAGCATCTAGCGGCTGGTGCACCAGAACCAGCTGCTCAAGATCGCACCCGAGGGCGACCAGATGACGCCCTCCGACCTGGCGAAGTTCGAGCTGCAGCGCCGCTACGGCACCGAGGGCATGGCTACCGTCACCGACGAAATCATCGACCTGCATGACCGCATCCTGGGCTAACTGTTCAACGCTGCCAGCAACAAGCATCAACAGCAGTTCCAGGCATCCGGCAAGGCAATTAGCGCCAAAGTGGGGCTGTTCGGGCGCATCGGCCTGGTGCTGATAGAAGCCGAGCAGCCAGGCCGCGATCCGTTTACCGCCATTGAGGCGCAAGTCCTGGGATGCCA
>NZ_JBWBYV010000276.1:0-533 GCF_056174685.1 Janthinobacterium sp. BHSEK
TCATTATTCAGCTTTGATGGTAGTCAATCAGGCAGTTTCATCGCCGTCTTCGGTAGCCGGGGGCGGAAGCGGGATGATATCGCCGACGGTAACCTTGCCTTCTCGTTCGCTGGGTTGCCACCATGCCAGATAGTCGAACATGTGGTCGCCGCCGGGTGGCGGTGGCGAATCGGCATGCTCCGCTCGCGTTTCTACATGAGGTTCGAAACAATTTTCATTGAAAATCTTCACGCCAGGCGACCCAGCCCAGTTCGTATAGTTATTACCATCGTGATGCTTGAGATACATATACTGTTCAAGACCCAAATTGCCCCGTTCGGCTGGCGCCAGCCCGTTGTATCTTGCCGTGTACTTACTCATGTCATCATAAAACGCACTGATCTGAGCATCGACGCTGTTGATGTTGCCGGTGTGTTTCAAACCACTCCAGGTAGTCTGGTCATATTGAAATATTCCTACATGACCAGTGCCGGCGCGTGCTCCCATGTTGTCGCCGAGAGAAGATTCGATAAAAGCGCTCTTGAGCGCATAGT
>NZ_JBWBYV010000277.1:0-261 GCF_056174685.1 Janthinobacterium sp. BHSEK
TTGCGATCCCCCACTTTCATCCGTAGATCGTATGCGGTATTAGCGTAACTTTCGCTACGTTATCCCCCACTCCAGGGTACGTTCCGATATATTACTCACCCGTTCGCCACTCGCCACCAGAGCAAGCTCCGTGCTGCCGTTCGACTTGCATGTGTAAGGCATGCCGCCAGCGTTCAATCTGAGCCAGGATCAAACTCTTCAGTTTAATCTCTGTTACTTTGCCCTTTTACAGGCACCGTCATTGCTGACGGGTCGCTCACT
>NZ_JBWBYV010000278.1:0-643 GCF_056174685.1 Janthinobacterium sp. BHSEK
CCATCGTCACGCTGACCTATTTGTTTGACATTCAGTTTTTCCCCAGTGGCCTGACGCCAGGCGAAGTGGTGTTCTTTATCTTTGTGGCACTGATGTTCGGTTTTCTGTACTGCATCTTTTTGTTGTTCGGGGCCATGTCTGCACTGTGGCTGCTCAAACTACTTTCTTTGCTGGAAGTGCGGGTTTCCAGGCGGCGCGCCGCCCATGCGCAGGCGACCCTGTTTGTCGTTCCTGCCGGGCTGCACGGCCTTGGCTATTTCCTGTTATCGCTTCTCTTTTTTTTGCTGTCCCTGTTTTATGCCTTTGCCCTTGTACAACCTTCACTGCTGTTATTGATCACGATCTTTTTTTGTGCCGGTTTTCTCGCCCTGATGCTAGTTACGGCTGGTACGCAAGGCGGCATCACGGTCACAGGCGCGCGGCCGAAGCCGCAGCGCAGATTGGCGCAGCTTGCCGCAGTGTTCGTGGCACCGCTGGTACTCGTGCTGTTCTTCGGGCCGTTCATGAATATGGTGCATATGGCTTTCCAGCTATTGGGTGTGCGTATTCCCGACGTGAGCATCGAAGTGCCCGATAGCGAGCTCGGTGAAATCGAGCGCGTCACGGAAGTCGTCGGCCGCCCCATCCTTGACTGCCGCAGGGG
>NZ_JBWBYV010000279.1:0-257 GCF_056174685.1 Janthinobacterium sp. BHSEK
TCCACGAGCATGAGGTCTTGCGATCCCCCACTTTCATCCGTAGATCGTATGCGGTATTAGCGTAACTTTCGCTACGTTATCCCCCACTCCAGGGTACGTTCCGATATATTACTCACCCGTTCGCCACTCGCCACCAGAGCAAGCTCCGTGCTGCCGTTCGACTTGCATGTGTAAGGCATGCCGCCAGCGTTCAATCTGAGCCAGGATCAAACTCTTCAGTTTAATCTCTGTTACTTTGCCCTTTTACAGGCACCGTC
>NZ_JBWBYV010000280.1:0-267 GCF_056174685.1 Janthinobacterium sp. BHSEK
CCCTTTCACCCTCATGGAGTAAACCAATCAAGCTACCGGGGCGTACCTTTTCCCGAAGTTACGGTACCAATTTGCCGAGTTCCTTCTCCCGAGTTCTCTCAAGCGCCTTAGAATACTCATCTCGCCCACCTGTGTCGGTTTGCGGTACGGTCTCGTATGACTGAAGCTTAGAGGCTTTTCTTGGAACCACTTCCGATTGCTTCGTGAATAAATTCACTCGTCCCATCCCCTTGAATTCCGCACCCGGATTTGCCTAAGTGCCTTCTA
>NZ_JBWBYV010000281.1:0-243 GCF_056174685.1 Janthinobacterium sp. BHSEK
ACTCGACTGCATGAAGTTGGAATCGCTAGTAATCGCGGATCAGCATGTCGCGGTGAATACGTTCCCGGGTCTTGTACACACCGCCCGTCACACCATGGGAGCGGGTTTTACCAGAAGTAGGTAGCTTAACCGCAAGGAGGGCGCTTACCACGGTAGGATTCGTGACTGGGGTGAAGTCGTAACAAGGTAGCCGTATCGGAAGGTGCGGCTGGATCACCTCCTTTCTAGAGTTTGCACGAATCA
>NZ_JBWBYV010000282.1:0-709 GCF_056174685.1 Janthinobacterium sp. BHSEK
GAAGGCGGCAGCTGAATCTGTATAGATCTTACGCATCCTTGTCAGATGTTGTTGCGCTATTTCCTCGTCAATTTCTATCATTCGGCCTTGTCCTTGAACTAAAAAACAGAGTCAATTGAAATGAGATTTTCCTAATGCTGGCCTTTACAGCCAGCTGCAGGAACGAAAATACCTTGTTTGACTAACGGCCGAACCTGTATCAAAGCGCCGTCAGTCAAGGTCCGGTTAGCGTTTCTTGTCCGACTGCGATACCAGCGAGCCAGCTAGCGATCTGGTGGTAGCTGCTGAAGTGGCGTTCTGAAGCGCCGTGGACGCTTTCGCTTCCATCGCCTTGCCCGTCACTTTTTGGGTGCCAGATTGTGCCAGTGCGCTACCCGCCAAGCTACGTTGCAGTGTCGAGGCGTTCGGGTTGCTGAGCGTGCGCCCTGCGGTAGTGGCGACCTTGCCGCCAGTGGTTTTACCTGCCATGCATTTCTCCTAAAAAGAAAACCCGGGATGTCCACATCTAGTAAGTCTGCTAGATACTCACACTATAGGTAGTATTTTTCTAAATGCAAGTAATTTATTGCCAACAGGAAGAATATGAAATGTGGGAGCTATCCAGATAATCGCTATAGATGCAAAGACACCAAAATTGTATGGCTTCACCTCGAAAAGTCCTAAACTGGCAGCAAAGGCACTCAAATTGTTGTGTGTATTTCGATATGTG
>NZ_JBWBYV010000283.1:0-273 GCF_056174685.1 Janthinobacterium sp. BHSEK
TTGCGATCCCCCACTTTCATCCGTAGATCGTATGCGGTATTAGCGTAACTTTCGCTACGTTATCCCCCACTCCAGGGTACGTTCCGATATATTACTCACCCGTTCGCCACTCGCCACCAGAGCAAGCTCCGTGCTGCCGTTCGACTTGCATGTGTAAGGCATGCCGCCAGCGTTCAATCTGAGCCAGGATCAAACTCTTCAGTTTAATCTCTGTTACTTTGCCCTTTTACAGGCACCGTCTTGCGACGGGTCGCTCACTCAAAAAACTGACAG
>NZ_JBWBYV010000284.1:0-244 GCF_056174685.1 Janthinobacterium sp. BHSEK
GTTGATTTCTTTTCCTGCAGCTACTTAGATGTTTCAGTTCGCCGCGTTCGCCTTGCATACCTATGTATTCAGTATGCAATACCCTAAAAGGGTGGGTTGCCCCATTCGGAAATCTGCGGATCAAAGTGTGTTTGCTCACTCCCCGCAGCTTATCGCAAGCTACTACGTCCTTCATCGCCTGTAATCGCCAAGGCATCCACCATGTGCACTTATTCGCTTGTCCCTATAACGTTAGCCTCTTCAT
>NZ_JBWBYV010000285.1:0-674 GCF_056174685.1 Janthinobacterium sp. BHSEK
TTTTTGGGCGGTGATGAACAGTTGGTTGGTAGCCGCTATGTCGAAATGGGCTTCGATGTCGAGCTGGTCGGCGCCGGCACGTTGGGTAGCGCCCCTGCTTGGGGCCCGCTGTTGCGCTCCTGTGGTTTTGCCGAGGTCATCACGGCAGGCGTGCGTGTGGACTATGTGCCAATTTCGACCGGTTTTGAATCGTCCACCATTTACTGGTACGACGATGGCGTGCTGCATAAAGGCCTGGGCGCTCGCGGTACCGCTTCGCTGAAGTTGAGCGTTGGCGAAAAGCCAGTTATCTCGTGCAAGTTTGTCTGCCTGTACGGCGGCATTGGCGTGGCTGCAGCACCAACGGCAGACCTGGAAGAGTGGCAAGTGCCAGAGATCGTACTGGATGCCAACTCCGGCAAGCTGATGTGGGGCGCTACGCATGCGACCGCTACGCCGCCGGCGCTGGTCGGAGGCGATTCCTACCCGAGTAAGGGGCTGACGATCGATCTGGGTGTCACCTCGCCGTTTCAAGCGCTCCTCGGTGGTGAATCCGTACCGATTACCGAACGCAAGGTAACTGGCGCGGTACAACTGGAATTGACAGCTGCGCAGGAGGTGGCCGCCATGGCTGCAGTCCTGGCCACAGCAAAGACCAGCCTGGGAATGATCCACGGCACCGTGGCCGGTAGCCG
>NZ_JBWBYV010000286.1:0-497 GCF_056174685.1 Janthinobacterium sp. BHSEK
GGTCCTTTCTCGCCAACGATAAAGGCACCTCCACTCCAGACCGGACCGCCTTTCTCGCGCATACCGGCAATGGCCATGCCTGCCACCATGCCGGCACTGGCATAGCCAGTTACACGAATCATCGTCGCCATGGGAATGCCGAAGATGCCCAGCTGGGCGCCTGCCTTGGCCGCTGCCACTTCGGTGTTGAGCAGGATCTCGGCCACGGCAATTGCCTTGCTTGCAAGGAATGCGGCCTTTCCTAATGCAGATTGTTCTTTGCCAGCCTGCTGCATCAGACCATACAGCTGATCAGCCGCATTGCCGGCTGCGCCCAGCGACTGCATTTGATACGATGATTTCATTTCCAACATGGCCAGCTCGTGTCGCTCGTTTTCCTCCTCGATCAGCCGGTTGCCTTCCATCGTGTTTTCCAACTCAGCATCACGAAACGCCTGCAGGTCCTTTAGGCGGTTGGCGTACTGCTCATTTTCCACCTGCCCGGGGGTACGCAACGA
>NZ_JBWBYV010000287.1:0-242 GCF_056174685.1 Janthinobacterium sp. BHSEK
GTTGATTTCTTTTCCTGCAGCTACTTAGATGTTTCAGTTCGCCGCGTTCGCCTTGCATACCTATGTATTCAGTATGCAATACCCTAAAAGGGTGGGTTGCCCCATTCGGAAATCTGCGGATCAAAGTGTGTTTGCTCACTCCCCGCAGCTTATCGCAAGCTACTACGTCCTTCATCGCCTGTAATCGCCAAGGCATCCACCATGTGCACTTATTCGCTTGTCCCTATAACGTTAGCCTCTGA
>NZ_JBWBYV010000288.1:0-725 GCF_056174685.1 Janthinobacterium sp. BHSEK
ACGCAACAACGTAACCTGGCCAAACTGGGCATTAACAGTAAGGACATTTCGGCTCAGACTCTTGGGCAGAATGAGAATGCCAATAATAGGCAACTTATTAGCGGTTTGAACGAGGCTGGTGCAAGCACGCCCGATACGGCGATTGCCGGTGGCCGCCGGGTAATGGCTGGCGTGGAAGGTTACAACGACCGCGCTACTGGCATCATTGGTCGACTGTACGACCGTGCTCGAGATTCAAGTGGGCGCAGTGCCGCGCTTGACCCGCAAGCATTTGCAACGCGTGCGGACGAGCTTTTGACATACAACCTGCGCAATGCTGAACTGCCCGCAGATATCCGCAAGAAGCTCAACGACTTCGCATCAGGAGCCGCGCCGCTGACCATCGAAACTGCGGAGCAATTCAAGACGATTATGGCAAAGGTTCAGCGGACATCGTCTGATGGAGGCATACGCGATGCGATCAGCCAAGTACGTACAGCATTAGAGGAAACGCCATTGCTGCCAGGGCAGCCGCTTGCAGCAGGTTCACAGGCCGCGTTTGATCGTGCGCGCAGCACGCATCGACAATACATGGGCATTGTCGAAAAGACGCCCGCTTTACAGGCCGTGCGTGACGGTATCGAACCCGATAAATTCGTGCAGCAGTTCGTCGTTGGGGGCGGCTCGAAGTCGAATGTAGCCGACGTGGCAGCGCTGCGCCAAGCAGTGCGATCAAGCCCTGATGC
>NZ_JBWBYV010000289.1:0-273 GCF_056174685.1 Janthinobacterium sp. BHSEK
GCGGAATTCAAGGGGATGGGACGAGTGAATTTATTCACGAAGCAATCGGAAGTGGTTCCAAGAAAAGCCTCTAAGCTTCAGTCATACGAGACCGTACCGCAAACCGACACAGGTGGGCGAGATGAGTATTCTAAGGCGCTTGAGAGAACTCGGGAGAAGGAACTCGGCAAATTGGTACCGTAACTTCGGGAAAAGGTACGCCCCGGTAGCTTGAATGGTTTACTCCATGAGGGTGAAAGGGTTGCAATAAACTGGTGGCTGCGACTGTTTAAT
>NZ_JBWBYV010000290.1:0-483 GCF_056174685.1 Janthinobacterium sp. BHSEK
CCCCCTGGCATCTCGAACAACCGCCATGTCTCTTCCGTGTATGGCGAGGCCACCATTCCACTGCTGAAAAATCTGGAAGCCGGCCTGGCGGCAAGGCATGACCGTTACTCGGACTATGGCAGCTCGACGACGCCAAAGGTGGGCATGAAATGGTCGGTCACGCCAGCGTTCCTGGTACGCGGCACGTATGCGAAAGGCTTCCGCGCGCCCACGCTGGTAGAAAACTCGACCGATGTACGCAATGCCTATTTGTCGTACAAGGATACGGCCCGCTGCAATGCCAGATTTACCCTGGGCTGCGATAGCAACTCTCCATATCGCAGCGGCGCCAACAAGGATCTCAAACCGGAGACGGCGAAAAACCTCACCTTGGGCATCGCCTGGGAACCCAGCAGCTCGTTCCTGACGACGCTCGATGTGTGGCAGATTGAGCGCAATAATGAAATTTCCACCCTGGCCCTGTCGAAGGTGCTCGCTGACCCG